>NZ_JBFRDD010000006.1:0-190920 GCF_052113425.1 Cupriavidus sp. YAF13
GAGTTTGGGGAGTTTGGGTCCCGGCCGCTCTTTTCGTGAAATCCCAAGGGGGTGTCGCCCCATCCGGCGCGCCTTTTTTGCCTACTTTTTTGGCAAGACAAAAAAGTAGGTCGCCGCCCCGCAGGGGAGGTGAAACTGCAGTTGCCTTTGACCTTGAAGTTAAGCAGTTGAAGCTGATTTTGCAGTTGCAGTTGCAGTTGCAGTTGCAGTGCCCCCCCGCCCCCCTAAAACAACTTCCCAATCACCAACGCCACCATCGACAACAAAACCGTCGAAGCAAACGGCAACACAAACTCCCTCCCAAACAACCGAAACCGCAAATCCCCCGGCAACCGCCCCAACCCCAGCTTCTGCAGCCAGGGCAGCGCTGCCGACAGCACGATGACGGCCAGGAAGATGGTGAGGGTCCAGCGCAGCATGTTGGGGTGCCTGAGGGGAAGAGGGTGAAATGCGCGGACTATAGCGCGTGGCTGCGATCGCCGCGTGCGAAGCCTGTCAGCGGCAGCGCCGCATCAAAGTCGCGGGTCAGCGCGATCACCTTGAACAGTTCGCCCATCTCGGCCTCGGACAGCAGCTTTTGCACCGCGTTGGCGGCGGGCAGGAAGTTGCGCGTGTCGTTGGGGTCCAGTGCCATCAGCAGCTCGGTGATGCCGGCATTCATCAGGAAGCGTGCCTGCGAGGCGAAGCCGGCTACAGTCAGCCCGGCATCGGCCGCGGCGTGGGCGATGCCGCTGAAGTTGACGTGGGCGGTGATGTCCTGCAGGCCGGGGTAGAGGAAGGGGTCCGGGTGGGCGTGATGGCGGTAGTGGCACATCAGCGTGCCGCCGACACGCTGCGGATGGTAGTACTCGGCAGCGGGGAAACCGTAATCGATCAGGAACACCGCACCCCGCGTGAGCATTGTGCCTACTGCGCGCATGAAGCCTTCGGCCTCGGCGTGGGTTTCGGTGACGATGTCGTGGTCGCCGGCCACGGCGTGCAGGGATGCGGGCAGGGCGTCGGCCGCCACGGGACGGTCCAAAAAGCCGAAGGCTGCGTCGGATACGCCGGATGCGTCGGATGCGTCAGCATCGCCGTCCCGGCGGGCCACGCCGCGCTCCAGCCAGCGGCCGTGGCTGCGGGCGAACAGCCGCACCGGCATGGCGTCCAGCACTTCATTGCCGACCACGATCCCCTCGAAATGCTCGGGCAACGTATCCAGCCAGGCGACGCGTGGGGCCAGATGCGGCGCGCGCGTGGCCAGCGTGGCCTGCTGGCGCGCGCGCAGCTCGCCGGAGAGCTCGACGATGGCGTAGCGCTCGGGCAACTGGCCTTCCTGCTCCAGGGCCAGCAGCAGGTCGGCGGCGAGCCGGCCGGTGCCGGCGCCGAATTCCAGGAGCTGCGACAGGCCCTGCGCCAGCAGCGGCGCGAACTGGCGCGCGAGCGTGCGGGCGAAATACGGGCTGAGTTCGGGGGCGGTGATGAAGTCGCTGCCATCGCGCGCGTCGCGGCCGAACTTGGCGGCGCCGCCGCTGTAGTAGCCCAGCCCGGGCGCATATAGCGCAAGCGCCATATAGCGGTCGAAACCGAGCCAGCCGCCCGCGTCGTCGATAGCCTGGCCGATGTGCGCGCTCAGCGCGGCGGACGCCGACAGTGCGTCGGCGGGGGGAAGGGGTAAACTAGCGCCTTTGTGCATACCGCGATTGTAGCAATGCCAGCCTCCGAATCCCCTGACTCCGCATCGCCTGCCGGCGCTACCGCCGCCGCAGCCTCCGCTACCCCTGCGCGCGGCATCGCGCTCGTCACTGGCGCCGCGCGCCGGCTCGGGCGTGTGATCGCGCTGGAGCTGGCCCAGCGCGGCTGGGACGTGGCGGTGCATTGCCATCGCTCCGTGGCCGAGGCCGAGGCGCTGGCCGAACAGATCCGTGCCGGTGGCCAGCGTGCCGCCGTGCTGCAGGCCGACCTGGCCGACGAGGCGTCCACCGCCACGCTGATCAAGGCCTGTACCGATGCGCTGGGCGTGCCGACCTGCCTGGTCAACAATGCCTCGCTGTTCCAGTACGACGTGGCCACCAGCTTTTCCTATGCCTCGCTCGATACGCATATGCGCACCAATGTGGCCGCGCCGCTGCTGCTCGCGCGCGAAATGCACCGCGCCATGTCGGACACCCAGCGCGGCGTGGTCATCAACCTGCTCGACCAGAAGCTGGATAACCTGAATCCGGACTTCCTGTCGTATACGCTGTCCAAGGCGGCGCTGCAGACGGCTACCGTGCAGCTGGCCCAGGCGCTGGGACCCAAGCTGAGGGTGGTGGGCGTGGCGCCCGGCATCACCATGGTCTCGGGCGACCAGTCCAGCCCGGGCTTCCGGCGCGCCCACCGCATGACGCCGCTGGGGCAGTCGTCCACGCCGGAGGACATCGCGCAGGCGGTGGCCTACCTGGCCGAGGCGCGTGCCGTGACCGGCACCACGCTTTACGTCGACGGCGGCCAGCACCTGATGCCGCTGGCGCGCGACGTGATGTTCCTGACCGAATGATCGAATAACGTATCCGGCGCGCGCGCCAAGCCCGCGCGCGCCTTCCTCCTCTTTTTTCCTCTCCCCCATCATGACCATGCTCGCCGCCCTCACACATCCCAGCCTGCAAGACTGCCGCCGCATGTTCTTGCGCAACTACGAAGTGCAGATCAATATCGGTGTGCACGAATTCGAGAAAAAGGGCGAACAACGCGTGCTGATCAATATCGACCTGTTCGTGCCACTGGCCCAGAGCACGCCCCAGGACGACAAGCTGCAGGAAGTGGTGGACTACGATTTCATGCGCAATACGGTCGCCGAGCGCATGGCGCAGGGCCACGTCCACCTGCAGGAAACCCTGTGCGACGACGTGGCGCGCGCCATGCTCAAGCACCCCAAGGTGCGCGCCGTGCGCGTATCGACCGAAAAGCCGGATGTGTACCCGGACTGCGATTCGGTCGGCGTCGAGGTGTTCCATATCAAGAGCGAGCCGGTTGGCCAGTAAGTGAGCCGCTCTGGCGGGCTGCCGGCGCAGGGTGGCAGCTCACGGTAAAATGCCGGGTTCTCCGGCCCCGGCAGCTTGCGCATGTGATGCAACTGCCGCATTGCGCGCCGTTTTGCCCTTGCTTTGCCGTACCCCATCGCCCCATCGCCCCATCGCCATGACCGCCACCACGCATTCCAAGAACTTCTTCCGTCTGGAGACCTATCTCCAGTCGCAGACGGGCCGCGCCATCGGCGATTTCAAGATGATCGAGGATGGCGACACGGTGCTGGTGTGCCTCTCCGGTGGCAAGGACTCGTACACCATGCTGTCGGTGCTGATGGCGCTGCAAAAGCGCGCGCCGGTCAAGTTCAAGCTGATCGCGATGAACCTGGACCAGAAGCAGCCGGGCTTTCCCGCGCACATCCTGCCGGCTTACCTGAAATCGGTGGGGGTGGAGTATGTGATCGTCGACGCGGATACCTATTCCATCGTCAAGGAGAAGGTGCCCGAGGGCAAGACCACCTGCTCGCTGTGCTCGCGCCTGCGCCGCGGCGTGATCTACCGTACCGCGAAGGAACTTGGCGCCAACAAGATCGCGCTGGGCCACCATCGCGACGACATCATCCAGACCTTCTTCCTGAACCTGTTCTTCGGCGGCAAGATGAAGGCGATGCCGCCCAAGCTGGCCACCGACGACGGCCAGCACATCGTGATCCGCCCGCTGGCCTATTGCCCTGAGAAGGACATCGCCAGCTACGCGCGCGCGATGGAATACCCGATCATCCCGTGCAACCTGTGCGGCTCGCAGGAAAACCTGCAGCGCAAGAAGGTCAAGGAGATGGTGCTGGAGTGGGAGCGGACCAATCCGGGGCGCACCGACAATATCTTTGCCGCGCTGCGCAGCGTGGTGCCGTCGCATCTGGCCGATACCGATCTGTTCGATTTCAACGGGCTGGCAACCGGCCTGGCCAAGGTGGACGAGGCCTCGCTGTTCGGCGAGACCACCTTCTCCCAGCAGCCGCTGGTCTTCGCGGGCGGCATGGAAGAGAACAAGCTGGAATTTGTGCGCTTCGAGAAGTCGGCGCCCGCCAGCCCGGCGCAGCCTGCCGCCGAATAGGCCACGGGCCGGCCTCCCGGCCCCTCGTCAGTTCTCAGCGCGCGTTGGACGGGGCGCCGCCGCATTGGCGGTGCCATCGCGCATCAACGCGTTCGCGTCATCGATCCATTTCTGGAAGCGATCCGCCGCGTGGGCCTTCTGCTCCGGTGTGGTCAGGTTGGCAATGGTGACGGTCAGCGCCAGCCCGGCCTCGTTGTTGGCGTCGTAACGGGCATTGCGCTCCCGCGTGGGCGGATTCTGCCAGTGATCGCCATAGCGCCTTAGCATCTCCACGACCTGGGCCTTGGGAGGATGCTCAGCCTGCACCTGGCGCACCAGCGCGAGCCATTCCTGCTGGCGCTTGACGCGTTCCGCGTAGCGCGCTTCGGCGCCTTGCACCACGGGCGCCATGGCGCTGCGGATCGTGGCCTCCTGATCGCTAGAGAAGCGCCCGTAGACCAGCCGCGCGTAGTCCATCACCTTGTCGAACCGGGCCTCCTCGCGGGCCGCCGGGTCGGGGCGCAGGTATTCCTTGCGGTATTTGGCGTTGGCGTCGGCGAATTTCTTCTCCATGCGGGCGATCTGCTCAGGGGTCAGCGTCAGCAGCAGGTCGGCCACGTCGGGTGTGGAGCGGTCGAAGGCAACGCGCGCCAGGCGCTGAGCGTCGTCCTGGATCTTGCCCACCGCGGCCGCAGAGACCGGCTGCTGTACCTCGCTCTTGGCCTGGCGCAGCAGGCCGGCGATCTCGGGCAACTGGTCCTTGCGATGCCAGGCGAAGAAGCGGGCGATGGCGTCGCGGGTTAGGGGTTCCTGGCTGGCGGAGACGTCGACGTAGTTGTCGATCCACCAGTAGGCGAGCCGGTCGCCCTGCTGGTAGCCTAGCTTCAGGGCATTGCAGGCCGTCAGGGCGACCACGGCTGTGACCAGAAGGAGACACCGGACACGGTCCCCGCGCAGGAAGGGATTTGCGCTCAAACGGCGCAAAACCCCCATGATAGAATCCTTTTCCGCGCGTTTTGGCAGCTGATCGTGCCCGCGATTCCCAACCGTTGCTGGCTTTGCCACCGGTTTCGGGGTCCGGGCCAGGACCCTGGCCAGCGCTGCCGGCCCCCGGGCTCGCCGAGGGGGTGATTCATACTGTTTGCTGGACACACTCACTTAGGACCCTCCTTGTGAATATCGTCATTCTCGCTGCAGGAATGGGCAAGCGGATGAACTCCGCGCTGCCCAAGGTCCTGCATCCTCTCGCTGGCCGGCCGCTGCTTGCTCATGTGATTGAAACGGCACGAAAATTGTTGCCGACCCGGCTCGTGGTGGTGGTTGGGCATGGCGCCGACTGCGTGCGCGAGGCGGTTGGCGCGCCAGACGTTGCCTTCGCCCTGCAGGCCGAGCAGCTTGGCACCGGCCATGCCGTGGCGCAGGCGCTCCCGCTGCTCGACGACAGCCAGCCTACGCTGGTGCTGTACGGCGATGTGCCTCTGACCGAAGCCGCCACGCTGCAGCGCCTGGTGGCCGCGGCCGGCAGCGAGCGCTTCGGCATCCTGACGGTCGAGATGGAGGACCCCACCGGCTATGGCCGCATCGTGCGCGAGGCGGGCAAGATCGTGCGCATCGTCGAGCAAAAGGATGCCAGCGAGCCGCAGCGCGCCATCCGTGAAATCAACACCGGCATCATCCTGGCGCCCACCGGCCCCCTGCGTCGCTGGCTGTCCACGCTGCGCAATGACAACGCCCAGGGCGAGTACTACCTGACCGACGCCGTCGAGCGCGCGGTGGCGGACGGCATGGAAGTGGTTTCCGCGCAGCCCGATGCGCTGTGGGAAACGCTGGGCGTGAACAGCAAGGTGCAGCTCGCCGAGCTGGAGCGCATCCATCAGCGCAACCTGGCGCAGCGCCTGCTGGAAGCCGGCGTGACGCTGCTGGATCCGGCGCGCATCGATATCCGCGGCGAGCTTACCTGCGGGCGCGACGTCACCATCGACGTGAACTGCGTGTTCGAAGGCCGCGTGCACCTGGAAGACGGCGCCCATATCGGCGCCAACTGCGTGCTGCGCAACAGCACCGTGGGCGCTGGCGCGCGGGTGCAGCCGTTCTGCCATTTCGAGGATGCCAGCGTCGGCGCGGCCGGGCGCATCGGCCCGTACGCGCGCCTGCGTCCCGGCACGGTGCTGGGCGAGGATGTGCACATCGGCAACTTCGTCGAGGTCAAGAACAGCCAGATCGCCGCGCACAGCAAGGCCAACCACCTTGCCTACGTGGGCGACGCCACGGTCGGCTCGCGCGTCAACATCGGCGCGGGCACCATCACCTGCAACTACGATGGCGCGAACAAGTACCGCACCGTCATCGAGGACGATGTCTTTATCGGTTCCGACACGCAGCTGGTCGCGCCGGTGACCGTGCGCCGCGGTGCCACCATTGGCGCCGGCACCACGTTGACCAAGGATGCGGCGGCCGACAAGCTGACGCTGTCGCGCTCCAAGCAGATGACGCTCGACGCGTGGCAGCGCCCGGTCAAGCAAGCCAAGAAATAAATCCCGCCACCACCTGGCCGGGATACGGCCGGGCGGCAATGGCAACTCGCGGGAGACGGCAGCGCCGTCCTCGCGCCAATCATCCGGTGCGGCCGTGTCCGCGCCCTGTGGGAGAAGAATATGTGCGGCATCGTCGGCGGGGTTTCCTCGCGCAATATTGTTCCGGTCCTGATCGAAGGACTGCGTCGCCTCGAGTACCGTGGCTATGATTCCTGCGGCGTGGCGGTAGTGCGCGACAACGCGCTCGAGCGCGCACGCACGGTCTCGCGCGTGGCCGACCTGGACGAGCAGACCCGCGCGTCCGGCCTGGCCGGCATGACCGGCGTGGCGCATACGCGCTGGGCCACGCACGGCAAGCCTGACACCACCAACGCCCACCCGCATTTCTCGGGTGAGTCCATCGCGCTGGTGCACAACGGCATCATCGAGAACTACGAGCCGCTGCGCGAAGAGCTGCGCGCCGCCGGCTATGGCTTCGAGTCGCAGACCGATACCGAAGTGGTGGCCCACCTGATCCATCAGGTCTACACCTACCCGAGCAGCGCCACGCGCGGCGACCTGTTCGCCTCGGTGCGTGCCGTGACCAAGCGCCTGCACGGGGCCTACGCCATCGCCGTGTTCTCCAAGGACCATCCGGAACGCGTGGTTGGCGCCCGCGCCGGCTCGCCGCTGGTGGTGGCGCTGGGCGACAACGAATCCTTCCTGGCTTCCGACGCGCTGGCCGTGGCGGGTACCGCCAACCGCATCATCTACCTGGAAGAAGGCGACGTGGTGGAACTCACCCGCGAAGGCGCCACCATCCGCGACGTGCACGACCACCTGGTCGAGCGCGAAGTGCGCGTGGTCGAGACGCACGCCGCGGCGGCGGAGCTGGGCCCGTACCGCCACTTCATGCAGAAGGAAATCTTCGAGCAGCCGCGCGCGCTCGGCGATACGCTGGAAGGCATCGACGCCATTACGCCCGAGCTGTTCGGCG
Organism: Cupriavidus sp. YAF13; assembly: GCF_052113425.1. NCBI lineage: Bacteria > Pseudomonadati > Pseudomonadota > Betaproteobacteria > Burkholderiales > Burkholderiaceae > Cupriavidus > Cupriavidus sp. YAF13. The sequence continues at coordinate 7,591 of NZ_JBFRDD010000006.1, forward strand.
AGACCGCCCAGAGCGTGTTCAGCGAGATCGACAGCGTGCTGATCCTGGCTTGCGGCACCAGCTATTACTCGGGCTGCACCGCCAAGTACTGGCTCGAATCCGTGGCCAGGATCCCGACCCAGGTCGAGGTGGCGAGCGAGTACCGCTACCGCGAAACCGTGCCCAACCCGCGCGCGCTGGTGGTGGTGATCTCGCAGTCTGGCGAGACCGCCGATACCATGGCTGCCCTGCGCCACGCCAAGTCGCTGGGCCACACGCATACCCTCGCTGTGTGCAATGTGTCCACCAGCGCCATGGTGCGCGAGACCGCGCTGCGCTTCCTGACGCGTGCCGGCACCGAGATCGGCGTCGCGTCGACCAAGGCCTTCACCACCCAGCTCGCCGCGCTGTACATGCTGACCCTGGCGCTGGCCAAGGTACGCGGCAGGCTCACGGCCGAGGCGGAAGCCGCGGCGCTGACCAACCTGCGCCACCTGCCCGTGGCCCTGCACGGCGTGCTGGCGCTGGAGCCGCAGATCATCTCCTGGTCCGAGGACTTCGCCCGCCGCGAGAATGCGCTCTTCCTGGGCCGTGGCCTGCATTACCCGATCGCCCTGGAAGGCGCGCTCAAGCTCAAGGAAATCTCGTACATCCACGCCGAAGCCTATCCGGCCGGCGAGCTCAAGCACGGCCCGCTGGCACTGGTGACCGAGGCCATGCCCGTGGTCACGGTGGCACCCAACGACGCGCTGCTGGAAAAGCTGAAGTCCAACATCCAGGAAGTGCGCGCCCGCGGCGGCCGTCTCTATGTGTTCGCTGACAGCGACACTCATATCCATTCCACCGAARGCATCCAGGTCATCCGCCTGCCCGAGCACTACGGCGACCTGTCGCCGATCCTGCACGTGGTGCCGCTGCAATTGCTGGCCTACCATACCGCGTGCGCGCGCGGCACCGACGTGGACAAGCCGCGTAACCTGGCCAAGTCGGTCACGGTGGAGTAACGCAAGCGATAGCTGCAAGCCGCGCCGCACGGCATGGCCAGGAACGTCTGGCCGGCCGGGCGGCATGGCCGGCATGGGTAAGCGGGTATGCATGCCAGTTGCCGGTAGAGGGCGCGCGGCCAGGTGGCCGGTTCCGCGCCAATGCTGGTTTCAGCATGGCCTTTTGGCTCGCTGCCCGCTATCGGTGAGTTGCCTACTTCGCTATCGGCTAACGTCGCCGGTTCGCCTCGTCCGTTTGGCTGACTTGAATAATCCCGGCCAATAGCCAAAAATCCCGCACGGCTGTGTTCTCGCCGAAGGCGTGCCCGGCACCGGGCCTCCTGCAGATCCAGATCACCAGATCACCAGATCAGCGGGAAGAAGACAGAACGATAAAAAGATAAAAGACCAAATACGATAATGCGGACCAGGTGCTCTAGGAGTCCCGCCGCACACCTTGCCTCGGGAATGACTGAAGATTGGCTTGCCGGGCGGCTCTTCAGCCACCCAGAATGGCTGGTGTGTCCAGTTGGCGGCGTCACGCGCCTGCAGCCTCGCCACTCTCGCCACTCTCGCCATTCTCGCTGTTCTCGCTGTCCCAGCATCCCGGCAGCGGGCGGTCACGGTCATGCGCCACGCGGTGCCGCAGGATCGGTCCTGTGATCCGGCAACCTGGTTTCGCCGCATGAGCGCCGCCAACCCGCCCTGGCACCATGGCGCTGGCGTCATGCTGGCCCGCCGCCTGCATGTGGCCGGTCTCATCGGCATGCTGGCCTGGCTGCTGATGGCGCGGGCCTGGGCCTCCGATGCTGGCCCGCTACCCCTGCAAGACCCCAATGTGTCCTGGTTGCGCGATCCTGGCGGGCGGCTCACGATCGCGCAGGTTGCCGCCCATGCCGATGGATTCCAGCCATTGCGCGGTGGCCTGAACGAGGGTTTCACCCACGACGCGGTCTGGCTCAAGGTGGTGCTGTCCGCGGCGGCCCAGGGTGGCGAGCGCTGGCTGGAGATCTGGCCGGGGGCGCTTGACGATGTGCGCCTGTACCAGGCAACAGCGAACGGCACCTGGGTGGAGCGCCGCAGCGGCAACGCGCTGCCCTTCGACGCCCGCGACGGCTCCGGTGGGCGTTATCGCAACCTGGCCTTCCGGCTTGCGCAGCCGCAGCCGGGCGATGTGCTCTACCTGCGCATCCGGACCACCGGCACCATGGCGGTGGCGTTGCGGCTGTGGCATGGGTCGGCGCTGAGCGCGGCAAGCGCGGCCGCCAATATCGGCTATGGCATGCACCTGGGTTTCATGGCCACGGCGGTGCTCTTCTACCTGGCCGGCTGGTTGCTGACCCGCCGCGCGCTCTACGGGGCTTTTTCCTTGCTCGTGGCCGTGGCTACCCTGCGCTGGTTTGCCGCTGACGGACTGGCCAGCCAGTTTTTCTTTCCGCACGATGCCACCGTGCCGCTCTTGGCCGCCAAGGCCCTGGTGGGGCTCCAATGGGCGTGCGCCAGCCTGTTCGTGATCTGCCTGCTGCAGCTGCGCGAGCGCGCGCCGCGCCTGCTGCGCTATCACCAGGGCCTCATGCTGATGGGCCTGGCGGTCGCCTTGTCGTCATCGAGCGATCACTACGGTACCGCGGTTTCCGTGCTCTATACCGGGGTGCTGCTGGGGCAATTGCTCTCGATTCCGGTCTATCTTCAACTGTGGCGCACCGGAGGGCTTTCCGGACGGCTGGTCGCGGCCTCACTATCGCTGTACTGCCTCATCATCCTGCCTGGCTGCCTTGGCGCGTTCGGCCTGTTGCCGCTGAGTCCCGTCACCACACAAAGCGTGCACCTGCTCGACCTGGCGCTGATGCTGGCGCTGCACCTGACCATTGTGCTGCGCGTGCGCGAAGCGGACAGCGAGCGCAAGCGGGAGCGGCAGCAGGCCCGCGAGGCGATGGCGTCTTCCCTGCGCGAGCGGCGTGCGTTCGAGGAGCAAAGCCGTTTGCTCGCGATGATGACGCATGAGGTCCGCACGCCGGTAGCAGTGATCGATGCCGCGGCCTATAGCCTGCGCCTGCTCGATGACATCGGCGGCGACCGCGCGCAGCGCGAGAGCCGCTACCAGAGCATCCAGCTGGCCGTGCGGCGGCTAAAGCTCCTCATGGAGCTGGCCGAGGCGCGCGAGCGGCTGGTGCCCGGCGAACAGCAGCTCGACTCCGCGCCGTTTGGCTTCGCCGAACTCAGCCGGGACGTGCTCGCGTCGCTCGAGCCGCAAGCGGCGGCCCGGGTATCCCTGGAGGCCGGGGCCGGGTTGCCCCAGCTCGATGGCGATGTCCGCCTGCTGCACTTCGCCTTGCTCAACCTGCTCGACAACGCGCTCAAGTACGCGTACCCGGCGAGCCGCATCCTGATCGACATCGCCGCTGGCATGCGCGAGGGTGTGCGCGGCGTGGCCTGGCGCATTCGCGACCAGGGGCCCGGCGTGCCCTTGGGCAAGGAAGACGTGATCTTCGAGAAATTCCACCGGCTCGGCGAGATTGCCGACCAGCCCGGCCTAGGGCTGGGCCTGCCGCTGGCGCGCAAGATCATGGAGCTGCATGGCGGGACCCTGCGCTGCGATCCGGACTGGCGCGAGGGGGCCTGCTTCGTGGCGTGGCTGCCGGAGGCCGCATGACTGTCGCCGCCGTGCTTGCCGCCCTCGCTGCTTCCGATGCCGCCCCGACCGGGATGCCCAAAGGGGTTCCCATCGCGCTGGTCGAGGACAACGAGCGCCTGCGCACGGAGCTGACCTTTCACTTGACCCACGCCGGCTATGCCGTCGCGAGCCTGGCCAATGCAGCGGCGCTGGACGCGCACCTGGCGAGCCGGCCGTGCCGGCTGCTGATACTGGACCTGGGCCTTCCGGACGAGGACGGGTTGTCGATCTGCGAGCGCCTGCGCCGGACCCGGCCCGACTTGGGCATCGTCATGCTGACCGCGCGCGGCATGGCCCACCACCGGCTCGCCGGGCTGCGCGGCGGCGCCGATGGCTATCTCGTCAAGCCGGCGCGCACGGAAGAGCTGCTGCTGGTGATCGCCAACCTGCTGCGCCGCCTCGGCCCCGCGACGCCTGACCTTCCTTTGCCGCCGCTGGCCGGTGCGCCCGCGCCAGCCTGGTGCCTCGATGCGCGCCGTCTCATGGCCATCACGCCGGATGGCAACCCGCTCCTGCTCACGCGCATGGAAAGCCAGCTGCTGCAGGCCTTGCGGCGCAGCGCGCCCGATCCCGCCGGCCGCCGCCAATTGGTGGAAGCGCTGGGCGGCAACTACCTTGACTTCGACGAGCACCGGCTAGAGGTCGCCATCAGCCGGCTGCGCGGAAAGCTCTCGCAGGCTTGGCCGCATGGCCCGGCGATCCGCACGGTGCGTGGCGTCGGCTACCTGCTGGCGCAGCGCTGGCAGGACCAGGCTGAGGGATAGCACCCGGCGGCGAGCCTTTTTTGAGCTTCTGCATGCTTGCGAGTCTTTGTGAGTCTTTGTGAGTATTTGTGAGCTTTGCCGGCGCGGATTTTTGTATCCTCACCCCCCGTCAGGGGGCTGGCTGGCTTAGGGGATTCGTCCGCCGCTCGGGACGCCTTGATGCCCGCCGTACCTGGCAAGAAGAAAAAAAAGCAGAAGAAGAGGAAGCAAAAGAAGCGTGGAGCAAGAATGAGGCAGAGCGAGCTATTGGGAAGAGTGGCCAACGGGGCGGTCCTGCGCATTGCTCGCGATCCCTGGGGCAGGCTCTTGCCAAGCGTCGTGCTGGTGGAACCTGGCGCGCAAGGCAACGACGAGGTCGTTCACCGCTGGCAGATCCGCAAGATGATGGATTCAGGCTTGCTGCAGTACGACGGCAGTACGGCCGAGGACTCCAGCATGTATGTCCCGACCTCTGCCGGGCTTGCCATTGGCCATGCGTGGAATCGCGCGAAGGCGAGAGCCGGGGCGGCCGGGCCGCCTGCCGCCGGCCCGGCGCAGGGCTCGAACTAGATCAGTCCTGGCTCGCCACGCCGTTCCTGCCTGCGGCCTTGGCCTGGCAAAGGGCCTTGTCATCGTCCAGGGGGCGCAATGCCGGTGACCAGCACCGCGCCTACCGGAGCTCGGCAGACCTGAGGAAGCTCGCCGAGATCTCCTGCGTCAGCAGGCTGATGGCTTCCATCTCCCCATCGGACAGCCCGCCCGTGCAGGGCGTCGGGCCCCAGTCTCCGCAGATCATGGCGACGCAGCGATTCTTGATCATCACGGGCGCCAGCAGGATGGAGCGGGCATCGGGCATCTGTTCCCGATACCAGCGGGGCACGCGGTGCGCCACCTCTTTGTCAAAGGAGTCCTCGAACAGCAGCGGCTTGTTGCCGATGGCGGCGAAGTGAAAGATATCGGGGACGAAGCCTTCTTCGAAGGACAGGGCTTCCATCTTCTCGCGCATGCCCTCGCCAAATCCAACCCGTGCGCCAAAACGCTTCGCCATGGGGTTGAGCAGCATGAGGAAGCAATGCGAGAAGTTCAGCGCCTGCATGGCCGATTCGAGCACCAGCGGCGCCAGCTCGGAGACCGGCAGCTCGCCGCCCTCGCGCTGTACTTCCTGCAGGCTTTGCTGAAGGCGCTTGAGGGCATCCTTCGGCTTGCCGGCGTTCAGGGCGGGGGTCGCCTCGGCCGTCCCGGGTGACTCCGCATTGGTCATGGAGACATTGAGTGCCAGGGCCTGCAGGACTGCGCCTTCCACCGCGCATGCTTGCAGGCCAAGTGCCTCGGCGTGATCCAGCAGCAAGGCCTGGACCTCTTCCCGCGGCGCGTCCCTTGCCACCAGCGTGGCGGCCCGGGACGAGATGTTGGCAATCGCGCCCAGCCAGCCGGCGTGGGATTCCAGCACCGAATCCGCGTCGAAGCGCTGGCAGAGCATCGACGTCGCGATCAGGCTGGGCAGCCTCCATTTGATCGCCGCCGCTGCCGCGATGTCTTCGAGGGTGACACCCAGCACTTGCTGGCACGCTTCGCTTTCCTTGGCGGAGTCGCCCTTGCATATGGCCTGGACCTGTTCCCACTCCTCGGCAAAGTAGAAGACCAGAAGCAGGCGGCTCATGTGGTGCATCAACGTGCAGACCACGGCTTCTTCCGCCTGCCTGATGCCTTGGGCGTTGCTGAGCGCGCGCGTGAACTCGCCGGCGATCAGGGCCTGCTTCAGTTCAGTGGAAGCCTGCGGCCGGTTGATGGCCACCCCGGAGAAATAGTCCAGCAACTGGACCCCGAGCGTGAGGTGGCTGATCGCTTCGACCCCCAGGACCAGGATGGCGCGCGACACCGTCGTGACTTCGCCCCCGAACGAGCGATACATGGCGGAATTGGCCAGGCGTATGACCTTCTGCGACAAGCTGAAATCGCAGAGCACGCCCGCAGCCATCTCGCCGACGCTGGTGTCGCTGTTGAGCGTCTTGAAAACGTTGTCGATGCAGAACTGCAGCGTGGGGAAATCCCCTTGCTGCGCCATGCGGCTCCATAGCGTCTCGAAGAACGTATTGCTTGAATGGTTTGACATGGCGGCGTCTACTTCGAGAACACTTGGGCATTGCCAAGCTGCAGCGTGCCGGCTTGCGCCAGGTCCACGAACTGGGCCGGGCTCATTGCCTTTGCATAGCGCCAGCCCTGCACCAGCTCACAGCCTTGCTCGGCCAGCAACTGGCTTTGCTCGTCCGACTCCACCCCTTCGGCGATGGCCACCAGCCCGAGTTCCCGCGCGAGCGACAACACGGCAAACACGATGGTCCGCGCATGCGGGGAGTCCATCATGTCGGCCACAAAGCTCTGGTCGATCTTCAGTGCGGAGAGCGGGAAGCGGCGCAGGTAGGACAAGCTCGAGTACCCCGTGCCGAAGTCGTCGACCGCGAACCGCACGCCCAGTTCGCGCAACTCCGTCAGCAAGTCTTGCGCCGCCTCGGGGTCGGTCATCAGCGCGCCTTCCGTGATCTCCAGGACCAGCCGGTGCGAGCTGACGCCGGCATCCCTGATGGCCCGCCTGACGCTGTCCGCGAAGCCGGGGTGCCTGAACTGGACCGGAGAGACATTGACCGATATGTATCCCACGTCCAGCCCGAGCGCATCCCAGCTTGCCAGTTGCGCGCACGCGCAACGCAGCGCCCACGCCCCGAGATGGTTGATGAGGCCGTTATGCTCCGCAACCGGGATAAACACGGCCGGTGGCACGGACCCTGTCGGGTGTTGCCACCGCATCAGCGCCTCGACCGCGCAGACCTTGCCGGTGCCGGGCCACACGATCGGCTGGTAGTGGAGCAGGAACTCGCCGTTCTGGACGGCCTCGAACATGTTCTGTTCGATCCGGAACTGCTCGTCCAGCCGATGCTCCAGCTCCGGCGTGTAGACGCAGTATCGATTCTTGCCCTGCGCCTTGGCGTCATACATGGCCAGGTCCGCACGCTTGAGCAACTGCGACTCGGACTGATGGGCCAGCGTGCCGAAGGTGAGCCCCAGGCTGGTGGTGACGCGGATCTGGCAGCCGGCCAGGTGAAAAGGCTGCCTGCAGACATGGATCACCTTCTCCACGATGCCGATGGCGGCCGCTTCCGACGCGATCCCGTCGAGCAGCAGCACGAACTCATCGCCGCCCAGCCGCGCGACCATGTCCGTCGGGCGAACCGCCCCGCGCAGCCGCACGCTGACTTGCTTGAGCAAGGCGTCGCCAAATTCATGGCCGAGCGAGTCGTTGACCTTCTTGAACCCGTCGAGGTCCATCAGGGCGAGCGCAAATGGCGCCTTTCCCGTGCCATCTTCGGCAAAGTACCCGGCAATGCGTTCGCGCACCATGGCGCGGTTGCCTACGCCGGTGAGCGGATCGCGAAAGGACGCCTCGATGAGCCGCGCTTCGTTGTCGACCCAGTCGGTCACGTCGTAGCCAAACAGCAGCAAGCTCGGGTTGCCGTCTTCGTCGGCGTGGCGGCACACGCGCAGGTCCAGCCAGCGGCTTTCGCCGACCCCGCCCGAGAAGCGGATGCGGCCGGTCTTGCAAGGCGCTTCCTGCTCGCAGGCACGCAGCAGCTCGGCGAGCTGCTCGCGCTGCTCGAACGAGACGACATCCAGGATCGAGGATTTAAGAAGGTATTCCCGGGGATAGGCAAGCAACTGCGCCGAGGCTTCGGTTGCCAGGATGATGTTGCCCGCGACATCGATCTGCAGGGCGAGCGCGCCCGAAGCCTCGAGCAATGCCCAGGCATCCCGCGCCGATACCCCGGCGGATAGCAGTGGGTTCCGGTCGGAGGATGGCCATTCACGGGGCTCGTCCGCTAGAACTGCGTCATACGTAAACGACGTCATGGAACTCTGGTTGAAACTCGGGCCGAATTGAGCGTCTGGTGATCGAGCGCCGCCAGCGCTGCCGTGCCTGGCTGTCTCGCGTATTAAAGTGATTTTAGATGCATGTAACCCATGCTGCGCATGCCAGTTTAACGCTTAACCGCGACATGCGATCACCCGAATGCGTTGCCTGGCAAGAGTTTGTGGCGCCGTTGCACAGTGGGGTCTGATGCATCGATGGCCAAAGCGTGGCCGCCCCGAAATTGCCGGGTACGCGCCGCCCCGCGAACGTCCGCGGACTGCTGCCTTTAGAATGCGGTACAAACCATTCGGAGACCGCGCATGCTGTGGAAATCACCTCCCTCACTGAAAGAACTCCAGGCCCGCCACAAGGACACCGCCGTCGAGCAACTGGGCATCGAGTTCACCGAGATCAGCGAGACTTCGCTCAGTGCACGCATGCCGGTGGACCGCCGCACCGTGCAGCCGCATGGCATCCTGCACGGCGGAGCTTCGGTGCTGCTGGCGGAGACGCTGGGCAGTTGCGCCGCCAGCCTGTGCCTGGATAGCGAGACCCAATATTGCGTCGGGCTCGACATCAATGCCAACCATGTGCGCGCGGCGCGCACGGGCTTTGTCACCGGCACCGCCACGCCGGTGCATATCGGCCGCACCACCCATGTGTGGGCCATCGAGATCCGCAACGAAGAAGGCAAGATGGTGTGCGTCTCCCGGATCACCATGTCCATTCTTTCGCGCTGAACACCCCGGCCTTCGGCAAGCGTGCGGGCGCCGCTGTGCGCCCCGTGCAGAGATTTTCATTTCCGGCTAAACTGCGCCCCGCACTGTAAGCGGGCGCCAAAGCGTGGCGTCCCGGCAGCGGCGGGGTGGCAGAGTGGTTATGCGACGGTCTGCAAAGCCGTACACGGCGGTTCAATTCCGTTCCCCCGCCTCCAGTCCAGTATTGCGGTCATGGCCAGGGCGATCGCGCCATGCAGCCAGACGCCGCGATGCTTCGCGCTCCTTTCCATTTCCCTTTGTTCTTTCCCTTTCCCGCCAGGCTATTTTGCCTCGGCCCCGCCTCATTCATTCGGTGGATAAGGCGCCGCTTATGCCGTTTTCCCCGCTGGAACAAGTCGCGCGAATCATGTAGTGTGAAGTCAGCGCAGTCCATCCATGACAACCTCCGCCATCGTGCGTGGCGGGGAGACAATTGCAATGACAAGAGATCTGCGTATCCGCGCCGCACAACCGGCCGATTGGCCGGCAATCGCGGAAGTCCTTGAAGCATGTGGCCTCGCCAGCGACGATCTCGATCCCTCGCTGGCGTTGTTCCATATTGCGGTGCTCGACGGCGGCATTGTCGGTTGCGCCGGCGCCGAAGGCTATGGTGACACTGTGGTCGTGCGCTCGGTGGCGGTGTTGCCGCCTTATCGCGATCGCGGCATCGCCTCCCATATGGTTTCCGCCGTGCTCATGCGCGCCCGCGCCAACGGCTGCACGCGCGCCGTGTTGCTGAGCGCCAGTTGCCCCAGCTACTTTGCCCGCTACGGCTTCTCGCTGATCTCGGCGGATCGCCTGCCGCCGGAAGTGCGCGCGTCGCGCGAGTTCCGGCAGCAAGAAGGCGCGCTGCCGCTATGCATGTGTTGCGAGCTGAAATGATCTACCCGACGTGCCGATGACCGTGACGAACCCGACGAACCCGACGAAGCAGATTGACCCGACCCAGCCGGCAAGCGCTGTCCCCTTCGATTACCTGGTCTATATCGGCCGTTTCGAGCCCTTCCACAACGGTCACTTCGCCATGCTGCGCCAGGCGCTGGCGCAGGCCAGCACGGTGATCGTGGTGCTGGGTTCCRCTGGCGGCGCCCGCACTGTCAAGAATCCGTTTTCCGCGGACGAGCGCCGCCAGATGATCGAGGGCGCTGTCGCGGCATGGGATGCCGCGCGCGTTGCCGACCTGCGCTTTGTGGTGGTGCGCGACTACTACGAAAGCGCGCGCTGGGCAGCGGCGGTGCGCGCCGTGGCGGGCGCGGCGATCGAGGCTTGCGCGCAAGGCACGCCGCGCGTTGGCCTGTTCGGGCATTTCAAGGATGCCTCTTCGGGCTACCTGAATGACTTCCCCGGCTGGGAACTGGTGCCGCAGCCAAGCTTCGGGCAGCTCAACGCCGCCGACGTGCGCCGGCAATGGTTCGACCAGAAGGGCGGCCTGGAGGGGCTGCAGAGCGTGCTGCCGCAGCCGGTGGCCGCGTTCCTGCGCGAGTTCGCCGGGCGCGAAGCGTTTGCGACCTTGCTGGCCGAGTACCGCTTCCTGCAGGACCACAGCCGCCGCTGGGCCGCCGCGCCGTATCCGCCGGTCTTCGTGACCGTGGATGCGGTGGTGCGCTGCTGCGGCCAGGTGCTGCTGATCCGCCGCGGTGGACAGCCCGGCCGCGGCGCCTGGGCGCTGCCCGGCGGTTTCCTGGACCAGCATGAGCGCGTGGCCGACGCGGTGCTGCGCGAACTCGACGAGGAGACGCGCTTCGGGCTGCCCAAGGCGGCGTTGCAGCAATCCTTGCGTGACCAGGCGTTGTTCGATCATCCCGAGCGCAGCCAGCGCGGGCGCACGCTGACCCACGCTTTCTTCTTCGACCTGCCGCTCGACGCGCTGCCGCCCGTGGCCGCCGCCGATGACGCGGCCGCGGTGCGCTGGGTGCCGCAACAGGAGCTGCTGGCGCTGGAAGGGCAGATGTTCGAGGATCACCTACTGATCCTCGATCGCTTCCTGCACCTGTTCGACGGCGAGGCGCAGCCGGCGGGCTGAGCGGTTCGCCCCCGGGTTCAGTGCCCGCCCAGATTTTCATAGGCCGCGTGCTGCGGCTGCATGCGCGCGACGAGCTGATCGACGCGCAGGCCTGGCGCGTGCGGCTGCAGAACTACTTTCCGGTGGGACGATTCGGGGCCAGCTTCTACGTCACCACGCGGGATCGGTTCTCGATGGAGAAAGAGGCGGGCGTGGTGACGGCGACCACCGCGGTGGACGAGATGTGAGCCGGCTGCTTTAGCAACAAGGATGAGTGGTTGTGCATAAGACGTCAGATGAAGACTACTTCGAGTCAAGCGATGGTTCGATAAGGATCTGGATCGAGCAAGATTCGTCCATCCAGATCAAGGTGGTTGCCAGACACGATGACCCCGTGGAGCTCTCGGCGGAGGAGGCTATTGCGTTGGCAACCGTGCTTCAAGCGTTTGCGCGGCGGATCTAGTCCGATCGCCGGCCCATCGCATGCGCCGTCATGATCGCGGGCCGTACCATCCATGCGGCCGTGTGGGTGATTGGCAGCTTGCTGACACAAGCCTCTGCTATCTTTAGGCGCCCAGCCCGCGCTGGCCACCATTCCCACATCGGCTCCCATGCAAGCTACGACCACCACGCCAGACACTGCCGCCCCGGCCGCCATCACCTTGCGCCAGGCATTCTGGTACTGGCTCAAGCTGGGCTTCATCAGCTTTGGCGGCCCGGCGGGGCAGATCGCCATCATGCACGAGGACCTGGTCGAGCGGCGCCGCTGGATCTCCGAGAGCCGTTTCCTGCACGCGCTTAACTACTGCATGGTGCTGCCCGGGCCGGAGGCGCAGCAACTGGCAACGTATATCGGCTGGCTGATGCACCGCACCTGGGGCGGGGTGATCGCGGGCGGCCTGTTCGTGCTGCCGTCGTTGCTGATCCTGATGCTGCTGTCGTGGATCTACATGCGCTTTGGCGAGGTGCCGGCGGTGGCGGGGGTGCTGTACGGCATCAAGCCGGCGGTGACGGCCATCGTGATGTCGGCGGCGTGGCGCATCGGCTCTCGGGCGCTGAAGAACAGCTGGCTGTGGGCGATCGCGGCGGCATCGTTCGTCGGCATCTTCGCGCTGGAATTACCGTTCCCGGTCATCGTGCTGGCCGCGGCCTTGATCGGCTACGCGGGCGGCCGGCTTGCGCCGGCGCGCTTTGCCAGCGGGGGCGGGCACAGCGCTGGCAAGGCCGGCTTTGGCCCCGCGCTGCTGGACGACCACACACCCACGCCGCCGCATGCGATCTTTACCTGGAAGCGCTTCGGGCTGGTGCTGGCGGTGTTCCTCGCGATCTGGGGGCTGGCGCTGGGCGCGCTGGCCTGGCGCTACGGCTGGCAGGGCACGCTCACGCAAATGGGCTGGTTCTTCACCAAGGCCGCGCTGATGACCTTTGGCGGTGCCTATGCGGTGCTGCCCTATGTCAACCAGGGCGCGGTGGCGCACTACCACTGGCTCAGCGCGCCGCAGATGATCGACGGCCTGGCGCTGGGCGAAACCACGCCCGGCCCGCTCATCATGGTGGTGGCCTTCGTCGGCTTCGTCGGCGGCTGGACGCAGGCCGTGTTCGGCGCCGATACGGTGGTGGCGTCGGCCGTGGCGGCGGCGACGGTGGTGACCTTCTTCACCTTCCTGCCGTCGTTCCTGTTCATCCTGCTAGGCGGGCCGTTCGTGGAGAGCACGCATGGCAACCTGAAGTTCACCGCCCCGCTGACCGCCATCACGGCGGCGGTGGTTGGCGTGATCGTCAACCTGGCGGTGTTCTTTGCCTATCACGTGCTGTGGCCCGCCGGGCTGCAAGGGCGCTTCGAGTGGCCCTGCGCGCTGATCGGACTGGCCGCGGCGGTGGCGTTGTTCCGCTTCAAGGCCGGCGTGATCCCGGTCATCCTTGCTTGCGGCGCCGCCGGGCTGGCGCTGGTGTTCCTGCGCGGCATGGCCTGAACGGCTACCAGCCACTATAGGGCGCGCCCGCCATGCGGTGGGCCGCGAAGTGTTCCGCCAAGAAGTCCACGAACGCGCGCACCTTGGCCGTGAGGTGGTCGCGCGTAAGGAATACCGCGAACACATCGGCTGGCGGCGTTTCCCAGTCGGGCAGCACCTGGCGCAGCCGCCCGGAGCGGAGCATCGGCGCCACCTCCCATTCCGAGCGCATCAAGATGCCGTGGCCCTGCAAGGCCCAGCCGAGGGCCACTTCGCCATCGTTGGTGCTGGCCGGCCCGCGTACCTTCACGGTTTCCTGGCGGCTGGCCGAGCGCAGGTGCCAGGTGCCGTAGGTGGCGTCGCTCTCCCGGATCACGATGCAGCGGTGCTGCTGCAGCTCGCGCGGCGACGCCGGCTCGCCGTGGCTGGCCAGGTAGCGCGGCGCGGCACATAGCAGGCGGCGGTTGTGCGCGATGGGCCGGGCGGTGAGGCGCGCATCGGGCAAATCGCCCACGCGGATGCYGACGTCGAAGCCCGCCTCGGCCAGGTTCAGCGGCCGGTCCGTGAGTTCCAGCTGCACCTCAACCTCCGGGCAGGCCAGCAGGAAGGCGCCCACCGCCGGCGCCACGTGGCGCCTGCCGAAGCCCAGCGTGGCATTGACCCGCAGCAGCCCGCGCGGCGCCACCCGGCTGCCGCCAAGCCCTTGCTCCAGTTCCTCCAGCTCGGCCAGGATGCGCGCGCCCTGCGCCAGGTAGGCCTCGCCCTCCTGCGTCACGCTCAGCCGGCGCGTGGTGCGGTTGAGCAGGCGCACGCCGAGCCGCGTTTCCAGCGCCATCAGCCGCTTGCTGGCGGCCGACGGCGTGATGCCGAACTGCTGGGCCGCGCCGGCCAGCCTGCCGCGCTTGACCAGGGTGACGAAGAAGGCGAGGTCGGAGAAGTTGTCCACGATGCGATCCGAGGCCTGATTGGTGAATTAAGCGACTGAATGAAAGTCTATGGATGAAATTATAGCGATGGGTTCAATGGTTAAACTGGCATCTCAAATCTGAATAAGCGCGGCGGCGCCGGGGGCGTTCCCTTGCAGCCAGCCTGCCACCCAGGAGACCCCACATGAACCGCCTTACCGCCATCGCCCGCCGGATCTGCCGGATCTGCCGGACGCCGCTCGCCTTGAGCGCTGCCGCCTTGTCAGTTGCGCTCATGCCGGCGGCGGCGCGAGCCGAGACGTTTCCCGCGCGCCCGATTCGCCTGATCGTGCCGTTCGCCCCGGGCGGCAGCGTCGACATCGCCGCGCGGCTGGTCACCGAAGCGTGGGGCCGGCAACTCGGCCAGCCTGTGGTGGCGGACAACCGCGCGGGCGCCTCGGGCAATATCGGCATGGACCAGGCCGCCAAGGCCAAGCCCGACGGCTATACGCTGGCCATCAACAACGTGGCGCTGGCGGTGAATCCGTCGCTGTTCGCCAGGCTGCCGTTCGACACCGAGCGCGACCTGGCGTCGGTTGGCACCATGGGCACCTCGCAGCATGTGCTGGTGGTGACCAACAGCCTGCCGGCCAAGAATGTGAAGGAACTGATTGCGCTGGCCAAGAGCCGCCCCGGGCAGTTGAGCTTTGGCTCGGCGGGCACCGGCAGCACCTTCCATATGGCGGCGGAGTTGTTCAAGTCGGAATCCGGCACGGCCATCCTGCACGTGCCGTACAAAGGCGGTGGCCCGGCCATGGTCGATACCATCGCCGGCCAGGTGCAGCTCAGCTTCCCGGTGCTCTCCGCCGCGCTGCCGCAGGTGCAGGCCGGCAAGCTGCGCGCGCTGGCGGTGACCGGGCCCAAGCGCTCGCCGCTGCTACCCAATGTGCCCACCATTGCCGAGGCGGGCCTGCCCAACTACGCGTTCGAGACCTGGTTCATCGTCAGCGCGCCGGCCGGCACGCCCAAGGAGGTGATCGCAAAACTGAACCAGACGCTGAACCAGGCACTGGCCGCGCCGGAGATCAAGGCGCGCCTGCTCAAGGAAGGCTTCGAGCCGCTCACCATGAGCCCGTCCCAGGCCGACACCATGCTGCACAAGGAAATCAAGCGCTGGGCCGCGCAGATCAAGCAGGCCGGCATCACGCCGGAGTAAGCGCGGCGCCTGCCGCCGTGTGCCATTTTTGACTTACAACTTACTTCAAACAGAGTCCCATGTCAGGCCTTACCTTCTATCGCAAGCTGGTGGATTCGCACACCGTGGCCGCGCTCGATGCCGACCACGTGCTGCTCTACGCGGATCTGCACCTGATGAACGAATACACCAGCCCGCAGGCCTTCGCCGGGCTGGCCGCGCAGGGCCGGGGCGTGCCGTCGCCGGGCCAGCAGGTGGCGGTGGTGGACCACATCATCCCCACCCACGCCGAAAGCCCGCGCCGCATCCAGGATCCCGCCTCGGCGCTGCAGGCGCGCAACCTCAAGCGCAACTGCGTCAAGCACGGCATCCCGCTGTTCGATACCGATGACGCGCTGCAGGGCATCGAGCACGTGATCGCGCCCGAGCACGGCATGATCCGGCCGGGCATGGTGGTGCTGTGCGGCGACAGCCACACCACCACCTATGGCGCGCTGGGCGCGCTTGGCTTTGGCATCGGCACGTCCGAGGTGGAGCACGTGCTGGCCACGCAGACGCTGGTGTACCGCGTGGCGATGGACATGCGCATCCGCGTGGACGGCGTGCTGCCGCGTGGCGCCACCGCGAAGGACCTGATCCTGCATATCATCAGCCGCATCAGCGCGCAGGGCGCGCGTGGCTATGTGGTGGAGTTCACAGGCAGCGCCATTGCCGCATTGTCGATCGAGGCGCGCATGACCTTGTGCAACATGACGGTGGAAGCCGGCGCGCGTGGCGCGCTGATCGCGCCGGATGCGGCGGCCTTCGAATACGTGCTGGCCCGCGCCGCCGATATCGATGCCACCCTGCGCGAGCGCGCGCTGGCCTGCTGGCGCGCGCTTCACTCCGATGCGGATGCCAGGTTCGACAGCGAACTGGTGTTCGACGCCGGCAGCGTGGCGCCGTATGTGAGCTGGGGCACCAGCCCCGATCAGGCGATCCCCATCGATGCGCGCGTGCCGCCGGTGGAGGATGCCGTCGACGACACGGCGCGCAGCGCCGCCGCCAAGGCGCTGGACTACATCGGCCTGCAGGCGGGCGCCACGCTCGAAGGGCTGCCGGTGCAGCGCGTGTTCATCGGTTCCTGCACCAATGGCCGCATCGAAGACCTGCGCGCCGTGGCCGCCATTGTGCGCGGGCGCAAGGTGGCCGAAGGCGTGCGCGCGATGGTGGTGCCGGGCTCTGGCGCGGTGCGCCAGCAGGCCGAGGACGAAGGCATTGCGCAGGTGCTGCTGGACGCCGGCTTCGAATGGCGCAAGCCGGGCTGCTCGATGTGCCTGGCCATGAACGACGACGTACTCGCGCCGGGCGAGCGCTGCGCCTCCACCACCAACCGCAATTTCGAGGGACGCCAGGGGCGCGCCGGGCGCACCCACCTGATGAGCCCCGCCATGGCCGCCGCGGCGGCGCTGACCGGCTGCATCACCGATGCGCGCCGCCTGGAGCAAACCAATGCCTGATGCCATGCCTGACTACGATTCCGACCTGATCGCCGCGCTTGGCGCGCCGCTGCCCATCGGCAACCTCGACACCGACCAGATCATGCCCAAGCAGTTCCTGCGCATCATCGACAAGGCGGGGCTGGACCGTGGCCTGTTCTACGATATGCGCTTCGACGCGCAAGGCGTTGCGCGCCCGGAGTTCGCGCTCAACCAGCCGCGGTACCAGGGCGCGGGCGTGCTGGTGGCCGGCCCGAACTTTGGCTGTGGCTCGAGCCGCGAGCACGCCGTCTGGGGGCTGCAGCAATACGGCATCCGCGCGGTGATCGCGCCCAGCTTTGGCGAGATCTTTTACTCGAACGCGATCAACAACCGGCTGCTGCTGGTGATGTTGCCGCAGGCCGAGGTGGATGCGCTGATGGCCGCGGTGTCGGGCGGTGTGCCCGCGCGGATCGAGATCGACCTCGCGGCGATGTCGGTGAGCGCCGGCGCACTGCGCTTTGCCTTCATGCTGGCCGAGCGCCACCGCACCATGTTCCGCCAGGGGCTGGACATGATCGGCGCAACGCTGGCACAGTCGCCGCAAATCGCCGCGTTCGCGCGGCGCCATCACCAGTCGCAGCCCTGGCTGCAGGACGTCGCCGCCAAGACCATGGCGCGGCTGTCCGCCTGAAGGAGGACTGAACGTGTTCGAAGGGTTCACCCAACATCGCATTCCATGTGGCGACGTCGAGATCCACGCTGTCGTCGGCGGCCAGGGCCCGGCCTTGCTGCTGCTGCATGGCCATCCGCAAACGCATGTGATCTGGCACAAGGTGGCCGCCACGCTGGCGCGGCATTTCACGGTGGTTGCCACCGACCTGCGCGGCTACGGCGATAGTGGCAAGCCCGCCGGCCTGCCGGATCACGCCAACTACAGCAAGCGCAGCATGGCGCAGGACCAGGTCACGGCGATGCGCGCGCTGGGCTTCGAGCGCTTCCTGGTGATGGCGCACGACCGCGGCGCTCGCGTGGCGCACCGCATGGCGGTGGATCATCCGGATGCCGTGCAGCGGCTGGTCACGCTGGATATCGCGCCCACGCTGGCGATGTATGAACAGACCAACCTGCAGTTCGCGCTGGCCTACTACCACTGGTTCTTCCTGATCCGGCCCGCGCCGTTTCCCGAGACGCTGATCGAGGCCGATCCGGCGCTCTACCTGCGCAGCACCATGGGCAGCCGCAGCGCCGGCCTGGCGCCGTTTACCGAGGCGGCCATGGCGGAGTACCTGCGTTGCCTGCGCCTGCCGGGCGCGGCGCACGGGCTGTGCGAGGACTATCGTGCCAGCGCGTCGATCGATCTCGAGCACGACCGTGCCGACCTGGCCGCCGGGCGCAAGGTCCGGTGCGAGATGCTGGCGCTGTGGGGCGAGCAGGGCGCGGTAGGCCGCTGCTTCGCGCCGCTGGAAGAGTGGCGCAAGGTGGCGAGCAACGTGAGCGGCAAGAGCCTGCCGTGCGGGCACTACATGGCCGAGGAAATACCGGAGCTGCTGCTGGACGATACGCTGCCCTTCCTGCTGGGCGCAGGTTAAGGACGCAACGGGCGAATGCACTGCGAGCCGGGCTGGCTTACACTCGCTGTCTTCGCCCCCGTGCCCAACCGAACGCTTTCCCCAGCCCATGCCGCCCCGCAAGAATCCCGCCGTTGCCACCGAAACGCCCGATAGGCCCGATAGGCTTGCGCAAGGCCGCGCTGCCAGCGACCAGGCCATCCAGTTGCTCGACGGCGCCGTCAACCACGTGCTGGAGCACGGCATCGGCGACTTGTCGCTGCGCCATATCGCCGAGGCGCTCGGCACCAGCCACCGCATGCTGATCTACTACTTCGGCTCGGCGGACCAGTTCTGGGAGGCGGTGCTGCGCCGCATCCGCCATGCCGAGCTGGATGCGCGCGCCAGCCTGGCCGCCAGCGAGTCCGATCCCGCACAGGCGCTGGAGGTAGCCTGGGCGCGCTACTCGGCGGACAACTACCTGCCCATCATCCAGTTGCTGTTCGAGATCTACGGCCGCGCCATTCGCGATCGCGAACGCTTCCAGGTGTTCCTCGACGATGTGATAGGCAGCTGGACCGGCGCGCTGACCGAGCGCTTTCACAAGCAGCTTGGATTGAGCACGAGCGAGGCGAAGCTGCGGGCTCGCATCGAGGTGGCCACCGTGCGTGGCCTGTTGCTGGATCTTGTCACCACGGGTGATCGCAAGGGCACCACTGCCGCGCTGAAATACTTCGCGCGCATGCTGAATGCGCCCAGGGCCCCGGGCGCGAAATCCGAACCCGAAGCCTGATCCGTGCGCGGCGCCGGCATCGGCGCCGCAGCCTCGAAAATTTTTTTCCTCTCCGTGTACCACATGGTACAGTAAACCGGATGCACCGCGATGCGAGGGTGCCGCTCAAGGGGATTCGAGAGGAGATCGAAGTGAACAGACGCACACTGATACTAAGCGCCGCGCTCGCCGTGGCGGGCATGGCATGCGGTGCCGCCGGCTGGGCGCAGGACTGGCCGCAGCGCCCGGTCAGGCTGGTCGTGCCGCAGGCCGGCGGCACGGGCAACGATGTGCTCGCGCGCGCGCTGGCCGAAACGCTGGGCAAGCGCTGGGGACGCAGCGTTGTTGTGGAAAACAAGCCCGGCGCCAATGGTGTGCTGGCCATCAACTATGTGCTGCAGCAGCCGGCCGATGGCTACACCCTGTTTTTCGCGGGCGTGTCCAACCTGGCCTTCAATCCCTTCCTCTACCCCACGTTGCCCTATGTGCCGCAACGCGACCTGACCGGCGTGGCGATGCTGGCCAACTCGCCGTTCGTGCTAGTGGTTGCGCCGGCGATGCACGCCACCAGCTTTGCCGAATTTGTGCGGCTCGCCAAGGCGCGGCCGGGCGGCATCAGCTACGCCTCCGGCGGCATCGGCAACTCCACGCACCTGGCCATGGAGCTGGTGGCCGAGCGCGCAGGCGTCAAGCTGCAGCATGTGCCGTTCAACGGCGCCGGCGGCTCGACCAGCCTGATGTCGGGCGAGACGCCGGCCATGATGAATGTGGTGGCGGGCGTGCAGCCCTATATCGCCGGCAAGAAACTGGTGGCGCTGGCCGTGACCGGCGAGCGGCGCCTGGCCGCGCTGCCCGATGTGCCGACGTTCAAGGAGCTTGGCTACGACGTGGCGGTGCCGGGCTGGTACGCCATCGTCGCAAAGACCGGCACGCCGGCGGCGCTGGTGCAGAAGATCAACGCCGACATCAATGCAGCCATGGACGAGCCGGCATTCAAGGACAAGCTGGCCAACCAGTTCCTCGACCCGATCAAGGGACCGCCGGCCGAGGTGGCGCGCTATATGCGGCGCGACGCGCAGGCCTGGGGCCCCATGATCCGCAAGCTCGGCATCGCCCTCTGATCCCGGCCGGATCTGCCTGCACCCGCCTGCACCCGCCTGCAGCCACTACCAAGGATTCAAGGAACCAAGGAGACTAGACATGCCCCAGATCACGACCGCCGTGCGCGACTATCGCCTGGCGATGATGCACGCGCTGATGGACCGCATCCGCGTTGACGCGCTGGTGTTCAGCACGCCGGACTTCTTCCAGTTCGCCACCAATTTCCAGCTGGATGTCTGGCCGTGGGAGCGCCCCGTTTTCGTGTTCGTGCCGCGCAACGGCGAACCCTTCGCCGTGATGAACGAGCTGTCCACCAACCACATGCGCCTGTGCACGGAGAAGGATAAGGTCTGGCTGCGCGACGTGACGTACTACGCCGAGCATCCGCGCGTGTCGCAGCGGCTGGCGCTGGCGCCGCAGTTGCCCGAGGTGGTGGCGTCGCTGCTGGCGTCGCACGGGCTGGGCGGCTCGCGCATTGCCGTGGACGTGGCCCACCCGATTCTCGCGGCGGCACAGCGCTACCTGCCGGAGCTCGCGCTGCGCCCGGCCATGGCGGAAATGCGCGCCATGCGCTGGGTCAAGCATGCGGAAGAGCTGCAGGTGATGCGCGAGCTTGGGAGCCTGACGGACTGGGTGCAGGACCGCTACCGCGAGAACATTCGGCCGGGGCGGCTGGTGCAGGAACTGGACCATGCCATGTCGGCGCTGATGGTGGAGGAGGCCGCGCGCCGCTTTCCCGGCGAGGATTTCGATATCCTCAAATGCTGGACGCTGACGGGACCGGCCTCGGCCTCGCCGCATGGCGACGGCGCCGCGTGCGGCGCGCGCATCGCGGCTGGAGACACCGTCGTCAACCTGATCCTGCCGCGCCTCAATGGCTACTACGTGGAGAACGAGCGCACGTGGTTCTGCGGCAAGCCGGATGCGCGCCAGGCACGCTGCTACCAGGTTGCCGCGGAGGCCACCGATGCGGCGGTGGCGGCCGCGGCGACCGGCCGGCGCGTCTGCGACATGGACGCCGCCGCGCAAGCCGTGATCGAGCGCGCGGGGCTGGGCGAGTACATCTTCCACCGCACCGGCCACGCGGTCGGGCTGATGCTGCACGAGTATCCGGAGGACATGGCCTTCAATACGCGCACGCTGCTGGGCGGCGAGGTCTACTCGGCCGAGCCGGGCATCTATGTCTATGGGCTGGGCGGCTTCCGGCTCGACGATACGGTCGTGGTGGGTGAGCGCCCGGAGGTCATCGTGAAGACGCCAAAGACACTGGATTACGCAACCGTGGCGTGATGCCGGCGGCAAGCGGGGGGTAGTGGGGATAGCAGGGGGATAGCGGGGGGAAGCCGTATGTGGCCGGGGGGCATCGTGGCTGGCACCGGCGCGCAATCCTTGGGCCGAAGGCGCGCGCCGGCATACCGGCGCGGGGCGTTCGAGGATAAAATGCGGCCGACGCCTGCCACCTGCCGCCTTGTCCACCGTGATGCATGCGGTGCTCGGATGCCCCCCCTCGACATGGACGACTCTCCCCAGCGCGCGCCATTTTTGCCCTGCCATGCCAATCCCGCGAACACGCCGCCCGCCGGGGCGTTGCCCACGCATCTTGGCGCGATGCTCGATCGCATCACGGATGGCGTCATGTCGCTCGACCGCGAGTGGCGATTCGCCTACGTCAACCAGACCATGGAGCGCTTGCTCAAGCGCAGGCGTACGGATCTCGACGGGCGAGGCATCTGGGAGTGCTATCCGGACCTGATTGGCTCGGCATATGACCGGACGTTTCATGAGGCCGCTGCCAGCGGCGCATCATGCACCTGCACCGCCTACTATGCCCCGCTGGCATGCTGGTTCGAAGCGCGCGCCTTTCCCGATGCGAACGGCCTTACCGTGCTCTTTCGCGACGTCAGCCGCGAGCGGCAGCAGTCGGCACAGCTGGAATACCATGCCGATCACGACTACCTGACCGGCTTGCCGAACCGCCGGCGCTGCACGCAGGTGCTGGCGCGCGCGGTGGCGCAGGCGGGAGAACAAGCAGCAGAACAAGCAGCAGAAGCCCAGGCGGCTATGCTGCCGGCCGGCATGCAGGCGCAAGCACCGCAAGCGGGCGGGGTGGTGGTGCTGTTCGTCGATCTCGACCGCTTCAAGGAAGTCAACGATGCCTTTGGCCATGCGGTGGGCGACACGTTGCTGTGCAAGGTCGCCGAACGCTTTCGCGCGCTGCTGGCACCTTCGGCTTTTGTCGCGCGCGTCGGTGGTGACGAGTTCGTGTTCATTCTGCGCGACGCGCGGCCGGGACAGGCCGAGCGCTTTGCCGGCACCATCCTGGCCGGCGTGTCGCAGCCGTTCCAGGTGGACGGCCACACGCTGCTGCTGGGTGCCAGCGCAGGGATCGCACAGTGGCCTGAGGCTGGCGACACCGCCGACACCCTGTTGAACCACGCCGATGCCGCCATGTATGCGGCCAAGGCCGCGGGGCGTTTCCAGTTCCGCGTCTTCCACCTGGACCTCGCCCAAGGCTTGCGGCAGCGCCTGCAGCTGCGCGCCGACCTGCATGCCGCGATGGCAGACGACCATCTGGTGCTTCACTTCCAGCCGCAGTGGTCGCTGCCCGATGGCAGGCTGGCGGGCGCGGAAGCGTTGCTGCGCTGGCAGCACCCAACGCGCGGCCTGCTGCCTCCTGCCGCCTTTCTCGATGTGCTGCTGGAGTCGCCGCTGGAGCCGGCGGTGGGGCTGTGGGTCATGCGCGCCGTGTGCCGCCAGATAGCGGCCTGGCGGCGTGTTGGCCTGGCGGTGCCCAGGATCTCGCTCAACCTGTCGGCGCGGCAGCTGGTCATGCCGGGGCTGGCTGGCTTGCTGGCGGACCTCGCACGCGAGCACGAGGTGCCATGCGGGCTGCTGGACGTGGAAGTCACCGAGGACACCCTGATGACCGACCTCGACAGCGCTGCGGCGGCGCTCGACGAGCTCCGGCGCTGCGGCATCAGCGCCTCGCTGGACGATTTCGGCTCCGGTTACTCGAGCCTGGCCTACCTGACGCGCCTGCCGGTTGCGACACTCAAGATCGACAGATCATTCGTTGCGGTCCTCGGTACTGCACCCGAGGCCCTGGCGGTCATTCGCGGGGTCATCGCGCTGGCGCGCTCGCTGGGCATGAGAACCCTGGCGGAAGGTGTGGAGACCCACGTCCAGCAACGCTTGCTGGCCGAGGAGGGCTGCGACGCGGCGCAGGGCTACCTGCTAGGCCGGCCGATGCCGGCAATGGATTTCGCCGCGGTCATGGGCCAAAGCGCCGTGGCGCTGGGGGATTGACGCGGCGTGGCAACAGCTCCTGCGGTGCCGCAAGCATGTGCTGTCCCGGAGGTGCATAATCGCTCACCGATACGTTGAGCCCTAGCCCGATTTCTCCGGCCTCAACATACATTCATGAACGGATGTATAATTCCGTAATGATTCGCTTGTCCCTAAGCGATTGTTGCGGAAATTGACCATGACTTACCGATTTATTGCCGGGTGCCTGAGCGCCTGGCTCGCGATCTGCGTGACCGCGGGCTGGGTGGTGGAACGCCTCTGGTCCTGAGTACGGGTGGTCGGCTTTGCCGCTGGGAGGTGGCAAGGTTTTCGCTAGGACTTGTCATTCTTCGCGGTAATTACCACCCACCATGCACATGACCATCGATAAGAAGAACGCCGGCCTTGCCCGCCGGCTTGCAACACGTATCAAGGCGCTTGGCGCCATGGCTGCCCTCGGCGCATGCGCCGCCGCGCAAGCCGATCCGGGGGTGCACGTGGCCTTTGGCCGCGATCCCGGCCACAACCTCAACAAGTACGAAGTTGGCGTGAACTGGGACTCCGGCTTTGCCTGGGGCAACCCGCAAGGCTGGCTGGCCAAGCTGCAGTGGGAGGCCGAACTGGCCGAATGGAACGCCCGCAGCGGCACCAATCACCAGAATGTGACCGAATTCGGCTTCTCGCCGATCCTGCGCGTGGAAAAGCGCGGCGGCTCGCTGGTGCCTTTCCTGGAGGCCTCCGTCGGCGTGCGCATGATGAGCCATAAGGCCACCTCTGACGAGCACCGCTCCGGCAGCCTGTTCCAGTTCTCCGACATGATCGGCGTGGGCATGGCCTTTGGCCCCAAGACCGCGTACGAAGCCGGCTTCCGCTACCAGCACGTCTCCAACGCCGGTATCAAGCAGCCCAATCCGGGCAGCGGTTTTTACACGGGTTACGTGCGTTATCGCTTCTGATCCTGCAAATGTGGCTGGCTTGGCCTGAGGCCACGACGCTCAGGCCAGCCTGACCATGCCTGCGCGCGGGGCGCGCGTGCCGCGGGAGACGGATTCTGTTTCCGCGCCTTGCGCCTGCCGGCTGCGCAGCGCGTCAAAAAATCGCCACAGCGCGGGTTCATCGCTGGTTGCCACGTTGAACCGTATCCACGGCGAGTCGCCTTCTTCCGGTTCAAAGTAGGACCCCGGCGCCAGCCAGATGCCGTGCTCCAGCGCCAGCGTCGCCAGGCGGTTGCCCGACAGCGCGGCCTGGTCGCCGCCGTCTTCCGGCCGCATCCTTGCCCAGGCGAACATCCCACCTTCCGGGCGCAGCATCACCTCCAGCCCGTGGGCTTCCATCTTCTCCGTGATCCGGTCCTGCTGGGCGCGTAGCCGTTCGGCCAGCGCCGCCACATGGCGGCCATAGTGGCCGCTGGTCAGCACCGAGTACACCAGCCGCTCGGTCACTTCCGATGACGTCAGCCCCACGGCCATCTTGGTGCGGGCGAGTGCCTTGGCCAGCTCCGGGCTGGCCGCGAGGTAGCCGACCCGCAGCGATGGCGTGATGGTCTTGGAAAACCCGTTGACGTAGATCACGTGCGAGAGCCCGTCCATGGCCGCCAGCATGGGTGAGCCGGGCGGCGCCAGCTCGCGGTAGATATCGTCCTCCACCACCAGCAGCCGGTACTGCTCGGCCAGTTGCAGCACGCGGTGCGCGTTCATGCTGGTGAGCGTGCCGCCGGTGGGGTTCTGCAGCACCGTATTGACGAACAGCGCGCGCGGCGCATGGGTGCGGATGGCATGGTCGAGCGCGTCGGTGTCGAGCCCGCTGGCGGTGCGGCGCACGCCAACCACCTGCAAGCCCGCAAGGCGCAGGATCTGCAGCAGATTGCAGTAGCAGGGGTCCTCCACCAGCACGGTGTCGCCCGGGCGCAACAGCGTGCGGACCACCAGGTCCAGCGCTTGCGTGGCGCCCTGGGTCAGCACCACTTGCTGGGCCTGCACCGGCATGCCGTACTGGCTGAGCCCGGCGGCGATATGCTCGCGCAGCGCGGCGAAGCCGTAAGGGTGGCCGTAGCCCGAGACCTGCGCGGCGGGCACCCGCGCCGCGGCGCGCATGGCCTGGTGCAGCCCTTCCTCGTTGAGCCAGTCGCCCGGCAACCAGCCCGCACCCGCCTTGATCGGCACCGAATGATCGGCGAACACATCCGACAGCAGCCACGCGGCGTTGAGCCCCGGCGCCTCCCAGCGTGCCGCCGGCGCCTGGCCGGCGGGGGCGTGGCGGTGTGCCACCGTGTAGCCCGAGCCCACCCGCGCGCTCAGGTAACCCAGCGCGGTCAGGCGGCCGTAGGCCTCGGCCACGGTGAAGGTGCTGACCCCATGCTGCTGGGCAAAGCGCCGCACCGACGGCAGCGCGACGCCGGCGCGCAGCACGCGCCGGTCCACCAGGCTGGCGATGCCCGCCACGATCTGCTCAGTGAGGGTGTCGCCGCTGCGCCGGCTGCGGACAAGTTCGAGGTTAAGCATGCGTGACATGTAAGGATGGACCTGTACAGTTTAATGGCCGTACCGGTTCGGTGGGAAGCCGCATGGCGGCGCCGGGCTTTGCGGCGCTGCAACGTGAATCCGGCTGCCAGCGGGACTTTAGCCGCCATGGTGAGCGGGGTGGCTGGATCCGCGGGTGCGGCCGCCTGGTTCTGGTATCTCTTGATCTGTACAGTTGCCTCACTCTTAACTGTACGGTAAGGCGAGGTTCTGTCGACCGTATATTCTTTAAGCCGGACAGGGCCGCTACAGTGGCCGCATTCACCAGAATCACCTGACAACCCGGGCGGCGCCAGCCGCCGCCCAAGCCAATGCCAATTGCTCCTGAGGAGGATGTATGGATGCCGCCAAGACTGTGATCCCCGATCTCGATGCCCTGTGGATGCCGTTTACCGCCAACCGCCAGTACAAGGCGGCTCCGCGCCTGCTCGACTCCGCCAGCGGCATGTACTACACCTCGCATGACGGCCGCCAGATCCTCGACGGTTGCGCCGGCCTGTGGTGCGTCGCTGCCGGCCATTGCCGCCAGGAGATCGCGGACGCGGTCGCCCGCCAGGTGCAGACCCTGGACTACGCGCCACCGTTCCAGATGAGCCACCCGCTCACCTTCGAGGCCGCCACCAAGGTGGCCGCCATCATGCCGGCCGGGCTGGACCGCATCTTCTTCACCAACTCGGGCTCGGAATCGGTCGACACCGCGCTGAAGATCGCGCTGGCGTATCACCGCGCCCGTGGCGAAGGCCAGCGCACCCGCGTGATCGGACGTGAGCGCGGCTATCACGGCGTTGGTTTCGGCGGCATGGCGGTGGGCGGCATCGGCCCCAACCGCAAGGCCTTCTCGGCCAACCTGATGCCCGGCACGGACCACCTGCCGGCCACGCTGAATATTGCCGAGGCGGCTTACTCCAAGGGCCAGCCAACCTGGGGGGCGCACCTGGCCGATGACCTGGAACGCATCCTGGCGCTGCACGACCCGTCCAACGTGGCCGCCGTCATCGTCGAGCCGCTGGCCGGCTCGGCCGGCGTGCTGGTGCCGCCGGTGGGCTACCTGGAAAAGCTGCGCGAGATCACCAGCAAGCACGGCATCCTGCTGATCTTCGACGAGGTCATCACCGCCTTCGGCCGCCTGGGCGCGGCCACCGCCGCCGAGCGCTTCAAGGTCACGCCGGACCTGATCACCATGGCCAAGGCCATCAACAACGCCGCCGTGCCGATGGGCGCGGTAGCGGTGCGGCGCGAAGTGCACGACACCGTGGTCAATGCCGCGGCGCCGGGCGCCATCGAGTTCCTGCACGGCTACACCTATTCCGGCCACCCGCTGGCCATGGCCGCGGCCATCGCCACGCTGGATATCTACAAGAACGAGAACCTGTTCGGCCGTGCCGCCGAGCTGGCGCCGAAGTTCGAAGCAGCGGTGCATGGCGTGCGCGGCGCGCCCCATGTGAAGGACATCCGCAACCTCGGCATGGTCGCCGGCATCGAGCTGGAGCCGCGTCCCGGCCAGCCCGGCGCGCGTGGCTACGAGGCCTTCCTGAAATGCCTGGAGCGCGGCGTGCTGGTGCGCTTCACCGGCGATATCCTCGCTTTCTCGCCGCCGCTGATCATCACCGAGGCGCAGATCGAAGAGATGTTCGACACCGTGAAGAAGGTGCTGCAAGAACTGCAGTGATTACCGCGATTGCAGCGAATGCCGTGGCCGCGGAGACAAGACAAGGAACACTGACGTGAACATCGCAGAGAACCGGCAGATCGCCGACATTGCGCACTACATTGGCGGGACCGTGCGCGCCGCCTCGTCGGACCGGTTTGCCGACGTCTTCAACCCGGCCACGGGCGCCGTGGCCGGGCGCGTGGCGCTCGGCTCGGCGCAGGACGTGGATGCCGCCGTGGCTGCGGCCCACGCCGCGTTCCCGGCCTGGTCCGAGACCGCGCCGCTCAAGCGCGCGCGCATCCTGTTCAAGTTCAAGGAGCTGCTCGACCGCCACCATGACGACCTTGCCGCGCTGATCACGCGCGAGCACGGCAAGGTGTTCTCCGATGCCAAGGGCGAAGTCACCCGCGGCGTGGAGATTGTCGAGTTTGCCTGCGGCATTCCCAACCTGCTCAAGACCGACTTCACCGACAACATCGGCGGCGGCATCGACAACTGGAACCTGCGCCAGCCGCTGGGCGTGGTGGCCGGCATCACGCCGTTCAACTTCCCGGTGATGGTGCCGATGTGGATGTTCCCGGTGGCGCTGGCCTGCGGCAATACCTTCGTGCTCAAGCCGTCCGAGCGCGATCCTTCGCCCTCGCTGCTGATCGCAGATCTGCTCAAGCAGGCCGGCCTGCCGGATGGCGTGTTCAATGTGGTGCAAGGCGGCAAGGAAGCTGTCGATGCGCTACTGGCGCACAAGGACGTGCAGGCGCTGTCCTTCGTCGGCTCCACGCCGATCGCCGAGTACATCTACACCGAAGGCACCAAGCGCGGCAAGCGCGTGCAGGCCCTGGGCGGYGCCAAGAACCACMTGRTSGTGATGCCCGACGCCGACCTCGACCAGGCCGTSGACGCGCTGATCGGCKCYGSCTAYGGCTCGGCSGGCGARCGCTGCATGGCCATCTCGGTMGCCGTGGCGGTGGGCGATGTCGCCGACAAGCTGGTGCCGCGCCTGGCCGAACGCGCGCGCGCGCTGAAGATCCGCAACGGCATGGAAGACGATGCCGAGATGGGCCCGCTGGTGACCGCCGCGCACAAGGCCAAGGTAGAGGGCTATATCGCCAAGGGCGTGGAAGAGGGCGCCAAGCTGGTGACCGACGGCCGCGGCCACAAGGTCGAGGGTCACGAAGACGGTTTTTACGTGGGCGGCACGCTGTTCGACAACGTCACGCCGGACATGAGCATCTACAAGGAAGAGATCTTCGGCCCGGTGCTGTCGGTGGTGCGCGTGCATGACCTGGCCGAAGCGGTGGACCTGATCAACGGCCACGAGTACGGCAACGGCGTGTCCTGCTACACCAGCGACGGCGGCGTGGCACGTGCGTTCTCGCGCCAGATCCAGGTAGGCATGGTGGGCATCAACGTGCCGATCCCGGTGCCGATGGCATGGCACTCGTTCGGCGGGTGGAAGCGCTCGCTGTTTGGCGATCATCATGCTTATGGGGAGGAAGGTATTCGGTTCTACACGCGGTACAAGAGCATCATGCAGCGCTGGCCTGACAGCATTGGGAAGGGGGCGGAGTTTACGATGCCGGTGGCTAAGTGAGGGTATTGGGGGCGGATTGATGATGGGGTGTTTGGGTTGTTGCTAGTTTCTTTGGGCGGTGTTGGTTTTTGTACCCAAGGGCCATACGACGTTGCCCTGCGGGGTTGGTCGCTGTCTCTTTGAGCGGCGTTGGTTTTTGAACCCAAGAGCCATACGACATCCCCCTGCGGGGGCTGCCGGTCACTTTTCTTTGACCGGCAAAGAAAACTAACGAAAAGAAAGCCGCCCTGCCGGGAGCAGAGCAATAAGGCTGTTTGGGCGTCTGTGGTTGCGTCGTACGGCCCGGAGTGTTGGCTAGCGGATTCTACCGGCCCAAAGGACATCGCTACGGCATGACCCATTGGTTACGTSGTGCRGCCCCTGACCTCGYWTGCGGTGACCRTTCCCRCATCTGCCGTTCGCGGGGCGAAGTGCTGCGCCGTTTCGGGTGTGGCTGGTTTCGTGGTTTTGTCTCGGAGGRCRAGCGCYGTGAGGTGCGAGCGCGGCCCCCGCKRACGGGCCACGGTGCCCACCACGAAACCAGGGGGCGATAGCAAGGTGCCGCCCGCGCCGGTGCGGCAGGGCATCAAATACCCCGGTGCTAGCCGCCAGAGACAAAACCACGAAACCACTAAAGCAGGCAGGATCGTGGTGCTACGCACCGCGAACGGCAGATGCCCGAACGCTCACCGAGCAAAGCGATGAGGGGCACCACCACGTGACCATCGGGTCATGAAATTACGATGCCCTTCGGGCCGGTAAGGCACGCCAGCCAACACTCCGGGCCATACGACGCAACCACCGAGGCAAAAACAGCCTGATTGCTCTGCTCCCGGCAGGGCGGCTTTCTTTTCGTTAGTTTTCTTTGCCGGTCAAAGAAAAGTGACCGGCAGCCCCCGCAGGGGGATGTCGTAGGGCACTTGGGTGCAAACGCCATCGCCGATCAAAAAAACAGCGACCAACCCCGCAGGACGATGTCGTATGGCACTTGGGTGCAAAAACCATCGCCGATCAAAAAAACAGCGACCAACCCTGCAGGACGATGTCGTATGGCACTTGGGTGCAAACGCCATCGCCGATCAAAAAAACAGCGACCAACCCCGCAGGACGATGTCGTATGGCACTTGGGTGCAAAAACCATCGCCGCCCAAAGAAACACGGACCATCCCGAAAGTGACGAATCCGCCCACCCCATCACGCTAAAATACGCCGCTTTTCAAAGCCGCCCAGCGCGCCAGGAGTACCCGCCGATGAGTCTGTTCCGCACCAAGAACATCGAGGCCATGCTGGCCGCCGCCCGCGATGATGGCCTGAAAAAGGTGCTCGGTCCCGTCGACCTGATCCTGATGGGCATCGGCGCCATCATCGGCACCGGCATCTTCGTGCTGACGGGCACCGGCGCGCTCACGGCGGGCCCGGCGCTGACTGTCTCCTTCGTGATCGCGGCACTGGCCTGCGGGTTTGCCGCGCTCTGCTACGCCGAGTTCGCGTCCGCGATCCCCGTCTCCGGCTCCATCTACACCTACAGCTACGCCACGCTCGGCGAGATCGTGGCGTGGATGATCGGCTGGGACCTGCTGCTTGAGTACGGCCTTGCGACCTCGGCCGTGTCGGTGGGCTGGTCGGGCTATTTCCAGTCGCTGATAGCGGGCTTCGGCATTCACCTGCCGGTCATGCTCACCGCCGCACCCGGTGCCGTGCCGGGTGTGCAGACGCTGTTCAACCTGCCGGCTGCCGCGATCATGCTGCTGATCACCTGGGTCGTGTCCTACGGCGTGCGCGAGTCGGCGCGCCTGAACAACGTGATGGTGGCCATCAAGATTGCGGTGGTGCTGCTCTTCATCGGGGTGGGCGTGTGGCACGTCAAGCCGGCCAACTGGCATCCGTTCGCGCCGTTTGGGCTGGAAGGCGTCTTCAATGCGGCCGCGCTGGTGTTCTTCGCCTTTATCGGCTTCGACGCAGTGACTTCGGCCGCAGAGGAAGTGCGCAACCCGCGCCGCGACTTGCCGATCGGCATCATTGGCTCGCTGGCGGTCTGCACCGTGCTGTACGTGACGGTGGCGGCCATCATGACCGGCATCGTGCCCTTCGCCAAGTTCGCGGGCATCGATCATCCGGTATCGCTGGCGCTGCAGTACGCGGGCGAGAACTGGGTGGCGGGATTCGTGGATCTTGGCGCCATCCTGGGCATGACCACGGTGATCCTGGTGATGACCTTCGGCCAGACCCGCATCATCTTTGCCATGTCGCGCGACGGGCTGCTGCCGGAGCGGCTGTCGAAGGTGCATCCGGTGCATGCCACGCCGTTCTTCGCCACGTGGACGGTGGGCATCGTGTTTGCCTTCATCGCGGCTTTCGTGCCGCTCAATGTGCTGGCGGAGCTGATCAATATCGGCACGCTGTCCGCCTTCACGCTGATCTCGGTGGCGGTGCTGGTGCTGCGCAAGACACGGCCGGACCTGCCACGCGCCTTCCGCTGCCCGGGCGTGCCGGTGGTGCCACTGCTGTCGGTGGGCTTTTGCCTGTTCCTGATGGCCCACCTGCAGCCGCTGACCTGGGTGGCCTTCCTGGCGTGGCTGGCGATTGGCCTGGCGATCTACTTCCTCTACGCGCGCCGCAACGCGGTGCTGCACGGCGGCGCCTGACGCCGCCTGCGGTTACCCTTCGCGCGCGCCGGCTTCTTGCAGGAAGGCCAGCGCGCGTGGCTCCTCGACAAAGGCGGAGTTGATGCGGATCCAGGCCGAGCCCTCGCCGCCCGGCCGGAAGTAATTGCCAGGCGCCAGCGTCACCCCATGCCGCTCGGCCAGGGTCACCAGCTCGCGCGAATCCTCGATCCCGCGCGTACGAGCCCACAGGAAATTGCCGCCCGCTGGCTCGCAATACACTTCCCAGCCGGCGTCGCCCAGGTGCTGCACCGCGCGCGCGGTGGCCTGGCGCACCCGCAGCCGCAGCCGCTCCATGTATTTGCGGTAGGCGCCGCGCTCCAGCAGCGCCGCCGTCACGCTCTCCGCGAAATGCGAGCCCGCTACGCTGGTTAGCACCTTCACATCCACCAGGTCCTTCACCAGCGCCTTGTCGGCCACAAGGTAGCCCACGCGCAGCGAGGCCGACACCGTCTTGGAAAAACCGCCGATGTAGATCACGTGCTCGAGCTGGTCCAGCGTGGCCAGCCGGTCCGTGTAGTTGGTCTGGAAGTCCGAGAAGATATCGTCCTCGACAAAACGGAAGCCGTGCCGGCGCGCCAGCTCCAGCAGGCGGAACGCCACCGGCGGCGAGAGGGTCGAGCCGGTCGGGTTCTGCAGCACGCTGTTGGTGAAGAACAGCTTAGGCTTGTGCTCGCGCAGCAGCGCTTCGGCGGCGTCCGGGTCGGGCCCGTTGCGGGTTTGCGGCACCCCCACCAGCCGCACCCCGTGCAGGCGCAGCAGGCCGAACAGGTTGTAGTAGCCAGGATCCTCCACGAACACCGTATCGCCCGGCTTGAGCAGGCGCCGCACCACCAGGTCCAGCGCCTGGCTGGCGCCCGTGGTGATCAGCACCTGCGGCAGCTCCGCTGCGATGCCGAGCTGCCGCACGCGGGTCAGCACATGCTGGCGCAGCTCCGGGCTGCCCATCGGCGTGGCGTAGTGGATCACGCTGTTGATGTCGTTGCGCGAGACTTGGCGGATGGCCTGGGTCAGCCCCTCCACGTCGCGCCAGCTCTCGGGCACGAAGCCGCCCGCCAGCTTGAGCGTGGCGCTGGGATGGTTGAACTGCTCCAGGATATGGTCCGACAAATCCTCCGCCAGACGCGGGTCCGACCAGCCATTGGCGCCGCGCGCCAGCAGCGGGCTGTCCGCGACGAAGAAGCCCGACCCGTGGCGGGAATCGAGCAGGCCCTGCGAAACCAGCCGGTCATAGGCCTCGATCACCGGAAAACGGCTGATGCCATGCTCCGCCGCGAGCTGCCGGATCGACGGCAGGCGCGCGCCGGGGCGCACCTCGCGCGCGCTGATCCAGGCCTTGACCTCGTTGACGATCTGGTCGGTCAGGGGCACGCCGGTGGCGGGAACGAGGGTCAGCTTCATCGGCAGGGTGCAGGGGGAAGTGTCAGGAAAAACTACTGAACAGTTCATGTCAAACTGTTCGCAACTGTTCATGGGATTGTAGTTTGCGCTGTGAATAATGGAAGGCATGCGGCAGAAGTGCCGGCACTGGCCGGGCCGGCGGGCACGAGAGACATGGCCGCAATGCAGAACAGGAGTGATGAAATGCGCGAACTAAGGATCTTCGAATTCGATGAACTGGGCCAGCCGGTGAGCTGGCGCGCCCGCGAAGGCCAGCGCGTGAAGGCGGTCGAAGGCCGCCTTTGGCTCACGGTGGAAGGCCACCACGCGGATATCTGGCTGCTGCCGGGAGCCGTCTTTGCGCTGCCTGCCGGCGCCCGGGTATGGTTGTCCGGCGAAAGCGAGGGCGCGCGCTTCACGCTGGCCGAGACGCCGGCCCCGTCGTCGTGGCGCTGGCTGGGCGGGCTGGCGAGTGCGCTGAAGCGCCGCTTTGGCGAGCGCCGTGGCTCAGGTGCCGGCCAGTGCCCGGAACCGGGCCTCTGAGAGGATCCCGGCCGGACCGCGCGCAGCGCGTGTCCGGTCATCCCGCTCCCATCCGTATTGGTAGAAGCCTGGCCAAGTGTCTGGTCATGCGCTCGCCAGAATGCCGTTTGCCGGCATCGAACTCCCCCGATGCCTCGCTCCCTCCCTCCACATCGTCGCGCCAACTATGCGAGGATGTTCATGTGGCTGGCCGCGCCGCGCCGAGCGGCAATCGGCGCCGCCGTGGATTGATTGCCGTTAACGTAAACGTCATATAATCAAGCCGTTGCGCCGGCACTAGCCAGACCGCTCGCGTGTTAGATCCGAGCCGCCTCCAGAGCGGCAGCCATGGACGTCATGCGGCCAGCCAGAACACCGAACGTGGTGGAGACAATGACCGATCTTTCCGATGTGCAGAAGGGCGCTCAACCCGGCGCTCCCCATCAGGCGCAGGGACCGAAAGGGCCCGTCAACAAGGTGCGCTTCGTCACCGCAGCCTCGCTGTTCGACGGCCACGACGCTTCCATCAACATCATGCGGCGCATCTTGCAGTCCTCGGGCTGCGAGGTGATCCATCTCGGGCATAACCGCTCAGTGGACGAGGTGGTCAGCGCGGCCTTGCAGGAAGACGTGCAGGGCATCGCCATCTCTAGTTACCAGGGCGGCCACGTCGAGTATTTCAAGTACATGGTGGACCTGCTGCGCCAGCGCGGCGGCGAGCACATCCAGTTGTTCGGCGGCGGCGGCGGCGTGATCGTGGCGGACGAGATCCGCGAGTTGCAAGCCTACGGCGTGGCGCGGATCTTCAGCCCGGAAGACGGCCAGCGCCTGGGCCTGGCCGGCATGATCGCCGACATGGTGCAGCGCTGCGATATCGACCTGGCGCGCTATGCCCCCACCACGCTCGATGCGATGAAGGGCGGCGACCGCCGCGCGCTCGCGCAGCTGATCACGGCACTGGAAAACGGCAAGGCGGATCCCGCGCTGGCCGACGCGCTGCGCGCCGAGGCTGCCAAGGTGAAGACGCCCGTGCTCGGCATCACCGGCACTGGCGGCGCGGGCAAATCCTCGCTGACCGATGAGCTGATCCGCCGCATCCGGCTGGACCAGCGCGATGCGCTGTCCATTGCGGTGATCTCGATCGACCCGTCGCGCCGCAAGTCCGGCGGCGCGCTGCTGGGCGACCGCATCCGCATGAACGCGATCAACCACCCGCACATCTTCATGCGCTCGCTGGCCACGCGCGAGGCCGGCTCGGAGATCTCGCGGGCGCTGCCCGATGTGCTGGCGGCCTGCAAGGTGGCCGGCTTCGACCTGATCATCGTCGAGACCTCGGGCATCGGGCAGGGAGACGCCGCCATCGTTGCGCACGTGGACCTGTCGCTCTACGTGATGACGCCCGAGTTCGGCGCCGCCAGCCAGCTCGAGAAGATCGACATGCTGGACTTCGCGGATTTTGTCGCCATCAACAAGTTCGACCGCAAGGGCGCGCAGGACGCGTGGCGCGATGTGGCCAAGCAGGTGCAGCGTAACCGCGAGCAGTGGCATGCCAGGCCCGAGGAGATGCCGGTGTACGGCACCCAGGCGTCGCGCTTCAACGACGACGGCATAACCATGCTCTACCAGGGCCTGCGCGAAGCGCTGTGCGCGCGCGGCATGCGTGCGCCGGCCGGTGTGCTGCCGCAGTTGAGCGGGCGCGTCTCCACCGGCCAGAACGTGATCGTCCCGCCGGCGCGCAACCGCTACCTGGCCGAGATCGCCGACACGGTGCGCGCTTATCATCGCCGCGTGGATGCGCAAAGCCGGCTGGCGCGCGAGCGCCAGCAACTGCGCGAGGCGCGCCGCATGCTGCTGGCGGCCTCCGGGCAAGAAGACCAGGGCGAAGCGCTGCAGGCGCTCGCCGCCGAACGCGACGCCGCGCTCGGCGCGCAGGAGCGCAAGCTGCTGGCGATGTGGCCGGAGATGCGCAAGGCCTACAGCGGCGACGAATACGTGGTGAAGATCCGCGACAAGGAAATCCGCACCACGCTCACCACCACTACCATGTCCGGCACCACGGTGCGCAAGGTGGTGCTGCCACGCTTCGAGGACGATGGCGAAGTGCTCAAGTGGCTGCTGCGCGAGAACGTGCCTGGCAGCTTCCCCTACACCGCAGGCGTGTTCGCCTTCAAGCGCGAGAACGAAGACCCCACCCGCATGTTTGCCGGCGAGGGCGATGCCTTTCGCACCAACCGCCGCTTCAAGCTGGTCTCCGAGGGCATGGACGCCAAGCGCCTGTCCACCGCCTTCGATTCGGTCACGCTGTACGGCGAGGACCCGCACACACGCCCGGACATCTACGGCAAGGTCGGCAACTCGGGCGTGTCGATCGCCACGCTCGACGACATGAAGGTGCTGTACGACGGCTTCGATCTCACCAGTCCGTCGACCTCGGTGTCGATGACCATCAACGGGCCCGCGCCCACCATCCTGGCGATGTTCATGAACACCGCCATCGACCAGCAGCTCGACAAGTTCCGCGCCGATAACAGCCGCGAGCCCACCGCCGACGAGGAAGCCAAGATCCGCGCGTGGGTGCTGCAGAACGTGCGCGGCACGGTGCAGGCCGATATCCTCAAGGAAGACCAGGGCCAGAATACCTGCATCTTCTCGACCGAGTTCTCGCTCAAGGTGATGGGCGATATCCAGGCGTACTTCGTCCATCACCAGGTGCGCAATTTCTACTCGGTGTCGATCTCCGGCTATCACATCGCGGAGGCCGGGGCGAACCCGATCTCGCAGCTGGCGTTTACGTTGTCCAACGGCTTCACCTATGTGGAGGCGTACCTGGCGCGCGGCATGCATATCGATGACTTCGCGCCTAACCTGTCGTT
The DNA here is from genome assembly GCF_052113425.1 of Cupriavidus sp. YAF13. Lineage (NCBI taxonomy): Bacteria > Pseudomonadati > Pseudomonadota > Betaproteobacteria > Burkholderiales > Burkholderiaceae > Cupriavidus > Cupriavidus sp. YAF13. Next base: position 44,029 of record NZ_JBFRDD010000006.1, read on the forward strand.
CTTCTTCTCCAACGGCATGGACCCGGAATACAGCGTGCTGGGCCGCGTGGCGCGCCGCATCTGGGCGGTGACGCTGCGCGACAAGTACGGCGCCAACGAACGCAGCCAGAAGCTCAAGTACCACATCCAGACTTCCGGCCGCTCGCTGCACGCGCAGGAGATCGACTTCAACGATATCCGCACCACGCTGCAGGCGTTGATCGCCATCTACGACAACTGCAATTCGCTGCACACCAACGCGTACGACGAAGCCATCACCACGCCCACCGGCGAATCGGTGCGCCGCGCGCTGGCGATCCAGCTCATCATCAACCGCGAGTGGGGCGTGGCCAAATGCGAGAACCCCAACCAGGGCAGCTTCCTGATCGATGAGCTGACCGACCTGGTGGAAGAAGCGGTGATGCAGGAGTTCGAGCGCATCGCCGAGCGCGGCGGAGTGCTTGGCGCGATGGAGACGGGCTACCAGCGAGGCAAGATCCAGGACGAATCGCTGTACTACGAGCAGCGCAAGCATGACGGCACGCTGCCCATCATCGGCGTCAATACGTTCCGCAATCCCGATGGCGACGCGACGCCGCGATCGCTCGAACTGGCGCGTTCCAGCGAAGAGGAGAAGCAGGGGCAGCTTGCGCGGCTGGCGGACTTTCACGCCCGTCACGCGGATGCGGCGCCGGCCATGCTGCAGCGGCTGCGCCAGGCCGTGATCGACAACGACAACGTGTTTGCGGTGCTGATGGACGCGGTGCGCGTGTGCTCGCTCGGGCAGGTCACGCATGCATTGTTTGAGGTGGGAGGCCAGTACCGCCGCAATATGTGATCCGTGAGCCAGGGGCTGTCTCGTGCGAGGCCCCTGCGTTAAACTTGACGTTTGCGCCAGCCGCGTCGCCTTGCGGACAGCGAGCGCCAGCGAAGATCAAGACCAAGACCAATCAGGAGTACCGTGTACGATCCCAACAATATCTTCGCCCGCATCCTGCGTGGCGAATTGCCTTGCAACAAGGTGTATGAAGACGCCGACACCATCGCCTTCATGGACATCATGCCGCAGTCGGACGGCCACGTACTGGTGGTGACCAAGGAACCCGCCGCCGAGCTGTTCGACCTTTCCGACGCTGGTGCCGAAGCCGCCATCCGCACCACCAAGCGCGTCGCCCGCGCGGTGCGCGCCGCCTTCTCGCCGGACGGTATCTCGATCGGCCAGTTCAACGGCGCCGCCGCGGGCCAGACCGTGCCGCACGTGCATTTCCACATCGTGCCGCGCTACGCCGAGCGCACCCTGCGCGGCCACGGCAGCGACATGCAGGATCCGGAAATCCTCAGCCAGCACGCCGAGCGCATCATCGCCGCGCTGGGCGAAGCCTGAGCAGATACCTCGGTGCGCCGTGACCGCAGCGCGCCACGCCAGAATCAAGCAACCAGCAACAAGGAAGACAAGATGGGAATCAGGACAGTTGGCATCGTAGGCGCCGGTACCATGGGCAACGGCATCGCGCAAGCGTGCGCGGTGGTGGGCCTGGACGTAGTGATGGTGGACATCAGCGACGCAGCGGTGAACAAGGGCATCGCCACCGTGGGCAGCAGCCTGGATCGCCTGATCAAGAAAGACAAGATCAGCGAAGCCGACAAGGACGCCGCACTCGCGCGCATCAAGGGCTCCACGTCTTATGACGCGCTCAAGGCCGCCGACATCGTGATCGAAGCCGCCACCGAGAACTTCGACCTCAAGGTCAAGATCCTCAAGCAGATCGATAGCATCGTCGGCGACAACGTGATCGTCGCGTCCAACACCTCGTCGATCTCGATCACCAAGCTGGCCGCCGTCACCAGCCGCCCGGGCAACTTCATCGGCATGCACTTCTTCAACCCGGTGCCGATGATGGCCCTGGTGGAGCTGATCCGCGGCCTGCAGACCAGCGATGCCACGCACGCGCTGGTGGAAGAACTGTCGAAGAACCTCGGCAAGTACCCCATCACCGTGAAGAACAATCCGGGCTTTGTGGTCAACCGGATTCTCTGCCCGATGATCAATGAGGCGTTCTGCGTACTGGGCGAAGGCCTGGCGTCGCCGGAAGAAATTGACGAAGGCATGAAGCTGGGTTGCAACCACCCGATCGGCCCGCTGGCGCTGGCTGACATGATCGGCCTGGATACGATGCTGGCGGTGATGGAGGTGCTGTACACCGAATTTGCCGACCCGAAATACCGCCCGGCCATGCTGATGCGCGAAATGGTGGCGGCGGGCTATCTCGGCCGCAAGACGGGCCGCGGTGTGTACGTCTACAGCAAGTAATATTGACGCAGTCAAAGAGGCAAAGTCCTCCTCTCCCGCGGGGAGGGGGATGCTAGAAGAGCTGGCTACGGAGCGATCCGCCGCCAGCTTTTTTTTCGCTCGCGGCACGCTCGTTTTGGCTCCCGGGTATTTGCTGTTTTCTCACCCAATAAATAAGAATCGATATCATTAATTATTTTTTGGAACGATCGTATTAAAAAATATTGTCAAGCCTGTGAGGATAAAAAATCGGTGGCGGCTGAGAGAAATCAGTTTTGATTCCAGTAAAACCGGTTGAATGGCTTCATTGATCCCTAATCGCTAAAGCTTTGTAAGGATATTCCCGTAAACGCGGATATGCACTACGCGCCGCCGCAGTCGTGGCACTGCCTGTGCGTCGCGCGTGCTTTGGAAAACCGATGGGGAATCTTTATGCGCAACAACCAACCCGTCTCGCAGCGCGAATACGAACTGCCTGAGAATGCGACGCTGATGTCGACCACCGACACCGAAAGCCGCATTGCCTATGCCAACGCGGCCTTCGTCGATGTCAGTGGTTTCACACGCGAGGAAATCCAGGGCCAGCCCCACAATATCGTGCGGCACCCGGATATGCCGGCCGAGGCGTTCGCCGATATGTGGGCCACGCTCAAGAGCGGCGAGCCCTGGACGGCGCTGGTGAAGAACCGGCGCAAGGACGGCGACCATTACTGGGTACGCGCCAACGCCATGCCGCTTGTGCGCAACGGCAAGCCGGTGGGATACATGTCGGTGCGCACCAAGCCCTCGCGCGAGGAAATTGACGCCGCCGGGCGGCTTTACCAGGACTTCCGCGAGGGTAGTGCCGGCCAGCGGCGTTTTCACAAGGGCCTGATCATTCAGGGCGGCTGGAAGCGGTGGGCGTCGGCCTTCAAGACCATGCCGGTGCGCTGGCGCATCCGCGGCGCACTGGCGACCTTGCTGCCGGCCTCGGTCATTGGCGCGGCTACGCTTGGCATGGGCGGGATGCCGCTGGCCGGCCTGGGCGGCATCGTCGCCGCCATGCTGATGCTGGTCTCCGGCTGGCTGGAGGCGCAGATCTCGCGGCCGCTGGAGCGGGTCATGGAACAGGCCCTGCGCGTGGCGTCCGGCGAAAGCCAGCAGGTCGAGCATATGGACCGCGTGGACGAGATCGGCATGACGCTGCGCACGATCAGCCAGCTTGGCCTGATGTTCCGCTGGCTGATCGATGACGTGAGCGAGCAGGTGCTGAACGTGCAAGGCGCAAGCAGCGAGATCGCGCAGGGCAATAGCGACCTGAGCTTGCGTACCGAGCAGGCGGCATCCAACGTACAGGATACGGCGTCGTCGATGACGCAGATGACGGCCACGGTCAGGAGCAATGCCGAAACCGCGGCCCAGGCAAACGCGTTGTCCGGCTCCGCCAGCAGCGAGGCCGCCAAGGGTGGCGAGGCAATGTCGCAGGTGGTGGCGACCATGGAGGAAATCAGCAGCAGCTCGAAGCGGATCGCCGACATCATCAGCGTSATCGACGGCATCGCGTTCCAGACCAATATCCTCGCGCTGAATGCCGCGGTGGAAGCCGCGCGGGCCGGGGAACAGGGCAGGGGCTTCGCGGTGGTGGCCGGTGAGGTGCGGGGGCTCGCGCAGCGCAGCGCCAGCGCGGCCAAGGAGATCAAGGCGCTGATCGGCGCCAGCGTGGACAAGGTCGATTCGGGGGCCCAGCTGGTCAATGACGCCGGCCAGACCATGGACAACATCGTGGCCCAGGTCAGGCGCGTCTCCGACCTGATTGCCGAGATCAGCCTGGCTACGTCCGAGCAGAGCGCGGGCATCAGCCAGGTTGGCGATGCCATCGGCGACCTCGACCGCATCACCCAGCAGAACGCGGCGCTGGTGGAGCAGAGCGCGGCCGCCGCACAGAGCCTGAAACAGCAGGCCAACCGGCTGGTGGAAGCGGTCGGCGTATTCCGTTGACTGCGCGCCACGCCGCATCGGGCCAAGCCGCAAGGTGGCCGCGAGGGGCCTGGCGGCCCTACTCGCCGTACTGCCGCAGCCCCTCCAGGTCCAGTACCTCGATCACGCCGTAGTCGACCTTCACCAGTCCCTGCTGCTCCAGCACCTTTAGCGCCTGGTTGGCCCGCTGCCGCGATATGCCCGCCAGCAGTCCGATTTCTTCCTGCGAGATCTCCAGCGTGGTCCCCAGGCCAGGGTACAGGTGCTCATTGAACAGCGACGACACCGCGCGCGCCACCCGCGAATCGATATCGAGCAGCCGTTCGTATTCCACGGCGGCAATGAACTGCCCCAGCCGCTCATTGAACTGCGTCAGCAGGAACCGGGTGAATGGCAAGCTGGTATCCAGCAACCACTGAAAAGTCTCGCGCGGCAGGAACGCAATGCGCGAGCGCCGCAGCGCCATCACATCGTATTTGCGGATTTCGCCCTTGAGCACGGCACCTTCGCCAAACCAGCCCCCCGTAGGCACACCGGTGAATGTGACCGACTTACCGGACGGCGATACGGTAGTGATCTTGACGATCCCTTCCAGCACGCCCATCCAGTGCTCCGCCATATCGCCTTTATGGCAGACATAGTCGCCCTGGCTATACTCGCGCACGCACATGGCGCGGCGGACAGTGTCGCGTTGTTCTTCGCTGAGCTCGGCTGCCCACACGCAGCGGTCGACGAAATCGTTGAGCATGACCTGGAGAACCTCCCCCGTAGGGATTAACCCGGAATTGTCATCGGCGTGACAACCGGGGGAAATGGCATGGACTATCTTACGATCACCACGAACCGCAAATGCGCGCCAGGACAGGCGCGGCGGGCTTGTTGCGTTGCGGCAGAAGCGCCGCCGGGCAAAACAGGCCAAGTATAACCAGCGGCAGCAGGCTTGGCACCGGTGGCGGACCCCCGCGCCGGAGGGACAGGAGACATCCATGCAGGAACCGTCGGCGACGACCTTCCCGCGCTTGTTGCTTGCGCATGCGCAGCAGCGGCCGGGAAGCCCGGCTTACCGTGAGAAGGATCTCGGGATCTGGCAAACCTTTAGCTGGGCGCAGACCGCGCAGGAGGTGCGCGCGCTCGCGTGCGGCCTGGCTGCGCTGGGCTTTTCCCGCGGCATGAACCTGGCGGTGATCGGCGACAACCGTCCGCGCCTGTACTGGGCCATGAGTGCAGCGCAGGCCATGGGCGGCGTGCCGGTGCCGCTTTACCAGGATGCCATTGCCGGCGAGATGATCTATGTGCTGAACGATGCCGAGATCGACTTCGCCATCGTGGAGGACCAGGAGCAGGTGGACAAGCTGCTGGAGGTGGAGGAGCAGCTTGCCGCGCAGGGCCGCAAGGTGCGCCATATCATCTATGAAGACCCGCGCGGGCTGCGCGACTACGATCATCCGGCGTTGATGCCTTACCAGCGCCTGCAGGAAATCGGCCGCGAGTTCGATCGCGCCAATCCCGGATACTTCGATGCGGCCGTTGCCGCGGGCGAGCCCGAGGATACCGCCATCATCCTCTACACCTCCGGCACCACCGGCAAGCCCAAGGGTGTGTGCCACTCGCATCGCGGCCTGATCGGCGCGGCGCGCAACGGCTGCGCGTTCGATGGCCTGACCGCGAAGGACGACGTGCTGTCCTACCTGCCGATGGCATGGGTGGGCGACAACCTGTTCTCGTATGCGCAGGCCATGGTGGCGGGCTTCACCGTGAACTGCCCGGAATCACGCGAGACGGTGATGACCGACCTGCGCGAGATCGGTCCCACCTATTACTTCGCGCCACCGCGCATCTATGAAAACCTGCTCACGCAGGTGATGATCCGCATGGAAGATGCGGGCTGGATCAAGCGCAAGCTCTTTCACTGGGCCATGGGCGTGGCGCGCCGCTGCGGCACCGACATCCTCGACGGCAATCCGGTGCCGCTGGCCGACCGCTTGCGCTACGTGGCCGGCGAGGCGCTGATCTTCGGGCCGCTGCGCAATGTGCTCGGCATGAGCCGCATCCGCGTGGGCTACACGGCGGGCGAAGCGATTGGCCCGGACCTGTTCCGCTTCTATCGCTCGATCGGCGTCAACCTCAAGCAGTTCTACGGCCAGACCGAAACTTGCGCCTATGTCTGCCTGCAGCCGGATGGCAAGGTCAAGTTCGATTCGGTAGGGCCCGCCGCGCCGGGCATGGAGATCCGCATTGCCGAGAACGGCGAAGTGCTGGTGCGCGGCGTGGGCTTGTTGAAGGCCTACTACAAGCGCGACGATGCCACCCGCGAGGCGCTCAACGACCAAGGCTATTTCATGACCGGCGACGCCGGCGTGATCGACGCCGATGGCCACCTCAAGATCATCGATCGCGCGAAGGACGTGGGCAAGCTGTCCGACGGCGCCATGTTCGCGCCCAAGTACATCGAGAACAAGCTCAAGTTCTTTCCCTATATCAAGGAAGCGGTGGCGTTCGGCACCGGCCGCGACAGCGTCTGCGCGTTCATCAACATCGATTTCGAAGCCGTGGGCAACTGGGCCGAGCGGCGCCACCTGGCCTACGCGGGCTACATCGACCTGGCGGCGCAGCCAGAGGTGATCGCCATGATCGGCGAGTGCGTCGAGCAGGTGAATGCCGACCTCGCCGCCGATGCCATGCTGGCTGGCTCGCAGGTCTCGCGCTTCCTGATCCTGCACAAGGAACTCGATCCGGACGACGATGAGCTCACCCGCACGCGCAAGGTGCGGCGTGGCTATATCGCCGAGAAATACGCGTCGCTGATCGAAGCGCTGTACGCCGGCAAGCCGGAGCAGTTCATCGAGACGCGCGTGAAGTTCGAGGACGGGCGTGAAGGCAGCGTCTCGGCCACGTTGAAGCTGGTCGATGTAAAGCGCTTCTCGCCGGCCACCGCCGGTGCGAAGCGCGCGGCATGAGCGGGGGCAGGGGGATGACGCAAATGGCATGGCAAGGCGTGGAGCGCGGCGGCGATGGCCAGCCGGTGTGGAGCGGCGCGTCCGCGGGTGCGGGGGCAACAGCGCAAGCGCTCGGCGGGGTTCAGATGGAGCATGCGCAGGTGCGGCAGGCCGGCGACGTGATACTCGACCTGCAGAATATCTCGTTGGCTTTCGGCGGCGTGAAGGCGCTGACCGATATCTCGTTTGACGTGCGCGAGCATGAGATCCGCGCCATCATCGGCCCCAACGGCGCGGGCAAGAGCTCGATGCTCAATGTGATCAACGGGGTCTACCACCCGCAGCAAGGCCGCATCGTGTTTCGTGGCGAGGAGCGGCGCAAGATGCATCCCACCGCCGCGGCGCGCCAGGGCATCGCACGCACCTTCCAGAATATCGCGCTGTTCAAGGGCATGACCGTGCTCGACAACATCATGACCGGGCGCAACACCAGGTTCCGCAGCGGCCTGCTGGCCAATGCGCTGTGGTGGGGCCCGGCGCGCAACGAGGAAATGCAGCACCGGCGCAAGGTCGAGGAGGTGATCGATTTCCTCGAGATCCAGGCGATCCGCAAGACGCCGGTGGGGCGCCTGCCCTACGGCTTGCAAAAGCGCGTGGAGCTGGCGCGCGCGCTGGCGGCCGAGCCTTCGATGCTGCTGCTCGACGAACCGATGGCCGGCATGAACGTGGAAGAGAAGCAGGACATGTGCCGCTTCATCCTGGACGTGAACCATCAGTTCGGCACCACCATCGTGCTGATCGAGCACGACATGGGCGTGGTGATGGACATCTCCGACCGTGTGGTGGTGCTGGACTACGGCAAGAAGATCGGCGACGGTACGCCCGAAGCGGTGAAGGCCAACCCGGATGTGATTCGCGCCTACCTGGGCGCTGGTCACTGATGCAGCTGCAAGACAAGGACAACCATGACGTTCTTCTTTGAAATCCTGATCGGCGGCTTATTGTCGGGGTTGATGTACTCGCTGGTGGCACTGGGGTTCGTGCTGATCTACAAGGCGTCGGGCGTGTTCAACTTCGCGCAGGGCGCGATGGTGTACTTTGCCGCGCTGGCGGTGGTGGGGCTGATGGACAAGGGACTGCCGATGTGGGCGGCCGTGATCGGCGCGTTTGGCGTGATGGTGGTGGTCGGCATCAGCACCGAACGGCTGGTGCTGCGCAAGCTGGTGAACCAGCCACCCATCACGCTGTTCATGGCCACCATCGGGCTGTCCTTCTTCCTCGAAGGGCTGGGGCCGCTGTTGTTCGGCAATGAAGTGCGCCCGATCAACCTCGGCATCGTCGACGAGCCCATCGAAGCCATCCTGACGCGCTTCAATATCGTGGTATCCAAGTTCGACCTGGCGGCGGCGGGCATCGCCGGCATCCTGGTGGGCACGCTGGCGCTGTTCTTCCAGTACACCAAGGTGGGCCGCGCATTGCGCGCGGTGGCGGACGATCACCAGGCCGCGCTGTCGCTGGGGATTCCGCTGCAGCATATCTGGGCCATTGTCTGGGGCGTGGCGGGCTTCGTGGCGCTGGTGGCGGGCATGCTGTGGGGCTCGCGCAATGGCGTGCAGTTCGCGCTGACACTGACTGCGTTGAAGGCGCTGCCGGTGCTGATCCTGGGCGGCTTTACCTCGGTGCCCGGCGCCATCGTCGGCGGGCTGATCATCGGGGCCTCGGAGAAGCTGGCCGAGATCTATATCCCGCCTGTGTTCCAGTCCGCGTTTGGCGGCAACTTCGGTGGTATCGAAGGCTGGTTCCCCTATGTGTTTGCGCTGTTGTTCCTGCTGGTGCGGCCAGAGGGGCTGTTCGGCGAGAAACACATCGATCGTGTCTGAGCGGCCCGCGCCACAGGAGAGAAAACATGTTCTACCGTGAATCCGGCCAGTTCAAGACCACCTACGTTGCCGATAGCCAGATCTTCCCCATCCGTCAGGACCGCATCGGCTTTGCGGTGCTGATGGCGGTGGCCTTCGTGGCGATTCCGCTGCTGGGTTCGGAGTACTGGTTCTCGGCCATCCTGATCCCGTTCCTGATCTTCGCGCTGGCCGCGCTCGGGCTCAATATCCTCACGGGCTACGCGGGGCAGCTCTCGCTTGGCACCGCGGCCTTCATGGCGGTGGGCGCCTACGCGGCCTACAACTTCCAGCTGCGCATCGAGGGCCTGCCGGTGCTGCTGACCTTTATCCTCGCCGGACTGTCGGCGGCGCTGGTGGGGGTGGCGTTCGGCCTGCCGTCGCTGCGCATCAAGGGCTTCTACCTTGCGGTGGCGACGCTGGCCGCGCAGTTCTTCGTGGTGTGGGCGCTGACCAAGTTTCCCTGGTTCTCCAACAACAGCTCATCGGGCGTGATCACCGCGCAGCAGTTGAACCTGTTTGGCATCGTCATCGATACGCCGGTGAAGAAGTACCTCTTCGTGCTGATGCTGGTGACGGTGCTGGCCATCGTGGCCAAGAACCTGGTGCGCTCCTCGACCGGGCGCGCCTGGATGTCGGTGCGCGACATGGACGTGGCGGCGGAAGTGATCGGCATTCCGCTGATGCGCACCAAGTTGCTGGCCTTTGCCGTCAGCTCGTTCTACTGCGGCGTGGCGGGCGCGCTCTATGCGTTCTGCTACCTGGGCTCGGTCGAGCCGGACGGCTTCTCGCTTGACCTTTCCTTCCGCGTGCTGTTCATGATCATCATCGGCGGCGTGGGCAGCATCCTTGGCTCGTTCCTGGGCGCGGCGTTCATCTTGCTGCTGCCGATCTTCCTGGACATCGCGCTGCCGCCGCTGGCCGCGTTGCTGCACCTGCCCTTTACCAACGCCGCCGTGTCGCATATCCAGTTGATGGTGTTCGGCGGGCTGATCATCTTTTTCCTGGTGGTGGAGCCGCATGGCCTGGCACGGCTGTGGCAGATCGCGAAGGAGAAGCTGCGGCTCTGGCCATTCCCACACTGAGTCTCATCGCATCGATGTTTTTTGGTTCGGAACAAGAGAAACGGGTATTCCATAACAAACACACCTGCCAAGGTGAAGGAGACTGTCATGACCATCCTGATTCGCAATCTGCAGCGTATAGCCCTGGCGGTGGGTGCGTCGGCCGCGCTGCTGGCGCCGCTGGCGGTGCAGGCGCAAAGCGGCGAGCAGTTCGTCGCGCTGCCCAGCTATCGCGTCGGCCCTTATGGCGCCAACGGACAGTCCTTTTATGGCGGCTTCGTCGACTACCTGAACTACGTCAACCTCAAGGACGGGGGCGTGAACGGCGTCAAGCTGTCGTGGGAAGAGTGCGAGACGGAGTACAACAACGCCAAGGGCGTGGAGTGCTACGAGCGGCTCAAGGGCAAGAGCCCGGCCAGCAAGGGCACCGCGTACCACACCATGTCGACCGGCATCTCCTACGCGCTGGTGGACAAGACCGCGGCCGACAAGGTGCCGCTGGTGATGATGGGCTATGGCCGCACCGATGCGGTTGACGGTTCGGTCTTCCCCTATGCCTTCCCGCTCGTCACCACCTACCAGATGCAGGTCTCGGCCATCGTCAAGTTCCTGGCGGGCAAGAACGGCGGCTCGCTGGCCGGCAAGAAGATTGTCTACCTGTATCACGACTCCGCCTATGGCAAGGAGCCGATCGTGGCGCTGGAAGCCGAAGCCAAGCTCGGCAAGTTCAACCTGGTCGAGATCCCGGTGGCGCACCCCGGCAACGAGCAGGGCGCACAGTGGCTGAAGATCCGCCAGGAGAATCCTGACTACGTGATCTTCTGGGGCTGGGGCGTGATGAACCAGACCGCGCTCAAGGCGGCGCAGAAGGTGGGCTTCGCGCGCGACAAGATGATTGGCTCGTGGTGGGCAGGTTCGGAAGAAGACACCGTGCCCGCCGGCGATGCCGCCAAGGGCTATATGAGCGCAACCTGGAACGTGGCGGGCAAGGGCGTGCCGCTGATTGCCGATATCGACAAGGTCGTCTACGGCGCCGGCAAGGGCAATATGCAGGACCGCAACAAGGTTGGCTCGGTGCTCTACAACCGTGGCGTGTCCGCGGCCGTGGTGACGGTGGAGGCGATCCGCGTGGCGCAGGCCAAGTATGGCAAGGGCAAGGTCATGAGCGGCGAAGACATGCGCTGGGCATTCGAGAACCTGAACGTGAACAATGCGCGCCTGCAGCAGCTGGGCGCCACCGGTTTGCTGCCGGAGATCAAGACCAGCTGCGACAACCACGAAGGCTCGGGCAAGGTGAAGATCCAGCAGTGGGACGGCACCAAGTGGGTCGTGGTGTCGGATTGGATCGAAGGCAACAAGAACCTGATCCATCCGCTGTTCAAGGCGAGTGCCGCGCAGTTCGCGAAAGAAAAGGGCATCTCGCCTGCGTGCATGAAGTCTTGATCCGGGCGCCGCAAGGCGTTTGTTGATTGTTGTCGACTCCGCTCGCCCGCATGCGGGCGAGCGGAGATGAAGCCAGCCAGGAACCACCAACCGAGCCGCACCATGAGCCTGTTGTCCGTCAACAATATCGAAGTCATCTACGACCACGTCATCCTGGTGCTCAAGGGCGTTTCCCTCGATGTGCCCGAGGGGCGGATCGTGGCGCTGCTGGGCGCCAACGGCGCGGGCAAGACCACCACGCTCAAGGCCATCTCCAACCTGCTGCACGCCGAGCGCGGGGACGTCACCAAGGGCTCGATCGAGTACCGCGGCAACCGGGTCGACCGGCTCACGCCCAATGAACTGGTCAAGCGCGGGGTGATCCAGGTGATGGAGGGGCGGCATTGCTTCGCCCACCTGACGCTCGAGGAAAACCTGCTGACCGGCGCCTACACGCGCGGCTTGTCGCGCAGTGAAACACGCGATGCGCTGGAGCGCATCTACGCCTACTTCCCGCGCCTGAAGACGCGCCGCAAATCGCAGGCGGGCTACACCTCGGGCGGCGAGCAGCAGATGTGCGCGATCGGCCGGGCCATGATGGCCAAGCCCAGCATGATCCTGCTCGATGAGCCATCGATGGGGTTGGCGCCGCAGATCGTGGAGGAGATCTTCGAGATCGTGCGCGACCTGAACCAGCGCGAAAAGGTCAGCTTCCTGCTGGCCGAGCAGAACACCATGGTGGCGCTGCGCTATGCGGACTACGGCTACATCCTGGAGAACGGCCGTGTGGTGATGGATGGCGCGGCCGAGGCGCTGCGCACCAATGAGGATGTGAAGGAGTTCTACCTGGGCGTCGCCGCGAACGATGGAGAGGGCGGCGGGAGAAGCTCCTTCCGCGACGTAAAGAGCTATCGCCGGCGCAAGCGCTGGCTCGCCTGAGCAGCGCGGACAAGCCTGCCGCTCGGCCCGTGCACGGCTGCGCTCGGCCAATCCGCCACGGGCCGCTCGCTACGGCGTCTTCGCCCTTCTCGATGCGCGTCCGGGTTTAAACAGTACGGTTCATCACGCGACTACCTACGCGAACTACGCACCATGCCTGAATACTTCGATTCGCTTGAAACGCGCGCCCCGGCCGTCCGCTTGCAGGCCTTGCTGGACGCATTGTCGCGCCAGGTTGCGCATGCCAAGGCGCATGCGCCTTATTTTGCGGAGGTGCTGCGCGACGTGGATCCGCGCGCGCTGGACTCACGCGCCGCATTGGCGGCGCTGCCGGTGACGCGCAAGTCCGAGCTGACGGCGCGGCAGAAGACCATGCCGCCGCTGGGCGGGCTGAATGCGACGCCGCTGGGCGGCCTGCGCCACATCTTCCAGTCGCCCGGCCCGATCCACGAGCCCGACGGGCACGGCGCCGACTGGTGGCGGATCGCGCGCGCGATGTTCGCGGCGGGCTTCCGCTCGGGCGATCTCGTCTACAACACCTTTTCCTACCACTTCACGCCGGCCGGCATGATGATGGAAACCGGCGCCCATCGGCTGGGCTGCTGTGTGTTCCCGGCGGGCGTGGGACAGACCGAATCTCAGGTGCAGGCGATGGCGAGCCTGCAGCCGGCGGCCTACGCGGGCACCCCATCCTTTCTCAAGCTGCTGCTGGAAAAAGGCGACGAGATCGGCCAGCCATGCCGGAGCCTGAGCAAGGCGCTGGTGTCTGGCGAGGCATTGCCGCCATCGCTGCGCGCCTGGTTCACCGAGCGCGGCATCCGCGTGCAGCAGATGTACGGGAGCGCCGACGTGGGCCTGATCGCCTACGAGACGCAGGGCGGCGACGGCTGGGTGGTGGACGAGAACGTGCTGGTGGAGATCGTCGAGCCGGGCGGCACGCAGCCCATGCCTGATGGCGAGACCGGCGAGGTGGTGGTCACGGTGCTGGGCAATGGAGACTATCCGCTGGTTCGCTTCGGCACGGGCGACCTGTCGGCGTTCGTGGCCGGCTCGGACGAGCGCGCCAGCCCGTGCGGGCGCACCAACCAGCGGCTCAAGGGCTGGCTGGGCCGTGCCGACCAGACCACCAAGGTCAAGGGCATGTTCGTGCATCCCGGGCAGGTGGGCGAGGTGGTGCGGCGCCATCCCGAGGTGCGCGCCGCGCGCCTGGTGGTGACAGGCAGCGTAGGCGCCGACGTGATGACCCTGCACTGCGATGCCACGCGCGACGATGCGGCGCTGGCGCAGGCCATCGGCGAATCGCTGCGCGAGGTGATGCGCCTGCGCGGCGAGGTGCGCTTCGTGGCAGCGGGCTCGCTGCCGCAGGATGGCAAGGTGATCGAGGACGCGCGGCGTTACGACTGAGCGCGGTCGCGGCCCGTGGACGGTGCCGCATGGCCGCCGGCGGGGCGCGTCGGCAGCCACAGCAGCCATGCGCTGACGGCCGCCGCGATGGCGACCAGCGTCAGCGAAGCCAGCGGGCGCTCGCGCATCAGCCATGCGGTGGTGCCCATCGACAGCCACATCATGCCGATGGCCAATTGCTTGGCGCGCAAGGGAATGCTGCGGTGGGCCTGCCAGTCACGCACCAGCGGGCCGAAGCGCGGATGCGCAGTCAGCCGCGCATGGAAACGCTCCGAGCCGCGCGCGAAGCACGCGGCGGCCAGCAAGACGAAAGGCGTGGTGGGCAGCACCGGCAGGAAGATGCCGATCACGCCCAGCAGCAGGCTGAGCACGCCGAGCGCCACCCACAGCGCGCGCAGCGCGCGTTGCCTGCGGCTGCGCACGGCGGGAGGGGTGGGTGGGGTGGGCGTAAAGGATGGCAATGCGCTCAGACCGCAAGCCCCAGGCGGGCGCGCGCGTCGTTGTACTCGGCTTTCATGCGCGCCACGATTTCGCCGGCGGTGGGGATGTCGTGGATCTGGCCCACGCCCTGGCCGGCGCCCCAGACATCCTTCCATGCCTTGGCCTTGGACGCGCCGCTGGAAAAGTCCATCTTGGTCTTGTCCGCCTGCGGCAGGTTGGCGGGATCCAGCCCCGAGGCCTCGATGCTCTCGCGGATGTAATTGCCGTGCACGCCGGTAAACAGGTTGGTGTAGATGATGTCGGCCGCGGCGGAGGTGGTGATCGACTGCTTGTAGGACTCGCTGGCGTGCGCTTCCTGCGAGGCGATGAAGCGGGTGCCGACGTAAGCGAAGTCCGCGCCCATGGCCTGTGCGGCCAGCACGGACTCGCCAGTGGCAATCGAGCCCGACAGCGCGATCACGCCGTCGAAGATCTTGCGCACTTCGCCCACCAGCGCGAACGGCGACAGCGTGCCGGCATGGCCGCCGGCGCCGGCTGCCACCAGGATCAGCCCGTCCACGCCGGCTTCGATCGCCTTCTCGGCGTGGCGGATGCTGATCACATCGTGCAGCACGATGCCGCCATAGCTGTGCACGGCGTCGATCATCTCCTTGGGCGGCGCGCGCAGCGAGGTGATGAAGATGGGTACCTTGTGGTCCACGCACACCTTGATGTCGTGCTCCAGGCGCACATTGGAGGTGTGCACGATCTGGTTGACGGCGATCGGGCCGACCGGCTTGCCCGGGTTGGCGGCGCGGAAGGCGGCGAGATCGTCTTCCATCTGGGTGAGCCAGTCGCCCAGCATCTCGGCAGGGCGCGCGTTCAGCGCGGGGAAGGAGCCGACGATGCCGGCCTTGCACTGCGCCAGCACCAGCTCGGGGTAGCTGACGATGAACATCGGCGAGGAAATCACGGGCAGCGCCAGGTTTTGCAGGACCTGGGGCAATTGTTTGGCGGCGGGCATGGCGTCTCCTGGACCACGAACGGGCGCCAGTGGCGCCCTGGATATGAACGATCGTTCGATTATAGGGAGTTTCGGCTGACGGGCGTTAGACGGGCGTTAGAAGGGGCTGTCTACCTGCGCCAGCCACCGGGGCCAGCTGCGGGGACAGTCTTTGAGCCGAGTCTGCGCCGGAACCCGCGCCGGCTGCAAGTAACAGCGGTCCCACGAGATCTCACTCGATTTCACTCGATCTCGCGAGCCCGCGCCAAAAGGCCAAGCCATGACCCATACCATCCGTCTCCCGTACTTCCAACACGCTCCCAAATCCTTCAAGGCACTGCTTGACCTGTCCGCCATCATCCCGAATGGCTTGCTCGGCAAGCGTCTTGTCGACCCGGTATTCCGCATAACGCCAGCCCGATGCGAAGGGCCGTGTTCGCTGCCAGCGGTGACATCGGCTGCCCGCAGGCCGAGCGTGTCGTCCTTGCCTTCACCGCGCACGCTGTAGACGTCCTCGGGCGGAACGGCGAACAAAAAAAACCCCGCTACGCCGCGGGGCAACTACCACGAAGACTGATAGGAAGAGGCGGGAGGGCACCTGCCAATGCCGCATCCGCACAGCGGACTATAGGCGGCGTTTATGACGGACTGAAGGCGCTCGCGTGAAGACGGGATGACGGCCGTAATCCTGCGAAATGGCCGATTTGCTTCCCTCTAGCGGGTGAGGGTCCGGGGAGAGGGCGGGCGCTCGTTGCGGCGTCGTGCCGGACAACACCACGGGCTTTGCTTGAAGTGGCTCCTAGCTAAGCCCCCCCTCTCCCCGGCCCTCTCCCCCTGAGGGGCGAGGGAGAGACAGCCGTCGTCATGGCGTGCGGCTTTGGCCCGTTCGGCGGCTTCGGCCAATGCCCTTGGTTGTCAGATCTTTTCCAGCAGCAGGCCCTTGAGGTACTCGCCTTCGGGGAAGGCCGCCAGCATCGGGTGATCGGTGCCGGCCGAGAGGCGTCGCAGGATGCGCGCATCGGCGCGGGCATCGGTCGCCGCGCCCGCCACGATCTTCTGGAACAGTTCCATGCTGATCGCGCCGGAGCATGAGTAGGTGAACAGCAGGCCACCCGGGCGCAGCAACTGCAGGCCGACCAGGTTGATCTCCTTGTAGGCGCGCGCGGCGCGGTCGATATGCTGGGCCGATGGCGCGAACTTGGGCGGGTCCAGCACGATCAGGTCGAACTGGCGGCCGTCGGCGCGGAACTGGCGCAGCGACTTGAACACATCGGCGTCGAGCCAGGTCGCGCGCTCGGGGTCGAAGCCGTTGAGGGTGACGTTGCCCGCGGCGGTCTTGAGCGCCTCGCCGGAGGAGTCGATCGAGGTCACCGAGGTGGCGCCGCCGCGCAGCGCCGCCAGCGAGAAGCCGCCGGTGTAGCAGAAGCAGTTGAGCACTTCGCGGCCGTTGGCCAGGTCACCCACCAGCTTGCGGTTGTCGCGCTGGTCGACATAGAAGCCGGTCTTGTGGCCGCTCCTCACGTCCACGTAGTAGCGCACACCGTGCTCGGTCACGCTGAGCTCGGGGTCGGGCTCGGCGCCGGCCAGCACGCCGGTCACCAGCGGCAAGCCTTCGCGCTCGCGCACGGCGGCGTCGGAGCGCTCGTACACGTTCGGGCAGCCGGTTTCCTTGACGAGCGCCTGCACCAGGGCGTCCTTCCAGGCTTCGACCCCGGCCGCATTGAACTGGCACACCAGCTGGCCGTTGGCGCCGCTGCCGTAGTAGTCGACGATCAGGCCCGGCAGGCGGTCGGATTCACCGAAGATCAGGCGCACGGCGTCGCTGTCTTTCACCCACTGCTTGCGATGCGCGAGGGCGGCGGACACGCGCCGCTTGAACATGGCGTGATCGACCGGCTCGTTCTCGTCGAAGCTCCACACCCGCACGCGAATCTGGGAAGAGGGGCTGTACGCCCCGCGCGCCAGGAAGCGGCCGTCGGCGGCGCGCACGATCACGGTGCTGCCGGGCTCGCAGCGGCCTTCGACGGTATCCACGCCGGTGGCGTAGACCCAGGGGTGGCGGCGCAGCAAGGATTTTTCCTTGCCGGGCTTGAGGGTGATGGTGTTCATGATTTGTTGTTTTAGGCGCCAGACGAAGCCGAGCGAACAGGCCAGCCCGGTCCGAAGTGCCTGATTGTTGTTACTCCCTCTCCCCTCACGGGGAGAGGGGCGGGGAGAGGGGTGGCTTAGCTAGGAGCCACAACAAGCGGAGCCATTGTTTCTGTCCAGCACTGCAGCACTGGATACGCTCACCCTTCTCCCGCATGGCGGGAGGATTACGGCAAGCTCGCCGGCCCGCTACACCGCTCAACCGGCTACAGCACTACCTTCACCATCGGGTGCGACGTCAGCGCGCGGTACAGCTCGTCGAGCTGTTCGCGGCTGGTGACCCATACCGTGACGGTCAGGCCGAGGTAGTTGCCCTTGGCGGAAGGGCGCATCTCCATCTTGCCGGCGTGGAAGTCGGGATCGAAGCCCTGCACCAGCGTCACGATGGCTTCGGCAAAGCCATCCTGCATGCTGCCCATCACCTTGATGGGGAAATGGCTGGGGTACTCGATCAGCGACTCGGCCGGCGGGATGTCGCCCGGCTTGCCCTGGTCGGAATTGTCGGCGCTCATTTCAATGCCCTCCTTACTTGCGCTTGAACCACAAGCGGATGGTATCCCACAGGCGGCCGAAGAAGCCGGCCTCGGGCACGTCTTCCAGCGCCACCACCGGGAACTCGGCCACCTTGGTGGCACCGTCCATCAGCTTGACCGTGCCGACCTGCTGGCCGGCGGTGAGCGGCGCCACCAGCAGTTCCTGGCGCTCCAGCACCGGCTTGATGCGCCCGCCCGTGCCCTTGGGCACGGTGATGTAAGTCTCGTCCTTGACGCCGATCTTGACGGTGGATTCCTTGCCCTTGTAGATGTCGGGCGTGGCCAGCACCTGGCCGCGGTCGTACAGGCGCAGCGTGTCGAAGAACTGGAAGCCGTAGTTCAGGATCTTCAGGCTTTCCTGGGTGCGGACCGCTTCGGTGGTGGTGCCGATCACGATCGAGACCAGGCGGCGCGAACCGTTAGGCACATTGGCCAGCGGACGCTTGGCCGAGGAGATCAGGCAATAGCCGGCCGACTTGGTGTGGCCGGTCTTGAGGCCGTCCACGGTGGGGTCGATGTAAAGCAGGCGGTTGCGGTTGGGCTGGCGGATCTTGTTGTAGGTGAATTCCTTCTGCGAGTACATGCTGTAGTACTCGGGGAAGTCCTTGATGATCCGCGTGGTCAGCGTGGCCAGGTCCATGGCCGTGGTGTAGTGGTTCGGGTCGGGGATGCCGTCGGTGTTGCTGAAGTGGGTGTTCTTCATGCCCATCCGCTGGGCCTCGCGATTCATCATCGCCACGAAGCCTTCTTCCGAGCCGCCCACGGCTTCGGCCAGCGCCAGCGCCGCGTCATTGCCCGATTGCACGATCAAGCCCAGCAACAGGTCCTGCACGCTGACCGGCTTGTTGGCTTCCAGGAACATGCGGGATTCGTCGCTCTTGACCTTCTGCACGATCGTGGTCGGCACTACGGTCTGGTCCAGCGTGAGGCGCTTTTCCTTGAGTGCGGCGAACGCCAGGTAGGCGGTCATCAGCTTGGTCAGCGAAGCTGGCTCGATGCGCACATCGGCGTTCTGCGAAGCCAGGGCCTGGCCGCTGGTGACGTCATACAGCATCCAGGACTTGGCCGCCACCTGCGGCATCGGCACGCCCTGGGCGCGCACGGGAGCCGGGGCAAGCACGACGGCGGCGCCGACGATGGCTGCGGTGACCAGGGCGGATGTGTTGGCGGACGCGAAAAGCGGCGTGGCTCTATTCAACATGTTTCAGTTTCCGGCAAAAAAAAGGGGCGGGGAGTGCATCCGGTGACATGGCGGGGCGGCGCGCCGCCCCCGTCACTGGTCCCACGCATTGACGACGAGCTGCTTGATCAGGTGCAGCTTGCGATGAAAGAAGTGGTCGGCGCCGGGGATCACGATCACCGGCAGCTCCTGCGGGCGGGCCCAGTCGAACACGCTCGCCAGCGGCACGGTATCGTCCTGCTCGCCGTGGATGACGATGGTGTCGGCCGGCACGTGGGCGACTTCCCAGCGGCTGGCGGCAGTGCCCACCATGGCCAGGCGCTGCACCGGCGTGCCTGCTTCGGCCAGGCGCCGGGCGACGTGGCTGGCCACGAAGCTGCCAAACGAGAAGCCGGCCAGCGCCAGCGGCAGCGTGGCGGCATCCGGCGACCACGCGGACTGGGTACGCATCCAGTCGATGACAGCCAGCAGGTCGTCCTGCTCGCCCACGCCGTTGTCGTGGCTGCCGGCTGTGCCGCCGACGCCACGGAAGTTCGGGCGCACGGTGGCGTAGCCAAGCTGCACGAAACTGCGTGCCAGCGTCTGCGCTACCTTGTTGTCCTTGGTGCCGCCGAACAGCGGATGCGGGTGGGCCACCAGCGCGAGCCCGCGCGGGGCGCCGGCCTGCGGCAGGTCGACTGAAACGTCGATGGCGCCGACGGGGCCGGCGACGGTAAGTACCTGGGTATGCGCGTTCATGGGAACAGGAAGCAGGGTGGCTGGCTTTGGCGCCGTGGCGCCGTGGTTTCGGTGATTCAGCGTTTCAGCCGAGGCCGGGGCTGAGGTCACTGAGGTCAATCAGTGATCGACCATCAGGCGTTCGACCGGCTTGCCGCCCACCAGATGGCTCTCGATGATCTCGTCGATGTCCTGCTCGTCGACGAAGGTGTACCAGACGGCCTCGGGATAGACCACCAGCACCGGCCCGAGTTCACAGCGGTTCAGGCAGCCAGCCTTGTTGATGCGCACGCGGCCTTCGCCGCCGGAGATGCCAAGCGCCTTGCAGCGCTTCTTGGCGTATTCCTGCATGGCCTGGGCGTTATGCGCACCACAGCAGGCGCCGCCGTCCTCGCGCTGGTTGAGGCAGAAGAAAACGTGGTGCTGGTAGTGGCTGCGCATGCGTGGTGGGCGTATCGGCGGCGGCAACGCGGGAGGCAATGAGTGCCCGGGGCGCGCGCCGGTCGCCAGGAATGGGTGGAAGGGCTGAATTATACGGCGTCATGGGGGGCGGTTCGACGCTTTGGGAACCCGCTTCGATGCCGCGCGTGTGCCGCGCGCACTGCGCC
This sequence comes from Cupriavidus sp. YAF13, assembly GCF_052113425.1. Classification (NCBI taxonomy): domain Bacteria; kingdom Pseudomonadati; phylum Pseudomonadota; class Betaproteobacteria; order Burkholderiales; family Burkholderiaceae; genus Cupriavidus; species Cupriavidus sp. YAF13. The sequence continues at coordinate 64,526 of NZ_JBFRDD010000006.1, forward strand.
GCGGCCACGGGTGGCGTAGCGCGCACCCAGGCTGGCCGGATCGTCCGGATCTCTGGACGGCCGATTTCCAGAATTCCGGAAAATCGGAGTGAACGGTCGTGCGCTTTGCCAGCTTCCTTTTGAAATCAGTCACTTGGCGGCGCCGGCCGGCCTGGCACGGCGGTTGCGAGGCTTAAGGCAGACGCGCTCCATTTGCAGGGCGCGCGAATCTGCCGCTGTGCGGCGGCGGGCACGGTCAAATACCGAGGACGACATCATGAGGAAACCCTTTTACAAGATCCTGTACGTGCAGGTGCTGTTCGCCATCGCGGTGGGCATCGTGCTCGGGCATTTCTGGCCCGCTACGGGCGTAGCCATGAAACCGCTGGGGGATGGCTTCATCAAGCTGATCAAGATGATCATCGGCCCGATCATCTTCTGTACCGTGGTGTCCGGCATCGCCGGCATGCGCGACATGAAGAAGGTGGGCCGGGTCGGCGGCAAGGCGCTGCTCTACTTCGAGGTGATCTCCACCTTCGCGCTGCTGATCGGCCTGCTGTCCGCGCACCTGCTCAAGCCGGGCGCGGGCTTCAACATCGATCCGGCCACGCTCGACACCAAGTCGATCTCGCAGTACGTGACGCAGGCGCATGGCCAGAGCACGGTCGAGTTCTTCATGCACATCATCCCGGACACGATGGTCAGCGCGTTCGCCAATGGCGACATCCTGCAGATCCTGCTGATTTCCCTGCTCTTCGGCTCGGCGCTGGCGGCCATGGGTGACCGCTCGCAGATCGTGTTCGACTTCGTCGAGCAGGTCTCCAAGGTGTTCTTCCACATCGTTCACGTGATCACCAAGGTGGCCCCGCTGGGCGCGTTCGGCGCGATGGCCTTCACCATCGGCAAGTACGGCCTGGGCTCGCTGGTGCCGCTGCTCAAGCTGATCGGCACCTTCTACTTCACCGCGATCGTCTTCGTGGTAGTGGTGCTGGGCGCGGTGGCACGCCTGACGGGCTTCAACATCTTCCGTTTCATCTCCTACATCAAGGAGGAACTGCTGATCGTGCTGGGCACCAGCTCGTCGGAGGCGGCGCTGCCGCACCTGATGGAAAAGCTGGAAAAGCTGGGCTGCTCCAAATCGGTGGTGGGGCTGGTGGTGCCCACGGGCTACTCCTTCAACCTGGATGGCACCAACATCTACATGACCATGGCGGTGCTTTTCATCGCCCAGGCCACCGGCATCGAGCTCACGCTGCTGCAGCAGCTCACCGTGCTGGGCGTGGCGATGATCACCTCCAAGGGCGCCAGCGGCGTGACCGGCTCCGGCTTCATCACGCTGGCCGCCACGCTGGCGGTGGTGCCGGACATTCCGGTGGCGGGCATGGTGCTGATCCTCGGCATCGACCGCTTCATGAGCGAATGCCGCGCGCTGACCAACATCATCGGCAATGGCGTGGCGACGGTGGTGATGTCGGCGTGGGAGCACGAACTCGACCGCGCGCAGCTTGACCGCATGCTGCGCCGTGGCGGCGATGAAACGGCCGAACTTGCCGAAGCCGGCCCCGGCGTCCGCTGAGGTCCCGGCGTCCGGAGCGGCGGCGCCAGCCGGCGCCGCCCGCCAGCGGGTATCATCGGCGCGTGTCCCTTCGCATGCGCCGATGCCACATTCCGACGATTTCCTCGCCGTGCATGATCCCGCTTCCGCCCGCCTGGTGCATGCGCCAGGCGATGGCGGCGGAACCTGGCGGGGCTTTGCCGCGGCGCTAGCCGTCGGCCTGGTCGTCCTGTGCTCGCTGACCTGGCTGGTTTCGATGCAGCGCGGCATCGACGGGCTGCAGCAAGCCACGGCCACCCGCGCCGATCGTTACGCGGCCACGCTGGAAAGCACGCTCGACCGCTACGAGTTCCTCCCCGCGCTGGTCTCGCTCCATCCCTTTGTCCATGACCTGCTGGCCGCGCCAGGCGATCCCGTGCGCGTGGCGGCGGCCAACCGCTACCTGTCCGAAGTCAACCGCCGCGCGCGGGCTTCGGCCACCTATGTCATTGCCGCCAACGGCCTCGCGCTGGCCGCCAGCAACCATGACGAGCCGGGCAGCTTTGTCGGCACCGACTACCGCTTCCGCCCTTACTTCCAGAGCGCATCGCGCGGGGAGATCGGGCGCTTCTACGCCATCGGCATCACCAGCGATGAGCCCGGCTACTACATTGCGCAGCCCGTGAAGGTGGGGGGGCGCGTGGTGGGCGTGACCGTGGTCAAGCTCAACCTGGAGTGGTTCCAGCGCGCTGGCGCCGGCGGCGCCGAGCCGGTGATGGTTAGCGACGAGCATGGCGTGATCTTCCTTTCCTCGGTGCCGGCCTGGCAGTACCGCACCTTGCAGCCGCTGCCAAGCGAGCTGCAGACCGAGCTGGACCGCACGCGCCAGTACCATGACCAGGAGGTCAGGCCGCTGCCGCTGGAGGCGCTGCAGTCTCCCGTTACGCAATGGCTGGGCCGGACCGTGCTGGGCGAGGGCGCGCGGCTGGTGCGCATTGGTACCGGCAGCAACGCCGAGCGCTACCTCGAGATCAGCCGCAAGGTGGGCCCCGCCGACTGGACCATGCAGGTGATGGCCGCGCTGGACCCGGTGCTGGCCAGCGCGCGCAATGCCACCGTCGGGGCGGCGCTGGCCTATGCCTGCATGTGCCTGCTGCTGTTCAACTGGCGCCAGCGCCGGCAGCGCGCGCGCGATATCGAATACGGCAGGCGCCTGCTCGAAGCCGCCTACGATGAGCTGGAGCGCCGGGTGGAGGCGCGCACCGCCGACCTGATGGCCATCAACGAGCAGCTGGAAGCCGAGGTCGCGGAGCGCACCCGCGCCGAGAGCGAGCTGCGCGCGGCGCAGGATGAGCTGGTGCAGGCCAGCAAGCTGGCGGCGTTGGGCCAGATGGCAGCCGGCATCACGCATGAGCTGAACCAGCCGCTGGCGGCCCTGCGCACGTTTTCCGACAACACCCGCGTGCTGCTCGAGCGCGGGCAGCTCGATGCGGCCGCCGGCAACCTCGTCGCCATCGCCGACCTCACCACCCGCATGGGCAAGATCACCGGGCAGCTCAAGCTGTTCGCCGGCAAGGCGCGCCAGCGGCGGCACGCGGTGCATGTGCGCGCCGCGCTGGACCACGTGCTGGCGCTCATGGCCCCGCGCCTGGCCCATGTCGCGCTGAAGGTGGAGGGCTTGTCCCAGCCGCCCGGGCCGGCGGTGTGGGCCGATGAGCTCAAGCTCGAGCAGGTGCTGCTCAACCTGATCGGCAATGCCCTCGATGCGCTGGCCACCGCGGCGCCGCGCGCGCCCTGCGTGGAAGTGGCGGTGAGCGAGCACGGCGGCACGGTCAGCATCGCGGTGCGCGACAATGGCACCGGCATCGCCGCCGACGCCTTGCCACGATTGTTCGAACCCTTCTTCACCACCAAGGAGATCGGCCAGGGGCTCGGCCTGGGCCTGGCCATTTCGTCGTCCATCGTGCGCGAGTTCGGCGGGCAGTTGAGCGCGGCCGACCGGCCCGGCGGCGGCGCGGAATTCGTGGTGATGCTGCGGCGCGCGCCCGCGCCCGAAGGTGCCGCGCCCCGCGCCGCCACCACTTCCATCTCTCCCACCCATACTGAGTGAGCATTGCCATGCAAGACGGATTGCGTGTCCTGTTCGTCGAAGACGARCCCCTGGTGCGCCAGGCCACCGCGCAGAGCCTGGAGCTGGCTGGCTTCTCCGTGCTGGCGCTGCCCTCGGCCGAGGCCGCCATGCCGCACCTGTCGCCGGAGTTTCCCGGCGTGCTGGTGACGGACGTGCGCCTCACCGGCGCCAGCGGGCTGGACCTGCTGCAGCACTGCCGCAACGCGGCGCCGGGCGTGCCGGTGATCCTGGTCACCGGCCACGGCGATATCACCATGGCGGTACAGGCCATGCGCGAAGGCGCCTACGATTTCATCGAGAAGCCCTTTGGCGCCGACCGCCTGACTGAGACCGTGCGCCGCGCGCTGGAGCGGCGCGCGCTGGAGCTGGAGAACCGCGCGCTGCGGCGCGAGCTGGCCGGCCCGGCCGCGGGCACGCGCATCATCGGGCGCTCGCCGGCCATCGAGCAGGTGCGCACGCTGGTGGCCAACGTGGCCGCCACGGATGTCCCCGTGATGATCAACGGCGAGACCGGTACCGGCAAGGAGCTGGTGGCGCGCAGCCTGCATGCTTTGTCGCCGCGCCACCAAGCGCCCTTCGTCGCGCTGAACTGCGGCGCAGTGCCCGAGGCCATCTTCGAGAGCGAGATGTTCGGCCACGAGGCCGGCGCGTTTACCGGCGCCGGCAAGCGCCGCGTGGGCAAGCTCGAGCACGCCTCGGGCGGCACGCTGTTCCTCGACGAGATCGAGAGCATGCCGCTAGCGCTGCAGGTCAAGCTGCTGCGGGTGCTGCAGGAGGGCACGCTGGAGCGGCTCGGCTCCAATGCCTCCATCGCCATCGACGTGCGCATCGTGGCCGCGGCCAAGGGCGATATGGAGACGCTGGTGGCGCAAGGCACGTTCCGCGAGGATTTGTACTACCGGCTCAACGTGGTCACCATCCCGTTGCCCCCGCTGCGCGAGCGGCGCGAGGACATCGTTGCGCTGTTCGAGCATTTCATGCTGGTGGCGGCGGTGCGCTACCAGCGCCCCGTGCCCATCCTCTCCGAGCTGCAGCGCCAGGCGCTGATGCAGCGCGCGTGGCCCGGCAACGTGCGCGAGCTGCGCAACGCCGCCGACCGCCTGGTGCTGGGCGTGCCCGAGGGCGGCACGCGCGCCGATGCGCTCGACGACTCCACGCCGCTCAAGGAGCGCATGGAGCACTACGAGCGCGCCGTCATTGCCGATACGCTGGCGCGCACCGGCGGCGCGGTCAGCCAGGCGGCGGATCTGCTGCAGGTGGGCAAGGCCACGCTGTACGACAAGATCAAGCGCTACGGGCTGTAGCGCTTCGGGCGCTTCGGGCGTTTCCGGGCTAACCGGGCCAACCGGGCGCTGTGCGCTGCGAGTCGACATCTCTTGATACACTCGCGGGCCCGAACAGCTCACCCGGAACACGCAATGAACGAGGTATCCAGCCAGCACGCATCCAGCCGCCTGGGCGGCACGGCCGTCGAGGTCGATGGCCAGCAACTCACCGCCGCGGCGCTGGCGCAGGTGGCGCAAGGCCGTCGCCAGGCCAGCCTGGACCAGGCCGCGCGTGCCCATGTGGCGGATGCGCGTGCGCGTTTCGAGGAACTTGCCTCGTCCAATATCCCCATCTACGGCGTTTCCACCGGCTTTGGCGAGCTGGTCCATAACTGGGTGGATATCGAGCATGCCGGCGCCCTGCAGGAAAACCTGTTGCGCAGCCACTGCGCCGGCGTGGGCCCGCTGTTCGGGCGCGAAGAGGTGCGCGCGATGATGGTCGCGCGCGCCAATGCGCTGGCGCGGGGCTATTCGGCGGTACGCCCGCTGGTGATCGAGCAATTGCTGCGTTATGTCGAGGCGGGCATCACGCCCGCCGTGCCGCAGGTGGGCTCGCTCGGCGCCAGCGGGGACCTCGCGCCGCTCTCGCATATCGCCATCACACTGATTGGCGAAGGCAAGCTGCTGCTGGCCGACGGCACCACCGCGCCCACCGCGCAGGTATTGCGCGAGCATGGCATCGAGCCGATCAAGCTGTCCCACAAGGAAGGGCTGGCGCTGATCAACGGCACCTCGGCCATGACCGGCATGGCATGCCTGCTGCTGGAAACCATGCGCGCCCAGGTGACGCAGGCCGAGATCATCGCGGCGCTGGCGCTGGAAGGGCTGAACGCCTCGGCCGACGCCTTCATGACCCACGGCCACGATATTGCCAAGCCGCATCCGGGCCAGGTGCAATCGGCGGCCAACCTGCGCGCGCTGCTGGCGGGTTCCACGCGCCTCTCAGGGCATGGCCAGCTGGCGGGGGAAATGAAGACCCGCGCGGGCGACGAGAAGAACACCGGCACCGGCGTGTTTATCCAAAAGGCCTACACGCTGCGCTGCATTCCGCAGGTGCTGGGCGCGGTGCGCGACACGCTGGGCCACTGCGCCACCGTGGTCGAGCGCGAGCTGAATTCGTCCAACGACAATCCACTGTTCTTCGACGACGGCGAGCTGTTCCACGGCGGCAATTTCCACGGCCAGCAAGTCGCGTTCGCCATGGACTTCCTCGCCATCGCGGCCACGCAGCTTGGCGTGGTGTCGGAGCGCCGCCTCAACCGCCTGCTCAGCCCGCACCTGAATAACGGCTTGCCGGCTTTCCTGGCGGCCGCCAACGAGGGCCTGAGCTGCGGGTTTGCCGGCGCCCAGTATCCGGCCACCGCGCTGATCGCCGAGAACCGCACCATCTGCAGCCCGGCCAGCATCCAGAGCGTGCCGTCCAACGGCGACAACCAGGACGTGGTGAGCATGGGCCTGATCGGCGCGCGCAATGCACGCCGCATCATCGACAACAACCAGTACATCCTCGCCGTGGAACTGCTCGCAGCCTGCCAGGCCGCCGAGCTGGCAGGCGCGGTGGAGAGCCTGTCGCCGGCGGGCCGCGCGGTCTTTGCCTTTGTGCGCGAGCGCGTGCCGTTCCTGGCGATGGATCGCTACATGACCGACGACATCGAAGCCATTGCCGCGCAACTGCGCGCCGGCGCGCTGGTGGAGGTGGTGCGCGCGGCAGGCGCGGCGGTCAACTGACACGCGCCCTGGCCGCGCAGCCTCATTTCCACATATCGCGCATGCGGCCGGCCAGGTCCAGCCTGGGCAGCGGCGCCTTGGCCGGCGCATCCGCCACCGGCGGGGGCGGCGGCCAGGACCGGCTGTGGAACAGCGGCATCACGCGGTTGGGCAGAAAGCGCGTGCGCGAGGCGTAGACATGGCGGTCGCCATAGGCGGTCTGCTGGTGCACATAGAAACGCTGCGGCACCACGATGTCGAGGTGGTCGCGGGCGCGGGTCATGGCTACGTATAGCAGCCGGCGCTCTTCCTCGATTTCCTCGGTGGTGCCGGTGGCCAGGTCCGACGGCATGCAGCCGTCGACGGCATTGAGCACATAGACGGCCTTCCATTCCTGGCCCTTGGCCGAGTGGATGGTGGACAGGATCAGGTAATCCTCGTCGCGCAGCGGCACGCCGGATTCGTCGCTCGATGCGTCCGGCGGGTCGAGCGTGAGTTCCGTCAGGAAGCGCTCGCGCGACGCGTAGGTGGCGGCGATGCGCTCCAGTTGCTGCAGGTCAGCCGCGCGTGCGGGAGCGTCGTCGTGCAGGCGCTCAAGGTGCGGCTGGTACCACGCCACCACCTGCTCGAAGGCGGAGGGCCACGGCGCGGCCGGGGCCATCAGGCTGCGCGCCAGCGCCAGCAGGTCGGGCCAGGCCTCGGCGGCGGCTGGCGGCGCCTCAAAGGACTCCAGGGCAAATAGCGGCTCGGTGGCGATTTCCACGGCATCGAGCACACGAGCAGCAGTCTTGGGCCCCACGCCAGGCAGCAGCTGCAGGCTGCGGAAGCCCGCCATGCGGTCGCGCGGATTTTCCAGCCAGCGCACCACCGCCAGCACATCCTTCACGTGCGTGGATTCCAGGAACTTCAAGCCGCCGAACTTCACGAACGGGATGTTGCGCCGGACCAGCTCGATCTCCAGCTGCGCGCTGTGGTCGGCGGCGCGGAACAGCACCGCCTGCGACAGCAGCGCCAGCCCGGCCTCGCGCCGCGCCAGGATCTGCTCGACCACATAGCGGGCCTGGTCCGCCTCGTCGTTGACCACCACGATCTCCGGCTTCTCGGCCGAGCCGCGCTCCGACCACAGGTCCTTGGTATAGCGCTCGGCCGCCAGCCCGATCACCGCGTTGGCGGCAGCCAGGATGGGCTGGGTGGAGCGGTAGTTCTGCGACAGCGTGACCATGTCCGCGGCCGGCGTGAACTGCGCGGGGAAATCGAGGATGTTGCGCACCGTGGCGCCACGGAAGGCGTAGATCGACTGTGCATCGTCGCCCACCACCGTCAGGCCGCGCCCGTCGGGCTTGAGCGCGAGCAGGATGGCAGCCTGCAGCGCATTGGTGTCCTGGTATTCGTCCACCAGCACGTGGTCGAAGCGCGCGCCCATGTCCTGCGCCAGCGCGGGCTCGGCCAGTGCCTGCGCCCAGTAGAGCAGCAGGTCGTCGTAGTCGAGCACCTGCTGCTTCTGCTTGGCTTGCACATAGCCGGCAAATAGTCCGCGCAGCGCATCCGTCCACATGGCATAGCGCGGGAACCATTGCTTGAGCACGTCTTCGAGCGGCGCCTGGGTGTTGACCACGCGCGAGTAGATCGACAGGCAGGTTTCCTTGCGGGGGAACCGCGAAGCCTGGGCCGACAGGCCCAGGTCGTGCCGCACCACGTTCATCAGGTCGGCGGCGTCGCCGCGATCGCAGATGGTGAAGCTGGGCGACAGGCCAAGCGTTTCCGCGTACTCGCGCAGCAGGCGTGCGCCGATGGCGTGGAAGGTGCCTGACCATGTGAGTGCCGCGCGCCCCGCCCCGGAGGCTTGCATGCCCAGCGCCTGGTCGACGATGCGCTCGACCCGCCGCCCCATCTCCGACGCCGCGCGGCGCGAGAAAGTCAGCAGCAGGATGCGGCGCGGGTCTGCGCCGCCCAGCACCAGATGGGCGACGCGGTGGGCCAGCGTGTTGGTCTTGCCCGAGCCGGCACCGGCGATGATCAGCAGCGGCGCGGCTGACTCATGCATCACGGCCGCGCGCTGTTCCGGGTTCAGGGTGGACAGGTAGGCCGGCGTGTCGGGGGCGCAGGCATCCACGGTATCGGGCTGCTTGACGGCGGGTGCGTCGCAAAGCACGGCGCTGGGATCGGGATCGAGTAACACGGAGCGGGGGCCTTAGGGGATGCCGGGCGCAAGTGCGCTCGCCAGCATGGGCGGGGAAAGCTGCTGGCAACTGTATATCCATACAGCCGGGCTGCGCAAGCCGGGCATTGCCCGACCGCGCCCTGGCAATAAAAAAGGTGCCATGGAAGGCACCTTTCTGGGCGGAGGCGGTGAGCCAGGCGGTGGCTCAGGCTGCCTTGGCGAGCGCGCCGTCGAGCAGCTTGTGCAGCGCGTCCCACTCGGGCTCGCCCACATAGCGCTTGAGGATGCGGCCGTCCTTGTCGATCACGAAGGTGGTCGGGGTCAGCTGCACTTCGCCGAATGCCTTGGCGGCCGCGCCGTCGGAATCCATCGCCACCTTGAACGGCAGCTTGCGCGTTTGCGCATAGTTCATCACGTACATGGGCGGGTCATAGCTCATTGCCACGGCGACGAACTCCAGGCCCTTGCCCTTGAACTTGTCATAGGTGCGGACCATGTCCGGCATTTCCTTGACGCAGGTGACGCAGCTGGTGGCCCAGAAGTTGACCAGGTAGACCTTGCCCTTGAGATCGGCGGTGCTGATCTTCTCGCCCGACAGCAGCGTGAACGTGGCGGGCGGCGCCGCATTGGCGGGGGCGACGGCGCGATAGCCGAACCAGCCCAGCACGGCAACCAGCAGCACGGCGGCGATCACAGGCCACCGCTTGCGCGAGGCGGTGCTTGCCGGGGTGGGTGCGGTGGGGGAAGCGGAGGTCGTCATGATGCTCGCCGACAGGTCAGACAAGCCACTATTCTACTGCCGCTGCCGAGGCGCTGCCGGCTGCATTCACCGAGCCGCCGCGGATGCGACGATTGGCCGCAGCCGGGTGCGCCATCGTGCGCCTCAATGCGCCTTGCTTGCCAAGGCCGAGCGGGCCTGGTCCAGCGCCTGCTCAAGGTAGGCGCCATAGAAATCGGGCTGCATGCCACGCAGCGGCGTGGCCAGCGAGCGGCCGCGCGCGTCGAGGAAGAGCACCGTGGGCGCTACCGCCACATTGCGGCTGCGCGCCCATTCGCGTGCGGTGGTCATGCTGCCATCGGCGTTGCGCAGGGGCGTGTCGGCGGTCATGTCGAGCTCGCGCGCCTCGATTTCGCCCGCCGCGGCTTGCGGGCCGAGATAGTTGCGGCGCACCGTTTCGCAGTACACGCAGCCGGGCAGTGTTACCAGCACCACCAGGGGCTCGCCCCGGCTGGCCGCAGCGGCGGCCTGGGTGGCGAGATCGTTGGCGGGGGGCAGGTGGGCCGTGGCGGCCAGGGCGCTCGTGCCTGCCGCGACCAGCATGGCGCCGAGCATCGCCATGCCAGCACGGCGCGCGGTGCCAAAAACACCCCGGGGGGATGGCGGCATTGGCCGGATCGATGGCTGGGTTTGCATTGGCGGGCAATGTGAATGAGCGCTGGCACGCGGGTTCCACGATAATAGCGGCTTATCTCCGCATTCGCCGCCCTGATGCCCCACGCCTGGTTTCCACGGTTTTTCCGCTTGCCGCAGTCCCCGCTTGCCAAAGCCATCGTCCTGGGCGCGCTCGGCGCCGGGCTGATCGCCTGTTCGCCCCGCTATGACTGGCGCACCATCCAGTCCAACGAAGGCGCCTACGCGGCGCTTTATCCCGGCAAGCCATCCGGCGCTGCGCGCGAGGTGGCGATTGCCGGGCGCAAGCTGCCCATGACGATGGACGCGGCCCGGGTCGACGAGACCTTGTTCGCCGTGGGCGTGGTGACCTTGCCCGCCGATGACGCCGAGTTGCGGCAGGCGGCGCTGGATTCCATGCAGAAGGGCTTGCTCGGCAACCTCGGGCCGCATCCTGCCGACGCGGTCAAGACCCGCAAGGTGACGGTGATGTCGGCCGCATCGCCGGCCGTGGCGCTCGAGGGCGTGGAGCTGCAGGTGGCTGCGGTATCGCCGCAGGACCAGTCGCCACGCAGGCTGACCGCGCGGCTGGTGGCATCGGGCGTGCACGTCTACCAGGCGGTCGTGCTGGAGGCGGGAGAGGCCGCGCGCGACCAGCGCCAGGCGGAACAGATAGACCAGTTCCTGACGGGCTTCCATCCGTTCTGACCTGGGCGCTCCAAGCTTCAAGGCAGATTCAAGACAGTTTATTTTCAAGGAGTAACGCAATGCGTTGGGATGTTTGGCTGGCCTATTTCGCGGCCTGTTGGGTGATTGCCGTGTCGCCGGGTTCCGGCGCGGTGCTGTCGATGAGCCATGGCCTGTCCTATGGGCTGCGCAAGACCACCACCACGATTTTTGGCTTGCAGACCGGGCTGGTCATCATCCTGCTGGTGGCCGGCGGTGGCCTGGGCGCGCTGCTGGTGGCCTCCGAGCACGCCTTTGCCGTGGTCAAGACGATTGGTGCGCTTTACCTGATCTACATCGGCGTGCAGCAATGGCGTGCGCGGGTGGACAGCAGCCAGGACGATGCCGCGCAGGGCGCGCAAGCGCCGCGCGTGGCCGCGCTGAGTCCGCGCCGGCGTTTTGCCACGGGCTTGCTGACCAATGTGACCAACCCCAAGGGCATCATCTTCATGGTCGCGGTATTGCCGCAGTTCATCGATCCCGCCCATGCGCTTGGGCCCCAGCTTGCCATCCTGGCCGCGACCATGTGCGGCGTGGACCTGGTGGTGATGCACGGCTACGCGCTGCTGGCCTCGCGCATGCGCGGCCTGTTCCGCAACGCGCGCGCGGTGCGCTGGCAGAACCGGATCTTCGGCAGCGTGCTGGTGGCCGTGGGCGCGGCGTTGTTCTTCGTCAGGCGCCATCCGGCGTGAAGACTCAGGGCCGGCTCCGCGCCGGTCCGATCCGTCCTGATCCATCCATATACCTATCTATCGCTGGCTTCCCACGAGTGCGTTTGCTTCAATAAGGTAAGAAGGTAAGACGAAGACGACCCAAGCGGAGGTAAGCAATGCGAAGCTCTTCCCCCCAGCAGGCTCCATTGCATGCGCGGCCGGTCCACACCGTGCCGCCGGCCGAGGATCCGCTGCCCCCGGGCGTGCCGCCCGACCTTCCTCCGATCGAAGAGCCACCGCCGCCATCGGAGCCGCCTGTGGCCGCGCCGCCGCGCCGGGCGTGAATGGCTACGGTGTGCGCAAGGCGCGCCGGTACTGGATAGCCTCGCCCACATGGCTGGGCTGCAATTGCTCGGCGCCCGCCAGGTCGGCAATGGTGCGGGCGATCTTCAATACGCGGAAATAGGCGCGCGCCGACCAGGCCAGCTTGGCCATGGCGCCGCGCAGCAATGCCTGCGCCTCGGGCGCGAGCGGGCAATGTTCGTCGATCTCGCGACCGGACAGGGCGGCGTTGGGCTTGCCCTGGCGGGCCTGCTGCACGGCCCGGGCGGCCAGCACGCGCTGGCGCACGTCGGCGCTGGGCTCTCCGGGCGGGCCGTCGAGCATTTCCTGATGATCCTGCGCCGGCACTTCCACCTGTAGGTCGATCCGGTCGAGCAACGGTCCCGACAGCCTGGACTGGTAGCGCAGCACCTGGTCAGGCGTGCAACGGCAAGGACGGGAAGGGTGTCCCTGATAGCCGCAAGGACAGGGGTTCATCGCGGCAATGAACTGGAAGCGCGCCGGGAAGTCGGCCTGCCGCATGGCGCGCGAGATGGTGACGCGGCCCGATTCCAGGGGTTCGCGCAGGACTTCCAGCACCTTGCGGTCAAATTCAGGCAACTCGTCCAGGAACAACACACCTTGGTGGGCCAGCGAGATTTCGCCCGGCCGGGGATTGCTGCCGCCGCCCACCAGCGCCGCTGCCGACGCAGTGTGATGCGGCGAGCGGTAGGGCCGCTCACGCCAGCGGGCGGGATGGAAGCCGGCGGCGGTCAGGCTCTGCACCGCGGCGGATTCCAGCGCTTCGTCCAGGGTCATGGGGGGCAGCAGGCTGGCAAAGCGCTGCGCCAGCATGGACTTGCCGGTGCCGGGCGGACCGACCAGCAGTGCCGAATGCTGGCCCGCCGCCGCGATCTCCATGGCGCGGCGCGCTTGCGTCTGGCCCCGCACGTCACGCATGTCCGGGCCGGCCGGGTCGCCTCCGGCGATCTCGACCAGCGGCTCCGCACGCGCCAGGCGGTCCGCCGGCAGGGGGCCAAGGTGAGCGCAGACTTCCAGCAGGGAGTGCGCCGCATATACCGTGACGCCGTCGATCAGGGCCGCCTCGGGCGCGTTTGCCGCCGCGACCACGAAGCTGCGCGCCGGGCCTTCGCCAGCGGCTTGCCGTGCCGCGTTGTCGCGCCCCAGGCCCATGGCCATGGCCAGTGCCCCGCGCACCGGGCGCAATTCGCCGGACAGCGACAGCTCGCCGGCGAACTCGCTGGCATCCAGGCCATCCAGCGGGACTTGCCCGCTTGCGGCCAGGATGCCGAGCGCGATCGGCAGGTCGAAGCGCCCGCTTTCCTTGGGCAGGTCGGCCGGCGCCAGATTCACCGTAATGCGCCGGCTGGGAAATTCCAGCCGGCTGTTGAGGATCGCCGCGCGCACCCGCTCGCGGCTCTCGCGCACTTCGGTATCGGCCAGCCCGACGATATTGAAGGCGGGCAGGCCGTTGGCCAGGTGCACCTCGACCGACACCAGCGGTGCCTCGAGTCCGGTCAGCGCCCGGCTACGCAGGAGGGCGAGGCTCATCTCACTCCAAAAAGCATCAAGGAAGTGTTAACGAAAATGGCCGCCGGAGTACGGCGGCCATTCTGGCGGTCGAGGGCTGCGCCCGGGTCATCGGCCCCCCGGGGCAAACACGGGACCCGGCAACGGTTTCAACCCGAAACAGGCGCGTCGGAGCCACCTGCCGAGCGGCTTTCCAGCGCCTGCACACGGGCTTCCAGTTCCTCCAGGCGCGCGCGGGTGCGCGCYAGCACCTGGGACTGGACGTCGAATTCCTCGCGGGTGACCAGGTCGAGCTTGGAAAACCCCTGCGTCATCATGCTGCGGACGTTTTTTTCGATGTCCTTGGCCGGCGAATTGCGCAGGGCTTCGCTGATCTTGGCCTGGAAATCGTTGAAGAGATCGGTGGGTTTCATACTGGTTCTCCTGTTGCACCGCCTTGGTGCGGATAACTGGGTGGGCGGGATTCGGCATGCTGCATCGCGGTGCACCGAAACGGGGTGTGGGCAAACGCGGTGCGTGCACGGCACTTGCCGCCGGCATGGGCCGATTATCGCGCTTCAAGCGTCCCCGGGAAAGCGCCAGCGCGGGCTGGTAACACCTTTTAACGTCAGTCAGTTCGCTGGGAGGCAGTCGGCCTGGTCCAATTCGATGTCTTTTTGCGCACAAAATGACGCTCTCACGCCACGGTTCCTTCCTGGCACGGCAGTTGCAGTAATGGTGACAGGAGCCTCGTTCTACAAACTACTTTCAAACACACGAGTACCGAGCCAGAGGAAAAGGAGAACACACCCATGAAGAAGTTGGCCCTTGCAGTCAGCGCCAGTGCAGTTGTGCTTTGCGGGCTCGCCCCCGCCGCCTTCGCCCAAAGCAATGCGCAGGAGGGCGGTGCACCTACCGACGCCGCCGCCGCCGCCGCCGCCGAGGCTTCGCCGCACACCTTCACCGCCAACGTGACCTTGGCCAGTGAGTATCGCTATCGCGGCTTGATGCAGACCAACCGCCGCCCGGCGATCCAGGGCGGGTTCGACTACTCGCATTCGAGCGGCTTCTATGTGGGTAACTGGAACTCGAGCATCAGCTGGCTCGGCGACAGCAATTCGAAAGTCTCGGCACCGATCGAGATGGACTTCTACGGCGGCTTCAAGAACACGGTGACGCTGGCCGGCCTCGAGTGGAACTATGACGCAGGCGTGCTGCAGTACTACTACCCGGGCGATTACCCGAACGGCTTCACCCGCCCGTACACCACGGAACTGTATGTCGGCGCTGGCGCTGGCCCGGTGTTCTTCAAGTACTCGCAGGCGCTGACCAACCTGTTCGGCTTCGCTGACAGCAAGTACAGCTACTACGCCGACCTGTCGGCCAATGTGCCGCTGAACTTCTGGGACCTGACGCTCAATGCCCACGTCGGCTACCAGAACGTGAAGCACGTGAACAGTGCCTCCTACACCGACTGGAAGCTCGGGCTGACCAAGGACCTGGGCAAGGGCTTCGCACTGGCGATCGCTTATATCGACACCAATGCGCACAAATCGGCCTATACCAATGTACCGGGCCGCTACGTCGGCAAGGCCACAGCCTGGGCTTCGATCACCAAGACTTTCTAAACACGCATCAGGTTGAGCGGACGCCGGACGCGAGGCCGGGCCGTCCCGCTCAGAGGAGAAATCGGATGAAACTGATCATCGCCGTCATCAAGCCGTTCAAGCTCGACGAGGTGCGCGAAGCGCTCTCGGACGTGGGCGTGTCCGGCATCACCGTGACTGAAGTCAAGGGCTTCGGCCGCCAGAAGGGCCATACCGAGCTGTACCGGGGCGCGGAGTACATCGTGGATTTCCTGCCCAAGGTGAAGATCGAAGTGGCCGTCCCGGACGACGTGGTCGACCGGGCCATCGAGGCGATCGAGAAATCGGCGCGCACCGGCAAGATTGGCGACGGCAAGATCTTTGTCGCACCGATCGAGCAGGTCATCCGCATCCGCACCGGCGAAACCGGCGGCGATGCGCTGTGACGCACAGCCCAACGACAAGAGGTTAATCACAATGAAATCCTGGTTCAAGCGCATCCTGACAACCGGCGCCATGGCGCTGGCCCTGGGCACGGCCGGCATCGGCCTGTCCACCCACGCCGTGGCGCAGGACAAGCCTGCGGCCGAAGCCTCCGCGCCGGCGGCCACCACCGCACCTGCAACTGCCGCGCCTGCAACTGCCTCCGCTCCCGCGGCAGCGGCAGCTGCGCCTGCGGAGACTGCCGCCCCTGCCGCAGCGCCCGCACCGGTGCCCAACAAGGGCGATACCGCCTGGCTGCTGGTTTCCACCGCCTTCGTGATCCTGATGACGCTGCCTGGCCTGGCGCTGTTCTACGGCGGCCTGGTCCGCTCGAAGAACATGCTGTCGGTGCTGATGCAGTGCCTGGTGATCTTCTCGCTGGTGTCGCTGCTGTGGGCCATCTACGGCTACAGCTTCGCCTTCACCGAGGGTAACGCCTTCTTTGGCGGCACCGACCGGCTCTTCATGAAGGGGCTCAATGTCGATGCCGTGGCTGCCACCTTCTCCAAGGGCGTGGTGGTGCCGGAACTGGCTTACTTCGCCTTCCAGTGCGCCTTCGCAGCCATTACCTGCGGCCTGATCATCGGCGCTTTCGCCGAACGCGCCAAGTTTTCGGCGGTGCTGGTCTTCGTGGTGCTGTGGTTCACCTTCTCGTACATCCCGATGGCCCACATGGTCTGGTTCTGGCCTGGTCCTGACCTGTACACCGACGCGGCAGCCGGCGCGGCAGCCACGGCCAAGGGCGGCTGGCTGTTCCAGAAGGGCGCGCTCGACTTCGCTGGCGGCACGGTGGTGCACATCAACGCAGCCGTGGCTGGCCTGGTGGGTGCCTTCATGTTCGGCAAGCGGATCGGCTTTGGCCGTGAGGCCCTGCGTCCGCACAGCCTGACCTTCACCATGGTGGGCGCCTCGCTGCTGTGGTTCGGCTGGTTCGGCTTCAACGCCGGCTCGGCGCTGGAAGCCAACGGCTCGGCCGCACTGGCCTTCGTCAACACCCTGCTGGCGACCTGCGCCGCCGTGCTGTCCTGGACCTTCGGCGAATGGATCAGCAAGGGCAAGCCCTCGATGCTGGGCGGCGCTTCGGGCGCTGTGGCTGGCCTGGTGGCCATCACCCCGGCGGCCGGCTTCGTCGGCCCGATGGGTTCGATCGTGATCGGCATCGCCGCCGGCCTGCTGTGCCTGTGGGGCGTAACCGGCCTGAAGAAGCTGCTGGGCATGGACGACTCGCTCGACGTCTTCGGCGTGCACGGCGTGGGCGGCATCCTGGGTGCGCTGCTGACCGGCGTGTTCGCCGCGCCGAGCCTCGGCGGCACGGGTGTCTATGACTACGTGGCCAACAAGGTCTCGGACGATTATTCGATCGTGGGCCAGGTGTGGATCCAGTTCGAAGGCGTGCTCACCACCATCGTGTGGTCGGGTGTGGTGGCTTTCGTCGCCTTCAAGCTGGTGGATATGCTGATCGGCCTGCGGGTGCCGGAAGAAGAAGAGCGCGAGGGCCTGGACATCACCTCGCACGGCGAGACCGCGTATGAAGCCTGATCGTAAAGGTGTTGTGCTGGAGAGCTGATTGGGAATCTTCTCTCAGGAGTTTCGCCCGGCCTTGTGCCGGGCTTTTTTCATTGCAGGCGTCCGCCGCGGGCGGCTGCCCAGGCGGGAAGCGGAGCCGGCGGCTTTTTCGTAAAGTGCTTAAATCCGATCTTAAAAAGCTTCAATTGTTTTTGAGGGGGGCCGCACATACAGTGCCAGTGAGGCAGTTTCCTCCACCTGCAGAACGCTCCCCGTATCTGTCAGGCCATTTGAAAGCGCGGCTCCTGCCGCGCTTTTTTTTGCCTCCCGGCCCGGCTGGCAGACCGCCCGGAAGTGCTTTGGATCCCTCTTCGGGCCTCCCCCTTTTATTCCGGGCCCCCATCCCCATATCCGTATCCCTTATCCCTTATGCCGGCGCTCGCATATGCTTATTCAGGCGGCGCCAGCAGCCAATTGGCCGTTCCTCTACAATCTGGGCGAACGATAAAGACGATCAATAGGATGTTTATGGTCCCGCATCTCATCACCGCGCTGAACGGTCCGCTGCTCGAGCTGGAAAAAAAGATCCTGGATGCGACGCCGTCCATCGAGCGCTGGTTCAGGCTGGAATGGCAGGAACATACGCCTCCGTTCTACTGTTCGGTCGACCTGCGCAACGCCGGYTTCAAGCTGGCCCCGGTCGATACCAACCTGTTCCCGGGCGGGTTCAACAACCTGGCGCCGGARATGCTGCCCCTGGCAGTCCAGGCGGCGATGGCGGCGATCGAGAAGATCTGCCCCGACGCCAAGAACCTGCTGCTGATCCCCGAGCGCCACACCCGCAACATGTTCTACCTGCAGAACGTGGCGCGGCTGTCGCTGATCATGCGCCAGGCCGGCCTCAACGTCCGCCTGGGCTCGCTGTCCGAAGACATCACCGAACCCACGCCGATCGAGCTTCCCGATGGCCAGACGCTGGTGGTGGAGCCGCTGGCCCGCCTCGGCGCGCGTGGCCGCCGCCTGGGCCTGAAGGACTTCGATCCCTGCTCGATCCTGCTCAACAACGATCTCTCCGCCGGCATTCCCCCGATCCTGGAGAACATCAACGAGCAATACCTGCTGCCGCCGCTGCACGCGGGCTGGTCCACGCGCCGCAAGTCGAGCCATTTCTCGGCCTACGACGAAGTCGCCAAGAAGTTCGCCAAGCTGATCGACGTGGATCCGTGGATGGTCAACCCGTACTTCGCCAAGTGCGGGGGCATCGATTTCCATGAGCGCATTGGCGAGGAGGCGCTGGCCGATTCGGTCGAAGGCGTGCTCAAGAAGATCGCCAAGAAATACCGCGAGTATGGCATCAAGGAAACGCCGTATGTCGTGGTCAAGGCCGATGCCGGCACTTATGGCATGGGCATCATGACCATCAAGGATCCGTCCGAGATCAAGGGGCTGAACCGCAAGGAACGCAACAAGATGAGTGTCGTCAAGGAAGGCCTTGAGGTCAACGACGTCATCATCCAGGAAGGCGTGCACACCTTCGAGAAGGTCAACGAGGCGGTGGCCGAGCCGGTGGTGTACATGATCGACCGCTATGTGGTCGGTGGCTTCTACCGCGTCCATACAGGTCGCGGCAACGACGAGAACCTGAATGCGCCGGGCGCGCATTTCGTGCCGCTGGCGTTCGCGCCCAACGGCATTCCGGACAGCCATGCCAAACCGGGCGCGGCCGTGCCGAACCGCTTCTATATGTATGGTGTGGTGGCGCGGCTGGCTTTGCTGGCGGCGTCGCTGGAACTCGAGAAGACCGACCCTAATCCGATTCTCTGAGACAAACGCTGCGACCGGGACGAGCCAACATGCGCATTCTGTTTATTACCGACCCGCTGGACACCTTCAAGACCTACAAGGATTCGACCTACGCCATGATGGTGGAGGCGGTCGAGCGCGGCCATGAGTTGTTTGCCTGCCTGCAGTCGCAACTGTCGCTGTCGGCCCATCAGGTCGAGGCGGTGGTGCGCCCGCTGCAGCTGACGGGCGACGCCCATGACTGGTACCGTGCGGGCGAGCCCGGCCTGCAGCCACTGACCGGCTTCGATGCGATCGTGATGCGCAAGGATCCGCCCTTCGACATGGAGTACGTGACCAGCACCTGGCTGCTGGAGCTGGCCGAGTCGCAGGGCGCCAATGTGTTCAACAAGCCGCAGGCGATCCGCGACCATTCCGAAAAGCTGGCGATTGCCCGCTATCCCGAATACATCACGCCAACCCTGGTCACCCGTGACGCGGATCGTATTCGCGCGTTCCACGCCGAGCATCGTGATGTGATTTTAAAGCCTCTTGATGGCATGGGCGGGATGGGGATCTTCCGGGTTGGCGCGGATGGCCTGAATCTTGGCGCCATCATCGAGACGCTGGGGGAAAACGGTGCGCGCACCCTGATGGTGCAACGTTATATTCCCGAGATCAAAGACGGCGACAAGCGCATCCTGCTGATTGGCGGCGTGCCCGTGCCGTACTCGCTGGCGCGTATTCCCAAGGACGGCGAAGTGCGCGGCAACCTGGCGGCGGGCGGCACCGGCCGCGCCCAGGCGCTCTCGGCGCGCGATCGCGAGATCGCCGAGGCGCTGGCCCCGGGCCTGTGGGAACAAGGCCTGCTGCTGGTTGGGCTGGACGTGATCGGCGACTACCTGACCGAGGTCAATGTGACCAGCCCGACGTGCTTCCAGGAAATCACGCAGCAGACCGGGTTCCAGGTGGCTGCCATGTTCATCGACGCCCTCGAGCACGCGGTACAGGCGCGTTCGCGCTGAATCACGGGCGGGCTGCCTGCTACAATCGCGTCAATCCAACGGATTCACCACCATGGCAGGCATCCTGATCATCGCGCACGCCCCGCTGGCTTCGGCATTGCGCGAGTGCGCCGCCCACGTCTACTGCGGCCAGCCCCAACGGCTCGAGGCGATCGACGTCATGCCAGACGCCGAGCCCGCCGCCGTGCTGGCCGAGGCCCGGCGCCGCCTGGCCGAAGTCTGCGAAGACAACGGCGCGCTGGTGTTGACCGACATCTTTGGCGCCACGCCGGCCAACATTGCCGCGCGCCTCGCCGAGCCGGGCCGCGTCAAGGTGCTTGCCGGCGTCAATCTTCCCATGCTGGTGCGCGCCATCTGCTACCGTGCCGAGAAACTCGACCAGCTCGCCCTCAAGGCGTTGGCAGGGGGCTCGCAGGGTGTACTGCAGGTAGGCTCCACCACCGTCCAGAACCAGATCGCAAATCATCCCGACAAATATGCTGCAGAGGGACACCAACATAATCAATAAGCTTGGGCTGCATGCCCGTGCTTCCGCCAAGCTGACGCAACTGGCGGGCAACTTCGTCAGTCAGGTCAAGATGTCGCGCAATGGTCGGCAGGTCGACGCCAAGAGCATCATGGGTGTGATGATGCTGGCCGCCGGCATCGGCTCCACCGTGACCATCGAGACCGACGGGCCCGATGAGCAAGAGGCCATGGACGCGTTGCTGGCGCTCATCGCCAATCGCTTCGGCGAAGGGGAGTAGGAGGCCGGGGGATGAAAGGCGGCGGCACCGAACGCCGCAGCGGGCCTGGCCGGGGCCGCATCGCCGCACATCCTGAAGCCGTTTCCAAGGTGGCTGGCCCTGGCCAGACTTTTTAAACGTTCCGGACGGAGCGGTACATGCCATTTGCCCTGCACGGCATCCCGGTTTCGCGCGGCGTCGCCATCGGGCGCGCGCATTTGCTGGCGCCTGCCGCGCTTGATGTCTCCCATTACCTGGTCGACGAAGACCGGCTTGATGCCGAGGTCGAGCGCTTGCGCTCGGCGCGTGYGGCGGTGCGGGCCGAGCTGGTCACGCTCAAGCGGGATCTGCCGCGCGAGGCGCCGGAAGAACTGGGCGCCTTCCTCGACGTGCATGCCATGATCCTCGATGACGAGGCGCTGGCGCGCGAGCCCGAGGCGCTGATCCGCAACCGGCGCTACAACGCCGAATGGGCGCTGACCACGCGGCTCGAAGAGCTGATGCGCCAGTTCGACGAAATCGAGGACGAATACCTGCGTGAACGCAAGGCGGACATCCGCCAGGTGGTCGAGCGCATCCTCAAGGTGCTGGCCGGCGCGGCCGTGCTGGCCCCGGCCCCGGTGCCACCTTCCTCTCTGGCTCCCGACGGCGAGCCCGCGCCCGGCGTGATCGTGGTCGCCCACGACATCTCGCCGGCCGACATGCTGCAGTTCCGCCACACCGTGTTCCACGGCTTTGTGACCGACCTTGGCGGACGCACTTCCCATACCGCCATCGTGGCGCGCAGCCTCGACATCCCCGCCGCCGTGGGCGTGCAGAGCGCCAGTGAGCTGATCCGCCAGGACGATTGGGTCATCATCGACGGCGATGCGGGCCTGGTCATCGTGGATCCGTCCGCGATCATCCTTGAGGAGTACCGCCACCGGCAGAGCGAGCGCGCGCTGGAAAAGAAGCGCCTGCAGCGCCTGCGCCATACGCCCGCGGTGACGCTGGACGGGCTCGAGATCGACCTGCTGGCCAATATCGAGATGGCGGAAGATGCCACCGCGGCGCTGACCGCGGGCGCGGTTGGCGTGGGCCTGTTCCGCTCCGAATTCCTGTTCATGAACCGGCGCGGCGAGCTGCCCGACGAGGAAGAGCAATTCGAGGCGTACCGCGGCGCCGTGGACGCCATGCACGGGCTGCCGGTCACGATCCGCACCATCGACATCGGCGCCGACAAGCCACTGGATGGCCGCGACGGCCGGGATGGCCGCGGCGACGATTTCGAGACGGCCCTCAATCCGGCGCTGGGCTTGCGCGCGATCCGCTGGTCGCTGTCCGAGCCGGCCATGTTCCTGACCCAGTTGCGCGCGCTGCTGCGTGCTTCGGCCTTTGGCCCGGTCCGGCTCCTGATCCCGATGCTGGCTCATGCCCGCGAGATCGACCAGACGCTGGACCTGATCGCGCAGGCCAAGCGCCAGCTCGACGCGCGCGGCCAGGCGTTCGACCCCAACATCAAGGTCGGGGCGATGATCGAGATCCCGGCCGCGGTGCTGATGCTGCCGCTGTTCCTGCGGCGCATGGATTTTCTCTCCATCGGCACCAATGACCTGATCCAGTACACGCTGGCCATCGACCGTGCCGACAATGCCGTCGCGCATCTCTACGACCCGCTGCACCCCGCGGTGCTGCAACTGATCGCCCGCACCATCCGCGAGGCCAACCGCGCTGGCGTGCCGGTGGCGGTGTGTGGGGAGATGGCCGGGGATCCCGCCATGACGCGCCTGCTGCTGGGCATGGGGCTGCGCGAGTTCTCGATGCATCCCTCGCAGTTGCTGCGGGTCAAGCAGGAAGTCCTGCATGCCGACTGCGAAAGACTGGAGCGGCTGGTGGAGCAGGTGCTGAGCGCTTACGAGCCGGAGGAGCTCGCCTGCGCGTTGAAACTGCTCTGACAACCCTGACTGCGTTAAGGTTTTTACGAAAATCCAACGCCGGCAGATGGTTTCCAGGTCTCTTTTTTGCTGGTTGTGACGTTCCCTGTCTCTGCAATCCCCGGGGTAAGTGCCGCGTTCTTGGCATGTACCCTTTGTGGCTTAATGGGAATTGTTATCATTTTCGATCTCTGATATTCTGGCGTACATCGCGGGTGACATGCCGGTGTCACCCCTCTCCCAAGGAGGGATTTGTGTACGTTTGCATCTGCAATCAGGTTACCGACCGAGAAATTCATGGCGCTGCGCATCTAGGCGTGTCCACGCTCGACGAGCTGGCTGAAACGCTGGGTGTTGGCACGTGCTGTGGCCGCTGTCGCGAATGCGCTCAACAGGTGCTTTGTGAAGGCGTCGCGGCGGTACGCAACGTCAAGGTCTCCACCATCCAGGTCGTGCCCATTTCTTCCTGTTCGTCATCGGGCCCACGTGCCATAATGGACACTCGGGACCCGGCAGTCGCGAACGACCAGCGCACTGAGCTGGTTGCTTAAACTCGCCCGCAACTTTCAGGTTGCGGCGCGTATTCGCTTGTTTTGACTGCCTGCGGCGCGCCTTGCGCCGCTTCGCGTTTTTGCGGGGGCCCGTTGCAACAAGGAGCCACCAATGAAAGGTGACAAGAAGGTCATCCAGCATCTGAACGCGCAGCTGAAGAACGAGCTGACCGCGATCAACCAATACTTCCTGCACGCTCGCATGTACCGCCACTGGGGCCTGAAGAAGCTCGGCGATATCGAGTACAAGGAATCCATTGGCGAGATGAAGCATGCCGATCGCCTGATCGATCGCATCCTGATGCTTGACGGCCTGCCCAATCTGCAGGACCTCAACAAGTTGCTGCTGGGCGAAGACACCCCGGAAATGCTCAAGTGCGACCTGAAGCTCGAGCAAGGCGCGCATGCCACCGTCAAGGAAGGCATTACGTATTGCGAATCGGTGGGCGACTACGTCAGCCGCGAGATCCTGGTCGAGATCCTGACCGATACCGAAGAGCACATCGAATTCCTCGAGACGCAGCTCGACCTGATCGACAAGGTTGGCCTGCCGAACTATCTGCAATCGCAGATGGAGCCGGGCGAGCAATAATCCGCCCAGCAGCCGGCCGCAAGTTCGCAAGAACCCAGTGGCCGCAACCGCGCGGCGCCACTCGGTGCTGCCGGTTCCGCCCGCATCCAGGCGGTAACCCTTATCATTCAGATTCCCATTCTTCCCTCAGCCTGACCGCCCTTGCCAGGGCCGATGCTTGCGCCAGCTTGAGCGCGATACGCCTATGCTGCGGAGAAGGGAGCCGAATCGGCATCGCACCACACTACACCACGCTAAACCAAACCAAACGACCGGAGCCAGCATCATGGCAGACCCGATCCGCCTGACGCAGTACAGCCATGGTGCCGGCTGCGGATGCAAGATTTCGCCGCAGGTGCTCGACGTGATCCTTGCCGGCAGCGGCAACCAGCATCTCGATCCGCGCCTGTGGGTCGGCAATGCCTCGCGCGACGATGCGGCGGTTTATGCGCTGGATGGGCTGGAAGCGGGCCGTGGCGTGGTGTCCACCACCGATTTCTTCATGCCGATCGTCGATGACCCGTTCGACTTCGGACGCATCGCCGCCACCAACGCCATCAGCGACATCTACGCCATGGGGGGCGATCCGCTGCTGGCCATCGCCATCCTCGGCTGGCCAGTCAAGCTGCTGCCGCCCGAGGTGGCGCGCGAGGTGGTGGCAGGTGGGCGCCGCGCCTGCGAGGAAGCGGGCATCCCGCTTGCCGGCGGGCATTCCATCGATGCGCCGGAGCCTATCTTCGGGCTTGCGGTGACTGGCGTGGTCGACCGCGCGCACCTGAAACGCAACGACACCGCGACCGCCGGCTGCCGGCTGTACCTGACCAAGCCGCTGGGCATCGGCGTGCTGACCACCGCCGAGAAGCAGGGCAAGCTGCGCGCCGAGGATATCCACCTGGCGCGCGACTGGATGTGCGTGCTCAATCGTCCCGGCAGCCGCTTCGGCAAGCTGGCCGGTGTGCGGGCCATGACGGATGTCACGGGCTTTGGCCTGCTCGGGCACCTTGTCGAGATGGCAGACGGCAGCCGCCTCACCGCGCGTCTTGACCACGCCGCCGTGCCGTTGCTGCCGGAAGTGCTGCGCTACGTCGAGGCCGGTTGCGTGCCAGGCGGCACCCAGCGCAACTTCGATAGCTACGGCGCGCGAATTGGCGCGGGGATCGGCAACCAGGGTGGCGCGTTGAGCGAGGTGCAGCGCGCCTTGCTGTGCGATCCGCAGACCAGCGGAGGCTTGCTGGTGGCGGTCGAGCCTGCTGGCGAGGCCGCATTCCATGGCGCTTGCGCGGAGTTTGGCCTGGCACTGGCGCCGGTCGGCGAGTTCGTCGAGCAGGGCCGGTATGCCGTCGAGGTGATCTGATGCGCGAGGACACGGCCGACTTTCGCCAGCTCTTTGTGTCCGGTGCGCCGCTGCTCGATGCGCGCGCGCCGGTGGAGTTCGCGCGCGGCGCGTTTCCAGGCGCGGTTAACCTGCCGCTGATGGACGATGCCGAGCGGCACCAGGTTGGCTTGTGCTATGAGGAGCAAGGGCCGCAGGCCGCGCTCGCGCTAGGCCACCAGTTGGTGACCGGCGAAATCCGCGCGGCGCGAACCGCGGGCTGGGCGACTTTTGCGCGGGCGCATCCCGACGGCTACCTGTATTGCTTCCGCGGCGGCCTGCGCTCGCAGATCGTGCAGCAATGGCTGCGCGAGGACGCCGGTATCGCTTATCCGCGTGTGACGGGCGGCTACAAGGCGATGCGCAGCTTCCTGATCGAGACCCTCGATGCGGCCGCCGCTGAATGCAGCTTGCTGGTGCTGGGCGGTATGACCGGGAGCGGCAAGACTGAGCTGATCACCGAGCTGATCGCCGACCTGGTCACGGGCCCGAGCGGCAGCCGGGACGCCGCCATCGACCTGGAGGGCCTGGCTCGGCACCGCGGGTCCAGCTTTGGCCGGCGCACGGTAGCGCAGCCCACGCAGATCGATTTCGAGAATGGCCTGGCGATTTCGCTGCTGCGCCATCGCGCGGCCGGGCTGCCGGCGCTGGTGGTCGAGGACGAGGGGCGCTTCATCGGCGCGCGCAACCTGCCGCAGGCCTTCTACCAGGCGATTCAGCTAGCGCCACTGGTCTGGCTGGAGGAATCCTTCGAGGCGCGCGTGCGCCGCGTGCTGGAAGACTACGTGCTTGGCCTGTCGGGGGAGTTCATGGCGGCGCTGGGTGAGCAGGCGGGTTTCGCCGCTTACGCGGCGCGCCTGCGCGATGCCATGGCGGCCATTGCCAAGCGGCTCGGCGGTACGCGCTACGAGCGGCTCTCGGCCTTGCTGGACCAAGCGCTGGCGCGCCAGGAGGAAACGGGCGAGACCGACCTGCATCTGGGCTGGATCGCCTTGCTGCTGCAGCAATACTACGACCCGATGTACGCCTACCAGCGCGAACAGCGCGAGGCCAGGATCGTGTTCCGCGGCGAGCGCGCCGCGGTGCTGGCTTTCCTGCGTGAGCGCACCCGCGCCTGAACGCGCGCAGGCCGCCTAGGGGGCGGCTTGCGCGTGCGCGCCACCGCAGACTTCGCAATCGGCCACGCGCGCGAGGCGCATCGTGGTCCATTCCATGCCAAGCGCATCGACCATCAGCAGGCGGCCGGCCAGGGTGGTGCCGACGCCCATCAGCAGCTTGAGGGCCTCGGCCGCCTGCACCGTGCCCACCATTCCCACCAGCGGCGCGAACACGCCCATGGTGGCGCAAGCCACTTCCTGAGCCGGCTGCGAGGGCGGGAACAGGCAGGCATAGCAGGGCGCGCCTGGCTGGCGGCGGTCGAACACGCTGATCTGCCCGTCGAAGCGCAGGGCCGCGCCGGACACCAGGGGCACGCGGTGCTGCACGCAGGCGCGGTTGACGGCCTGGCGCGTGTCGAAGTTGTCGCAGCAATCGAGCACCACGTCGGCATCAGCCACCAGGCGCGCTAACTCCGCGGCGCCTACGCGCGCTTGCACCAGGCGCACGTCGATGCCCGGGTTGATGCGCAGCATGCCCTCCCGCGCCGATTCCACCTTGGGGCGTCCGACATTGGCGGTGGTGTGGATCACCTGGCGCTGCAGGTTGGTCAGGTCGACCACGTCGTCATCGACCACGGTGATGGTGCCCACGCCGGCCGAGGCCAGGTAGGGCAGGGCGGCAGCGCCCAGGCCGCCCGCGCCGATCACCAGCGCGTGGCTGGCGAGCAACCGGCTCTGGCCCTCGATGCCGAGTTCGTCGAGCAGGATATGCCGCGAATAGCGCAGCAGTTGATCGTCGTTCATGGCGTGCAATGCAAAAGCGGCCCCGCAGGGCCGCTGTTATTCATCAGGATTTCAGGGAGCCTTGCCGGTCGGCGTGCCCAGCGGCGTGCCCATCGGGGCGCTGGCCGGCGGCGCGCCGGCTGGTGCCTTGGTGGCCGGCTTGGCCGGGGTAGCCGCCTTGGCTGCCGCAGGCTTGGCCGGCTTGTCCGACGTGGCCACGGCTTCGAGCTTGGACTTGGAGCGCTTGACCGGCTGGCCTTCGAGCTGGGCAATGGCTTGCTGCAGCATGAAGTCCTCGGCCGAGCCGAACTCGATCGGCTTCTTCTTGCGTTCCTTGTCGCGCTCTTCCTGCGTCTTCTTGGCGTTTTCTTCCTCGAGGCGGCGCAGTTCCTCGACGCGGCGCTGTTCGCGCTCGTTCATCTCGGGCTCTTCCGATTCCTGCTTGTTGTGCAGGTGGCGCTCGGTGTCGATCTCGCGGGTGATCAGCGCGTCGTCAGGATCGCCTTCCGGGTTCTGGTCGACCGGGATGTCCGGGCGGATGCCCTTGGCCTGGATCGACTTGCCCGTCGGCGTGTAGTAGTACGCGATGGTCAGCTTGATGCCGGTGTCGTTGGTGAGCGGGCGCACGGTCTGCACCGAGCCCTTGCCGAACGTGGTCTTGCCCATGATCAGCGCGCGCTTGTGGTCTTGCAGCGCGCCGGCAACGATTTCGGAGGCCGACGCCGAGTAGGCGTTGGTCAACACCACCATCGGGATCTTTTTATACAGCGCCGGCAGGTCCTTGAGCGGATCGTCCTCGAGCGAGGACAGCCGGTAGTTGTTGAACGTGGTCTTGTAGACGCGCTTGGCATCGGGCACCTGGCCATTGGTCGAGACCACGGTCACGTCGTCGGGCAGGAAGGCTGCCGCCACGCCGACCGCGCCTTGCAGCACGCCGCCGCCGTTGTTGCGCAGGTCCAGGATCACGCCCTTCAGGTTGGGGTTCTTCTGGGCCAGTTCGTCCAGTTTCTTGCCCAGGTCGGCCACCGTGCGTTCCTGGAAGCTGGTCAGGCGGACCCAGGCGAGGCGGTCATTGTCGATCAGCTTGGCCTTGACCGACTGCACGCGGATCTCCGCGCGCGTGATCGACACCGGGAAGGTGCGCTCGTCGCTCTTGCGGTAGATGGTCAGCGTGACCTTGGTGCCCGGCTCGCCGCGCATGCGCTTGACGGCCTGCTCCAGCGGCAGGCCGCGCACGGGCTTGTCGTCGATGCGGGTGATCAGGTCGCCGGGCTGGATGCCGGCGCGGAAGGCGGGGGTGTCTTCGATCGGGTTGATCACCTTGACCAGCCCTTCTTCCTGCGAGATTTCGATCCCCAGGCCGGCGAAGCGTCCGCGCGTGCCTTCCTGCAGTTCCTTGAAGTCCTTCTCGTCCAGATAGGCCGAATGCGGATCCAGGCTGGCGACCATGCCTTTGATGGCTTCGGTCAGCAGCTTCTTGTCATCCACCGGCTCGACATATTCGCGCTTGATCTGGCCGAAGATGTCGGCCATCAAGCGCAACTGCTCCAGCGGCAGCGGCCCCGGCGAATTCTGCGCCGTGGCCGATAGTTGCAGCGTGGCGAGCACGCCGGCAACGAGTCCGGCAGTAACAAGACTGATGTTCTTGAGCGTCTTACGCATGAGGGCTGCCTGAACGTGTGAGGATTGTGCTGTGTCGGAGCCGGCCTGGCGCATCGCACCGGCCGGATTTGTCCGACAGTATAAGAGGGAGCGGCAAAAAAGGCCTGGTCCACTGCCTGAGGCGGCCGGGCGAGCCTCGCGGCGCGCGCCCGGCCTGGGCCTCAGTTTGCCTTGCCTTGGTTCGCCACGGCGGCCAGGGAGGCTGCGATTGCTTCCTGGTCGCCCAGGTAGTAATGACGCAGCGGGCGCAAGTCGGCGTCCAGCTCGTACACGAGCGGGGTGCCATTGGGGATGTTGATGCCAACGATGTCGTCATCCGAGATCTGGTCCAGGTATTTCACCAGCGCGCGGATGCTGTTGCCATGGGCGGCGATTACCACGCGCTTCCCCGCTTTGATGTCGGGGGCGATCGATTCGTTCCATAGCGGCAGCACGCGCTCGACCGTGTCCTTCAGGCATTCGGTCAGCGGAATCTGCTCGCGCGGCACTTGCGCGTAGCGCGGATCGTCGTAAGCCGCACGCGGATCGTCCACTTCGAGCACCGGCGGCGGGGTGTCGTAGCTGCGGCGCCATACCAGCACCTGCTCGTTGCCGAACTTGGCGGCGGTTTCGGCCTTGTTCAGGCCGGACAGCGCGCCATAGTGGCGTTCGTTCAGGCGCCATTCGTTCCGGACCGGAATCCACATCAGGTCCATTTCGTCCTGCACGTGCCACAGCGTGCGGATGGCACGCTTGAGCACCGAGGTGTACGCTACATCGAAGGCCAGCCCTGCCTCGCGCAGCAGCTTGCCGCCCAGCTTGGCCTGGGCCACGCCGGTGTCGGTGAGGTCGACGTCGACCCAGCCGGTGAAGCGGTTTTCGAGATTCCACGTGGATTCGCCGTGGCGGATGAGAACGAGTTTGTACATGCTGCTTCCAAAGCGTGAGAAACCTGTGTGCGCCCTGCCACATACCGCCGCACATGTGTCAACTAGGAGACAATAGCGGGTCGCGGGCGCCAAACCGTCTATTTTATAATGCCGCCGACTCAACCCACCGGAATGCCAACGTGAATTTCTTCGCCGACTACAACAACCTTGCCTTGATCGCCCTCGCCGTCGTGTCGGGCGGCCTGCTGGCGTGGCCCGCCATCTCGCGCGGAACCTCCGGCAAGACCGTCAACCCGGCCGCCGCTACCCAGCTGATCAACAAGCGCAATGCCGTGGTCGTGGATATCCGGGAAGCCACCGAATACGCCAAGGGCCACCTGCCGCAAGCCAAGAGTGCGCCACTTTCCGACCTGGCAAGCCGTGCCGCCAGCCTTGCAAAGGACAAGTCCGTCCCCATCATCGTCGTGTGCCAGACCGGCCAGCGCTCGGGCAAGGGTCAAGCAGCCCTGAAGGAAGCCGGTTACAGTGAGATCTATTCGCTCGAAGGCGGCCTTGCCGCCTGGCAGCAAGCCGGTCTGCCCGTCGTCAAGTAAGCGGCGCAGGCAAGCGGCGCCGGGGGCACGTCCTCCGTTGCCGCCGCTGCCCCGGCTTGCGAGCACCCGACCAACTTCCGGATTCCGTTTTTCAAGGAGATGCGCATGGCCCGCGTTGTAATGTACAGCACGGTAGTTTGTCCGTATTGCCAGATGGCCGAGCGCCTTCTGAAGGCCAAGGGCGTGGAGGCGATCGAGAAGATCCTGATCGACCGCGAGCCCGGCAAGCGCGAGGAAATGATGAGCCGCACCGGTCGCCGCACCGTGCCGCAGATCTACATCGACGAGACCCATGTCGGTGGCTTCGACGACCTCTCGGCGCTCGATCGCCAGGGCGGACTGGTGCCGCTGCTGGCAGCCTGACGCGCCGCCTGCCTCGCTGCGGGTGAATTCGCCACCCGCGTCATGTACCATATACGTTTTCCAACCGGGTGCCGACCCGGGCCGTGACCCTGGGCCAATCCCGCCCAGGGTGCCAATGTCCCGCACGCCTGGCCCCCAACGCCCATTTTTCCGGAAGCCTTTCATGAGCGACCAGCAGAACAATCAGCAGGAAGACCAGCCGTTCTTCAACATCCAGCGCGTGTACCTGAAGGACATGTCGCTCGAGCAGCCGAATTCGCCCGGCATCTTCCTCGAAACCGAAGCGCCGGCCGTGGAAGTGCAGGTGAACGTGGGTGCCTCGCAGCTCCAGGAAGGCATCTTCGAAGTCGTTGTGACCGGTACCGTGACCACCAAGGTGCAGGACAAGGTTGCCTTCCTGGTGGAAGCCCACCAGGCCGGCATCTTCGATATCCGCAACGTGCCGGTGGAGCAGCTCGACCCGCTGCTGGGCATTGCCTGCCCGACCATTCTCTACCCGTACCTGCGTAGCAATATCGCCGACGTGATCACCCGCGCCGGCTTCCAGGCCATTCATCTGTCGGAAATCAACTTCCAGGCCCTGTACGAACAGCGCCTGCAGGCCGCGATGGAAGAAGCGGAAACCGCACAAGGTGGCAACAGCGGCATCGTGATGCCCGACGGCAGCCAGGCTCGTCACTGATCCTGCTGCAGGATGTCGCAAAGACGGGGCTTCGGCCCCGTTTTGTCTTTCCGGTTCGCGTCATTCGTGGCGCGCAAGGCTTAAGGTTTCGAGGCCGAACAAGCGAGGCAAACCGTCATGAAAATCACTGTCTTCGGTGCAGGTGCCTGGGGCACCGCGCTCGCCAGCCATGCCGCCGCGGCCCACGATGTGGTGCTGTGGGGGCGAGATGCCGCCCAGCTGGCCGCGATCGGCGCCGACCGCGTCAATGCTACCTACCTGCCGGGCGTGCCGCTGTCCGGGCGGCTCTTGGTGGAACCCGATTTCGAGCGGGCCGCGGCGCATGCCGATATCGAGCCCGATGGCCTGGTGATCGTCGCCACGCCAGTTTCGGGCCTGCGCGAAATGACGCGCAGGCTGGCCGCGAGCCAGGCCGGGGGTTTGCGCATGCTCTGGCTGTGCAAGGGCTTCGAAGCCGGCACCAATGCCTTGCCGCACCAGATGGTGCGCGAAGAACTCACTGCCGCCGGCCGTCTCGCCGACACCAGCTACGGCGTGCTGACCGGCCCGAGTTTTGCCCGTGAAGTGGCGCTGGGCCTGCCCTGCGCGCTGACCGTGGCGGGCACCTCGCCGGCACTCTCCGAGTTCGCTCAGCAGGCGTTCCATCACCATGCCATGCGCATCTACGGCAGCGACGACCTGGTCGGCGCCGAGGTGGGGGGCGCGGTCAAGAACGTGCTGGCGATCGCCACCGGCGCCAGCGATGGCCTGGGCCTGGGCCTGAACGCGCGCGCCGCGCTGGTAACGCGCGGCCTGGCCGAAATGACCCGGCTCGGCATGGCGCTGGGCGGACGCGTCGAAACCTTCATGGGCCTGGCGGGCATGGGCGACCTGATCCTGACCGCCACGGGCGATCTCTCGCGCAATCGCAAGGTCGGCCAGCAACTGGCCGAGGGCAAGACGCTGGCGCAGATCCTGGCCGAGTTGGGCCACGTTGCCGAAGGCGTGCGCTGCGCGCAGGCCGTGGCGGCGCTGGCCGCGGCCAAGGGCGTCGAGATGCCGATCACGCGCGCGGTATGCGCCGTGCTTTTCGAGGGGCTGCCTGCCGCCGATGCGGTGGCGCGGCTGCTCCAGCGCGATGCGCGCGATGAGTGAGCGCGCGATGGAAGATCGTCGCCGCATCCTGAAAGCCCTTGCCGCCTGTGCCATGCCTGGCGTGGCTGGCACGGCGCTGGCTGCGCCCGCGTCCGCCCAGCCCTGGCCGGTAAAGCCGGTCCGCATGATGGTGCCGTTCCCGGCCGGGTCCTCGCCCGACCTGATCGCGCGCCTGCTGACCGAGAAGCTGGCCGCGGCGCTCGGACAAGCGGTCGTGGTGGAGAACCGCCCGGGCGCGGGCGGCAATATCGGTACCGGCATGGTGGCCAGGGCCGCTCCGGACGGCTATACCTTGCTGCTCACGATCAATGGGCCGCTGGTCACCGCGCCCACCTTGTCGCGCCATCTCGGCTACGACCCGGTGCGCCAGCTCGCCCCCGTGTCGCTGGTGGCAACTTCGCCCAATGTGCTGGTGGTGGATGCCCGCCTGCCGGTGCATGACGTGCGGGAGTTCGTGGCCCTCGCCCGTTCCCGGCCGGGTGTGCTGAACTACGGGTCGGTCGGCAACGGCAGCGCTGCCCACCTGGCCATGGAGCAGCTCAAGGCGGCCGCCGGCATCGACCTGCAGCACRTCCCTTATCCGGGGTTTGCGCAGATCACCACCGCCATGGTCGGCGGTCAGGTGCAGGCCGGTTTCATGGTGCCGGCCATCGCCATGCCGTTGGTGACCGCTGGCAAGCTGCGCATCATCGCGGTCACCACCAGCGGGCGCACCAGCCTGCTGCCCGCGGTGCCAACCGTGGCGGAATCCGGCTATCCCGGCTTCGAGGCGATTTCATGGCAAGCGGTGCTGGCCCCGGCGGGCACGCCCGCGCCGGTGATCGACCGGCTCTATCGCGAGCTGGTGGCCATCATCGGCAGCGAGGACGTGCGCGCCAAGATGCGCGCCCAGTATTTCGTGCCGGCCGGCACCGCGCCGCAATCGCTGCGCCAGACCATGGCGAGCGAGAAGGTGCGCTGGGACAAGGTGATCCGCGTGGCGGGGGTGCAGCCGGAATAAGAAAGTGCGCCAGCGGCGGCCTCAGGCCCCGCCGGCAAAGCCGTTCTGGCGCCAGGCTTCGAACACCACGACCGCGACGGTATTGGAGAGGTTGAGGCTGCGGTTGTCCGGCCGCATGGGCAGCCGGATGCGCTGCGCGGTGGGAAACCATTCGCGCCGCTCCGGCGCCAGCCCGCGCGTTTCCGAGCCGAACACAAACCAGTCCCCGGGCTGGAAGCTGACCTGGCCGAAGGGCGTCGAGCCATGGGTGGTCAGCGCGAACATGCGGGCCGGGTCGGGCCGCTCGCTTTCCATCAGCGCGTCCCAGTTCTCGTGCACGCGCATGCTGGCGTACTCGTGATAATCCAGGCCGGCGCGGCGCATGCGCGCGTCTTCCAGCGGAAAGCCGAGCGGCTTGACAAGGTGCAGGCGCGCACCGGTGTTGGCGCACAGCCGTATCACATTGCCGGTGTTCGGCGGGATCTCGGGTTCGACCAGGACGACATTGAACATGTGGAGGGGCGGGCCAGGGGCGCCGCAGCCGTGAAACGCTGGGCAGCTTACCCTGCCGGGGGCCGGCTGTCACGCCGGGCCCATGGGCTGCGCTACGGCGTGCGCAAGGCGACCACCAGCGTCACGCGCGCCGCGCCGCTGGCTTTCAGGAGCCGCGCCGCTTCGCCCAAGGTGGCGCCGCTGGTCATCACATCGTCGACCAGGCCGATATGCTGGCCCGCAACGTCATGGCCGGACCCGAGGCCGAAGGCATCCTGCAGGTTGGCCTGCCGCGCGGGCAGGTCCAGCGTGGCTTGGGCCGGTGTATCGCGCAGCCTCGCCAGGAGCGTCGGCGCGGCGCGCACGCCCAGCCGGCGTGCCAGGGGCCGGGCGATTTCCCAGGACTGGTTGAAGCCGCGCTCTGCAAGGCGCTGCGCGGACAGCGGGATCGGCGCCAGCACATCGGGCAGGGCCAGGCCGGGCCTGCCGGACTCGTCGGCATGCCAGCGGCGTGCCAGCTCGCCCGCAAGCCAGTCCGCCAGCGGCAGCACGCCGCCGAACTTCAAGGCCAGCACCAAGCCGTCTTGCGGGCTGGCGTAGTCACCCAGCACCAGCGCGTCGTCGAACGGCGGCGGCTCGTAGCGGCACTGGGCACAGAGCGAGGCTACGCCTGGCCTGGCGGTGCGCCCTAGCGGCAGGGCGCAGCAGCGGCAACGCGGCAGCGGCGTCAGCAACTCTTGCGCGCAACCTGCGCAGACGGTTTCGTCCTGCACCGTGCCGCAAAGTGCGCAGGCCGCTGGCAGGAGCGTGCGCAGCAAGCGCCGCGCATGGTGGCGCAGGACGCCTTCGCCCGGGCGCGCCAGGCGGTACGGCACGGGGGGCGCGGGGGGCGCGGGGGCAGCTGCCGCATGGGGCACGTCGGAGCCGTCGGCGGCAGGCCTGGCGGTGGGCGCGTATACTTGCGATCCTGTTGCGGCGCCCGCTGGCGCGCGCACCGCATGCCCGGCCGCCGCCTCGCGCCGGCCGTCATCCTCATTCTTTGTTCCTTGCTGCCTGGTTTGACCGTGTCCCTGCATGACGCCGACTCCCCCGATGCCTATTTGCCGCCCACGCGGCTGACCCGCCTCGCCTTCGACCGGCGCAGCGCCGGATTCAGCCAACTGGACTTCCTGCTGGGCGAGATCGGCCAGCGCATGCAGGAGCGCATGCAGATGATCCGGCTGGCGCCGGCGCGCGCGCTCGATATCGGCTGCGGCCACGGGCGCGGCCTGGCCGCGCTGCGCGCCCAGTACCCGGATGCGCAGATCGCCGGGATGGATATTTCCGGCGCCATGCTGCACGAGGCCGCCCAGCGCGATCCCCAGCGCCAGGCCGGGTGGCTGGGGCGCCTGCTTGGCAAGCGCCCGACCTTTGACCTGGTACAGGGCGATCTTGCCACATTGCCCTTCGCCCCGGCCAGCTTCGACCTGTTGTGGTCCAACCTGGCGCTGCACTGGCACCCCGAGCCGCACCGGGTCTTCCCGGAGTGGCACCGGGTCACCCGCGACGAAGGCCTGGTCCTGTTCTCGCTGTTCGGGCCCGACACGCTGGCGCAATTGCGCGCCGCCTTTGCCGAAGTCGATGGCGACACCCACACGCTGCGCTTTGTCGACATGCACGATATCGGGGACATGCTGGTGCACAGCGGCTGGTCCACGCCCGTGATGGACATGGAGACCCTGACGATCACCTATGAGTCGCCGCGGACCCTGCTGCGCGAAGTGCAGGCCTTCGGCGGGCTGCGCCTGCCGGCTGGCGCGAGCCGGGGAGGGCTGCGTGGGCGCCGCTGGCATGCAGCGCTGCTGGCCGCGCTGGAGCGCCAGCGCAATGCCGAGGGGCTGATCCCGCTCACGTTCGAGATCGTCTACGGCCATGCCTGGAAGCTGGCGCCGCGCGGCAAGCAGGCTGTCGATGAGCTCGGCCACGCCGTGGTTCCGCTCGACAAGATCGGGCGCGCGCGGCAGCGCAAGTAACGTCCGCGGCGCTGCTGCACGCATCGGCGGCGCAGTCAAGCGGCCGATGGCGAGCACCGTACTGATGCACAAAAACTTGTCGCGCGCTAGCCCCTTGGTCAAGTAGCGGCCTTGTCCGAGTAGGCGAAGCGCCCTATAATGCGCCAGTTTGTCGCAGTGGTCTCCCTGGCACAATTTGCCCGAAATCGCACTTCAATGGTGCGTCCCAGGCGCAATCGTCCAGGCGTGCATCCAGCGCAGAGTAGTTGGCGATGCAAGGTTGGCGATGCAAGACTTGGGTATCGCACTCCAGACGGCGCAAGGCAAATCCGGCGGCAGTTCCGACGGATTTGGCCCGCCGGACAAAGACTGGCTGATGAAGCGGAATTGTTCGCTGTCTCCGCGCCAGGTTGGCTGGTTTTACCTCTCCATCGTCAGTGTTTCGCTCGCCATCGCTTTGTTCTTCGCGTGGCGAGGGTCATGGCTCGTGCTTCCGTTTGCCGGGCTGGAACTGCTGGGGCTGGGCATTGCCCTGCTGGTGCACGGGCGGCATGCGTCGGACTATGAGCGCGTCAGCCTCGTCGACGGCAGGCTGGTAGTGGTTTCGGTCAGTGCAGGGCAGCTGACACGGCATGAATTCAACCCGCTATGGGTGCGGGTTGAACCGGGTGAATCATTACGGGCGCTGGTGTTGCTGCGCTCGGGCAAGAGCGCTGTGCGGGTGGGGTGTTTTCTGGACCCGTACAAGCGGCGAAAGTTCGCGCAGGAGCTCGCATCGGCTTTGCGCTGCCTCTGAGAGGCGGCGGGGGCCGGCGAGTCACAGATTTGAATCTGTAAATTGGGTAGATAACAAATGAAAATGTGGAAGAAGGCATCCGCAGCGTGTCTGGTGGGGGCGTCCCTGCTCACCAGCCATGCAGCCCTGGCAGTGGAAGACATGCCAGGTGGCCCCGCCGTGCGACAGCTCAATCTGACCGAGCCGGTCACCAAGATCGCCGAGCAGATTCACTGGCTGAACTGGATGATGCTGATCATGTGCACCGTGATCTTCATCGGCGTGTTCGCGGTGATGTTCTACTCCGTGTTCACGCACCGCAAGTCCAAGGGCGCGAAGTCAGCCTCCTTCCACGAAAGCATCACCGTCGAGGTGATCTGGACCATCATCCCCTTCCTGATCGTCATCGGCATGGCCCTGCCCGCCACCAAGACGGTCGTGGCGATGAAGGACACCACCAACGCCGACATCACCATCAAGGCCACTGGCTACCAGTGGAAGTGGGGCTACGACTACCTGAAGGGCGACGGCGAGGGGATTTCCTTCGTGTCCACCCTGACCACCCCGCGCGAGCAGATCAACAACGAGGCCCCCAAGTCGAACACCTACCTGATGGAGGTGGACAACGAGATGGTGGTGCCCGTGAACAAGAAGGTCCGCATGGTGCTGACGGCCAATGACGTCATCCATGCCTGGATGATCCCGGCCTTCGGCGTCAAGCAGGATGCCATCCCCGGCTTCGTGCGCGACACCTGGTTCAAGGCCGAGAAGGTTGGCGTGTACCGTGGCCAGTGCGCCGAGCTGTGCGGCAAGGAACACGCCTTCATGCCGATCGTCGTGCGCGTCGTCTCCGACGCCGACTACGCCAAGTGGGTCGACGGCAAGAAGAAGGAGCTCGCCGCCAAGGCGGACGATCCCAACAAGACCTGGACCCTGGACGAGCTCAAGGCCCGTGGCGAGAAGGTCTACACCGCCAACTGCGCGGTCTGCCACCAGCCTAACGGCAAGGGCGGCGGCGCCTTCCCGGCTCTCGACGGCTCCAAGATCGTCAACGGCCCGGATGCCGGCCAGATGCATATCCTGCTGGAAGGCAAGGGTGCCATGCCGGTGTGGAAGCACCTCTCCGATACCGAGCTCGCTGCCGTCATGACCTACACCCGCAACAACTGGGGTAACAAGACGGGTGAAGTGATTCAACCGAGCGATTTCGTGAATGCGCGTGCCGGCAAGTTCCGCGAAGGCGGCGGCGCACCTGGCGCGAGCGGCGACGCCGCGCCCAAGACGGAAGACAAGCCCGCTGCCAAGCAGGCCAGCGCCGCGGGCGACCGCGCCGCAGGTTGAACAGGATTTCAGGAGTTTTCGCGATGAGTACTGCTACCCCGGACGCGCTCGCCCACCCGCACGACCACGCGCATGACGATCACCACGATCAACCGCATGGCTGGCGCCGTTGGCTGTTTGCCACCAACCACAAGGACATCGGTACGCTGTACCTGCTGTTCTCGTTCACCATGCTGCTGTCTGGCGGCGCGCTGGCACTGCTGATCCGTCTCGAGCTGTTCGAGCCGGGCTTGCAGTTCTTCCGCCCGGAACTGTTCAACCAGTTCACCACCATGCACGGCCTGATCATGGTGTTCGGCGCGATCATGCCGGCCTTCGTCGGCTTCGCCAACTGGATGATCCCGCTGCAGATCGGCGCATCCGACATGGCGTTCGCGCGGATGAACAACTTCAGCTTCTGGCTGATGCCCCCGGCAGCGCTGCTGCTGGTGCTGTCGTTCTTCGCACCGGGTGGCGCCACCGCCGCCGGCTGGACCCTGTACGCGCCGCTGTCGGTGCAGATGGGCCCCGGCATGGACATGGCGATTTTCGCCATGCACATCATGGGCGCGTCGTCGATCATGGGCTCGATCAACATCATCGTCACGGTGCTCAATATGCGCGCACCCGGCATGACGCTGATGAAGATGCCGATGTTCTGCTGGACCTGGCTGATCACCGCCTACCTGCTGATCGCCGTGATGCCGGTGCTGGCTGGCGCCATCACCATGGTGCTGACCGACCGTCACTTCGGCACGAGCTTCTTCTCGGCTGCCGGCGGCGGCGACCCGGTGATGTACCAGCACATCTTCTGGTTCTTCGGCCACCCCGAGGTCTACATCATGATCTTGCCGGCGTTCGGGATCGTCTCGCACGTCGTGCCGACCTTCGCCCGCAAGCGCCTGTTCGGCTATAGCTCGATGGTCTACGCGACCGCTTCGATCGCCATCCTGTCGTTCATCGTGTGGGCTCACCACATGTTCACGACCGGCATGCCCGTGACCGGCCAGCTGTTCTTCATGTACGCCACCATGCTGATCGCGGTGCCGACGGCTGTGAAGATCTTCAACTGGATCGCTACCATGTGGCGCGGCTCGATGACCTTCGAGACCCCGATGCTGTTCGCGATCGGCTTCATCTTCGTGTTCACCATCGGTGGCTTCACCGGCCTGATGCCGGCGGTAGCCCCGATCGACATCCAGCTGCAGGACACCTACTTCATCGTTGCCCACTTCCACTATGTGCTGGTGGCGGGCTCGCTGTTCGCGATGTTCTCGGGCTTCTACTACTGGGGTCCGAAGTGGAGCGGTTTCATGTACAACGAAACCCGCGGCCAGATCCACTTCTGGGGCTCGATGATTTTCTTCAACGTCACCTTCTTCCCGATGCACTTCCTGGGTCTGGCCGGCATGCCGCGTCGCTATGCCGACTACCCGACCCAGTTCGCGGATTTCAACGCGATTGCATCGATCGGTGCACTGGGCTTTGGCCTGATGCAGGTGTATTTCTTCTTCTTCGTGGTGCTGCCGTCCTACCGTGGCGGCAAGGCAGCCGGGGACAAGCCTTGGGATGGCGCCGAGGGCCTGGAATGGACCGTGCCGTCGCCGGCCCCGTTCCACACCTTTGAAGTGCCGCCGCAAGTCAAGTAAGCCACAGTCAGGTAAGCCGCAATAGGCACGGAAGGATGGGCAGTGCCCGTCCTTCCGCGCCACGCAAGCAAGGTGTTATGCAGGATCCAAACAAAAGTCCATCGCAGGCAGACCGCAAGGCCTCCAATCGTCGTCTCGGCCTGATCCTTTTCTCGATCGTGATGGTTTTCTTTTTGGGTTTCTTCGCCAAGATGATCTTTCTCGGCTGAAGCTGCAGGGTATTGAGATGAGCGCGAACCAGCAGTCAAGCAATGCCACCGACAAGAAGTTCAACCGCGGGATGATGCTGCGGCTGTTGGTGGTGGTGGCGTTGATGTTCTCGTTTGGCTATGCGCTGGTGCCGCTGTACAAGAAGATCTGCGAGATCACCGGCCTGAACGTGGTGACCACGCGGGACCTGTACGGTGGCCAGGTCAAGAACACGCAGGTGGACAAAACCCGTACGATCACGGTCGAGTTCGACTCCAACGCGCGCGGGCCCTTTGCCTTCCGTCCGGTCAAGAGCAGCATGGAAGTGCACCCGGGCGAGATGACCACCATCGTCTACGAAGTGGCGAACGGCCAGGCACGCGATATCTCGGCGCAGGCCATCCCGAGCTACCTGCCCAAGCTGGCCACGCAGTATTTCAAGAAGATCGAGTGTTTCTGCTTCAAGGAGCAGACGCTCAAGGCGAAGGAAGCACGCGAGATGCCGGTGGTGTTCGTGATCGATCCGGACCTGCCGAAAGACGTGAAGAACATTACGCTGTCCTATACCTTCTTCGAGATCAGGACGCCGGTGGCGCAAGCGCCGCAAGGTCCCCTCGACGCGCAGCCAGCAGGCGCGGGCAAGGGCATTTGAGTTTGCAGGCGAGGCGGGTTGCAGGGGAAAAGCCGTGGATGAGATGAAGGACGCGGTCAAGCGCAAGCTGTCATTTGTGCAGACGCTGCGCGCGGTGTTCTGGTCGTTTATCGGCCTGCGCAAGGGCAGCGAGCATGAGCGTGACATGGCACAGCTCAACCCGGTCCATGTGATCATTGCCGGCCTGATCGGGGTAGCCATCCTGATCGCGGTGCTGATCACGGTCGTGCGTGTGGTGGTAGGGTGAGGCCACGCAGCGCAAAGCACGGGGCAGGGCAGGAGTAAGTAAAAAGAGCAGGGCAAAAGCATGCCGCCGGCCTCGTCAGGGCTGGATGTGCGGATAACGATTACTGAATCAGAGACTCTGAGCTGGAGAAAAAAGAATGAGTGCGAACCGCGCAAACGCTCCGTACTACTTCGTACCGGGCCCCTCGCGCCATCCGATCACGGCTAGCTTTGGCTTGCTGCTGACGGCTGGGGGTGCTGCTGGCTGGGTAAACGGGCAGACCTGGGGGCCATACCTGTGCGGCCTGGGCCTGCTGTGGTTCCTGTTCGTGCTCAAGAGCTGGTTCGGCGAGGCGATCAACGAATCCGAGACGGGCAAGTACGGCAAGAATATCGACCTGTCCTTCCGCTGGTCGATGGGCTGGTTCATCTTTTCCGAGGTCATGTTCTTCGCGGCGTTCTTCGGCGCGCTGTTCTACGCCCGCAACATCGCCATGCCGTGGCTCGGCGACCTGAACAACAAGATCCTGTGGCCCGACTTCGCCGCCGTATGGCCGAACCTCGGACCGGCCGGTGTCGTGGAGAGCTTCCAGACCATGGGCCCGTGGCCGATCCCCACAATCAACACTGCCTTGCTGCTGATGTCCGGCGTGACGCTGACCTGGGCGCACCATGCGCTGCTCGCCAACAAGCGCAGCCAGCTGATCCAGGGCCTGGTGCTGACCATCCTGCTGGGCGCGATCTTCATGTGCTTCCAGGTGTACGAATACCACCACGCGTATTCGGAGCTGAACCTCAAGCTGACCTCGGGAATCTACGGTTCCACCTTCTTCCTGCTGACCGGCTTCCACGGTTTCCACGTGACGCTTGGCGCGATCATGCTGACAGTGGTGCTGGTGCGCGTGCTCAAGGGCCAGTTGACGCCCGACCATCACTTCGCATTCGAAGGCGCCGCCTGGTACTGGCACTTCGTTGACGTGGTGTGGCTGTTCCTCTACATCGTGGTGTACTGGCTGTAAGACACCCGATTGCAGTGCCCGCCGGCCACGCCGGCGGCATCGCGGGGGAGGTTCTCCTCCTTCGCGAGGAACAACAAAAAACAAGCGCCGCAGGGGAAGTAGCCAGCCTGCGGCGCTTGTTTTTTGTGGTTTGAGCCTGGCGTAGCCGCGCCGGCTTCAGGGCGCCATGCGGATGCCCGTGCTCTGTATCCATCCCATCCAGTGCGAGAACAGGATGAAGACGAACAGGGCCACCGAGAAGCCGACCCGGAACATCAGCGAGCGCATCATGTTTGGCGTCCTGCCGCGGTCGCGCATCATGAAGAACAGGGCGGAGGCCAGGCTACCGATGATGAGGAAGAACGCGATGAGGATGACGATGCGCATGGAGGGCCCGCAAGCGCGGGGTCTGCTAGGGATAGAGTGCCATTATCGCATCGGCGCGCGTGGCAACGCCCTCGGGAAATGCCAGGGAGGCCGTACGTGAAGCTGTGGCGCGCACTGAGCCCGCTGCCCACCATCGCCGCGCTGGTGGTGATTGCAGTCACCTGTGCCTTGGGCAACTGGCAGCTGAATCGCGCCCATGAAAAAGTGGCGCGGGCCGCGCGCCTTGAGGCGCTGGCCGCCCAGCCGCCGCTGGAGATCGGGCGCAGCCTGGTGAGTGGCGCGATGGCGGAGCGGCACGTGCGTGTGCGCGGGCGCTTCGATGCAGCGCACACGGTTTTGCTGGACAATCGCCCCCACGGCAACGGCACCGATAGCCGTGCCGGATTCATGGTACTGACGCCGCTGCGGGTTGCCGGGGGCGATGCGGCCACGCCGGCCGTGCTGGTGCTGCGCGGCTGGCTGCCGCGCGATGCGCAGGATCGCACCCATATCGCGCCGTTCCCGACGCCGGAAGGCGAGGTGGAGCTGGACGGCACCGCGCTGGCGACCGTGCCCAGGGTCTTCAGCCTGGGCCGTGGCGCGAATGCCGAAGCCGGCCAGAAGATCCGCCAGAATGTCGATCTCGCTGCCTACGCAACGGAGCTTGGCGTGCCCCTGCAACCCTTTGTGCTGGAACAGCGCAACGACAACGGCGACGGGCTGGCGCGCGACTGGGCGCCAGYGGACATCGGCGCGGATCGCCACTATGGTTATGCCTTCCAGTGGTTCGGGCTGGCGGCGCTGACCCTGGTGCTGCTGCTGGCGTTGAGCTGGCGGCGCGCTGCCCGCATGACGGCTTGAGCATTCTCGCGGGTGGCACCCGTATCACCTACGAACCACAGCGGCGCGTTGCGGTCAGATGAGCGCAACCGCCCCTAACGACAGACAGACGACAGACAGACGAAACACTATGCAACAGCCAGATCCCGCTTCGGCCCAGGCCGCCCGCGCCGCGCCGCAAGACTCGCGCATCGACGCCCGCACCCGTCGCGGCCGCATCCAGATGCTGCTGCTTTTGCTGGTGTGCGCTTCGCCTGTCATCGCTTCCTACCTGACGTACTACGTGTTCAAGCCGGCGGGCGGTTCCACCAACTACGGGACGCTGATCGAGCCGCAGCGCCCCATGCCCGCGATTCAGATCGGCAACGAGCGTGCCGAGTCCGTGCCGCTGGATAGTTTCAAGGGCAAGTGGCTGCTGGTGACGGCGGATGGCGCGGCGTGCGACGAAGCCTGCGCCAGGAAACTGTTCACCATCCGCCAGATCCGCGCGGGGCAGGGCCAGGACCGCGAGCGCATCGTGCCGGTGTGGCTGATCAGTGACGAAGGCCCGATCGATTCCCGCCTGTCGGCCGCCTACAACGAGCCCTATGCCGGCGTGCGCTTCCTGCGCGCCAACCGCGAGGCCATGCAGAAATGGCTGCCGGCGGAACCGGGTGCCCGGATCGAGGACAGCTTGTTCCTGATCGACCCGCTGGGCAACCTGATGATGCGCTTCCCCAAGGAGCCGGACCCCAAGAAGATGAGCTCCGACCTGAAGAAGCTGCTCAAGTACTCTCACATCGGGTGAGGCGCGCATGCTGCTCCAACTCGC
The DNA here is from genome assembly GCF_052113425.1 of Cupriavidus sp. YAF13. Lineage (NCBI taxonomy): Bacteria > Pseudomonadati > Pseudomonadota > Betaproteobacteria > Burkholderiales > Burkholderiaceae > Cupriavidus > Cupriavidus sp. YAF13. The sequence goes on from NZ_JBFRDD010000006.1 coordinate 107,967, forward strand.
CATCATCGGCGTCCTGATCGCGCTGTTCCCCTTGAGCTACGTGCTGGTCAAAGGGGACCGCAACAAGTACCGCAAGCTGGTCTGGATCACCGCCTTCCTGACGCTGGACCTGATCATGTTCGGCAGCTTCACGCGGCTGACGGACTCCGGCCTGGGCTGCCCTGACTGGCCGGGTTGCTATGGCCACTCCAACCCGCACTCGGCACAGGAGCCTATCCGCGCCGCCGAGACGGCCTTGCCCAGCGGGCCCGTGAGCATCACCAAGGCGTGGATCGAGATGGTCCACCGTTACTTCGCCCTGGCGGTCGGCGTGCTGATCACCACGCTGATGGTGCTGGCCTGGGTCAAGCGGCGCGAACTCAAGCAGTCGCCCTGGTTCGCCACCGGGGTGCTGCTGCTGGTGTGCGTGCAGGGCGCATTCGGGGCCCTTACGGTCACGCTCAAGCTGCAGCCGATCATTGTGGTCACGCACCTGATGCTTGCCATGAGCCTGCTGGCCGCGTTGATCTGGCTGGGCTCGCGCAACGATCCGCCCTTGCGGGTGGCGCCGCAGGCGGTGGGGCTGCGCTGGCCGGCGCGCATCGCGCTGGCCTTGCTGGTGCTGCAGATCTTCCTGGGCGGCTGGGTGAGCACTAACTATGCCGTGCTGGCCTGCACCGACTTTCCGCTGTGCAACGGCCAGCTCGTGCCGGACATGGACTTCCGCCACGGCTTCACGTTGTGGCGCCAGCTCGGCATGACCGCCGACGGCGACTACATCCCGCATTCGGCCCTGGTGGCGATCCATTGGGTGCATCGCGGCTTCGCTTTCGTCGTGCTGGCTTTCCTGGCCTGGTTCGGGCTGCAGGCACGCCGCCTTGGCGGCCTTGCGCGCAGTGCCGGCTGGTTGCTGGGCTTTCTCGCGCTGCAACTGGCCACTGGCCTGTCGAACATCGTGTTCGACTGGCCGCTGGGCGCCGCGGTGGCGCATAACGGCGGCGCGGCGGTCTTGCTGCTGCTCCTGGTTCGCCTCAACTACAATATAGGGCTCGCGGCCCGGTCCGCTGACATTGCTACCGACGTGCCGGCCGCCGCGCGCGCCACATGAAAGACAAGAACTCCCCAGTGGTTACAGCTACCCACACACATCCCTTCGGACGGGTTCGCCACCTGGTCCGCCAGTACGCCGCCCTGACCAAGCCGCGGGTGACGCAGCTTGCCGTCTTCTGCGCCATCATCGGCATGTTCCTCGCCACACCCGGCATGGTGCCGTGGCCGGTGCTGATCGGGGGTGCCGCCGGCATCTGGCTGTTGGCAGGTGCCGCTTTCGCCATTAACTGCCTGGTGGAGCAGAAGGTCGACGCGCTGATGCGCCGCACCGCGTGGCGCCCGTCGGCCACCGGCGAGATCACCACCATCCAGACGCTGGTGTTCTCCGCCGTGCTGGGCGGGGCGGGGATGTGGCTGCTGCACGTCTACACCAACGACCTGACCATGTGGCTGACCGTGGCCACCTTCGTTGGCTACGCCGTGGTGTACACCATCCTGCTCAAGCCGGCCACGCCGCAGAACATCGTCATCGGCGGCCTGTCCGGCGCCATGCCGCCGGCGCTGGGCTGGGCTGCGGTCGCGGGCGAGCTGCCGGCGGAAGCCTGGTTCCTGGTGCTGATTATCTTCACGTGGACGCCGCCGCACTTCTGGGCCCTGGCCCTGTATCGCCGTGCCGACTACGCCAAGTCCGGCCTGCCGATGCTGCCGGTGACGCACGGCGAGCGCTTCACGCTGCTGCATATCCTGCTGTACACGCTGATCATGATCGCGGCCACGCTGCTGCCTTTTGTGTACGGCATGTGCGGCTATATCTACCTGGCGGCCGCGCTGATCCTGGGGGGCGGGTTCCTGGCCTACTCGTGGAAGATGTATCGCAACTACTCGGATGCGCTGGCGCAACGCACCTTCCGCTTCTCGATCCTGTATCTCTCGCTGCTGTTCGCCGCGCTGCTGGTCGATCACTACTTCAAGTTCCTGCCGCAGGCCTGAGCGGGGCGCACAGGCTTGCGGCATCTTGTCGCGGCCTGCGCGCGTGACGGCCTCGATCGGCGATACTGCGTGTCATCTGTTAATGTGACCTTGTCGCGTCCAGCCGCCTGCCGGGCGGCGCCGGCTGGCCAACACCACCCGAACTCGCATGCCAAACCACTTCCCTTCAGGCTTCCTCCCCACCTTCGCGACCTTCCGCCGGTTTTGCCTGCTGGCCCTGTGCGCGCTGCTGCTGGCGGCATGCGGCCAGCAGAAGGCTTCCTTCAAGAACGTCGATATCACCGGCGGCAGTGAGTTCGGCAAGGACTTCGTCCTCACCGACCACAACGGCAAGGTGCGTTCCATTGGCGACTTCAAGGGCAAGGCGGTAGTGATGTTCTTCGGCTATACGCATTGCCCTGACGTGTGCCCGACCACCATGGCCGAGCTCAAGGCGGTGATGGAGCAATTGGGGCCGGACGCCGACAAGGTGCAGGTGCTGTTCGTGACGGTGGATCCGGAGCGCGATACGCAGGCGCTGCTGGCGCAGTATGTGCCGGCCTTCGATCCGCGCTTCCTGGGCATGCGCCCGGCCGACGATGCCGCGCTGCAGAAGGTTGCCAAGGACTTCAAGGTGTTCTACGCCAAGGTGCCGGGCACGTCCCCGAACAACTACACCATGGATCACTCGGCGGGCAGCTATGTGTTCGACCCGAGCGGCAAGCTGCGCCTGTTTATCCGCCACGGCCAGGGGCCGGAGCCGATCGTGCACGACCTCAAGCAACTGCTGTCCTGAGGCGAGCCGCCGGCGGCGAAGCCGGCAGGCAAAATAAAACAGGGCCGGTCTCGCGACCGGCCCTGTTCTACTTTTGGCGCGCTTAAGTCTTAGGCAAAAGCCTGCAGCGCACCCTTCATCTTCTTCATCGCCGCGGTTTCGATCTGGCGGATGCGTTCGGCGGAAACGCCGAATTCGTCAGCCAGTTCGTGCAGCGTGGAGCCGCCCGAGCCGTCGTCGTTGACCTGCAGCCAGCGCGCCTCGATGATGCGGCGGCTACGGTCGTCGAGCTTGGACAGCGCTTCTTCCAGGCCTTGCACCTGCAGGCGGTCGTGGCGCTGGGCCTCGATCACGCGGGTGGGCTCATTGTGGTTGTCGGCCAGGTAGGCGATGGGCGCGAAGTCCTCTTCGCCATCGTCGATCTGCCCTTCGAGCGCCAGGTCGCCGCCCGACAGGCGGGTTTCCATCTCCATCACTTCTTCCGGCTTGACGTTCAGCTCACGCGCAACCGCGTCGATCTGTTCCGGCGTGAAGGTATGGGCACCCTGCTTGTGGCTGCGCAGGTTGAAGAACAGCTTGCGCTGAGCCTTGGTGGTAGCCACCTTGACCATGCGCCAGTTCTTCAGCACGTATTCGTGGATCTCGGCCTTGATCCAGTGCATCGCATACGACACCAGCCGCACGCCCTGATCCGGGTCGAAGCGCTTCACAGCCTTCATCAGGCCGATATTGCCTTCCTGAATCAGGTCTGCGTGGGGCAGGCCATAGCCGAGGTACTGGCGGGCGATGGACACCACCAGGCGCAGGTGCGACAGCACCATGCGGCGCGCAGCATCGACGGAATCATGCTCGCGCAACTCGCGCGCGAGCCGCTGCTCTTCCTCGGGGGTAAGCAGGGGAATACGGTGGACAGCCTGGATATAGCTGTCGATATTTCCCAGCGTTCCGGGAAAGGTCAGCGCAAACGTCCCGGCGCCTTGCGGCACCGTAGGCAGACGGTTGGTCATTTGGGTTTGGTCAGCAGATAGGACTGCGTTCACTCGATTGCTCCTTTCGCATCCGGCGGGTGGGTTGCCCGCTTGTGCGGCCCTTTTTGGGGTCTCGCACTGCATTGCAACACATATTAGCACTCAAGCCGGGGGACTGCTAAGTTGGAGTACCAATAGGGTTGATAGTTCCTGGTAATCGAATGGTTATTCTACATAGTATTTTAATCCGACATCTTGCGGAATGTGACGAGGCCACTATCTCACGCGGGTGCGCGAACGATCCGACCATGATTAGAGGGCCACTGGCCCTGCCGGTTCTGTCGCCAGTTGAGATGCTGTGTTTCGCTAGCAGCTACACTCTTTTCATTTGTCTCAGTGGTGCTGAGCGCCAGCATCGACCAAACCGGGGAACATCATGTCTGCTATCGAGCACTTGTTAAAGCCGCACACCCGTGACCTCGGCGACTTTGCCGTGAGCCGTCTGCTGCCCGCCGCGGCAACCCAGACTGTCGGCCCATTCATCTTTTTCGACCACATGGGCCCGGTGGCCATGCCGCCCGGAGAAGGCGCCGATGTGCGCCCGCATCCCCACATCGGACTGGCCACGGTCACCTACCTGTTCGAGGGTGAGATCCTTCACCACGACAGCCTGGGCAGCAAACAGGTCATCAGGCCGGGCGACGTGAACTGGATGACGGCTGGCAGCGGCATCGCGCACTCGGAGCGCTCGCCCCAGTCCGCCCGCGATGCCGGGCCGCGCCTGCACGGCATCCAGACCTGGGTGGCGCTGCCCAAGGAGTACGAGAACGTCGAGCCGTCCTTTCATCACCATCCGGCCGCGACGCTGCCCAAGCTGGAGCGCCCTGGCGTACGCATGACGGTGATTGCGGGCGATGCGTTTGGCGCCGAGGCGCCGGTGAAGGTGTTCAGCCGCACGCTCTACGTGGCCATTGAGCTCGACGCGGGCGCCAGCCTGGAGATTCCGGCGGAACACGCCGAGCGCGGCATCTACCCGGCGGACGGCACCATCGCCCTGGACGGCGAAGTGTTGCCCGAGCGGCACCTGGCAGTGCTGGTGCCGGGCCAGCCGGTGACGTTGACGGCGCAGGTGGCGTCGCGCGTGATGCTGCTCGGCGGCGACCCGACCGACGGCCATCGCTTCATCTTCTGGAATTTCGTTGCCAGCACCAAGGAAGCAATCGAAGCAGCCTCCAAACGCTGGGAGGATGACCAGTTCCCGCGCGTGCCGGGCGAGAGCGACCGCATTCCGCTGCCACCGCGCAAGCGCTAAAGGCCCCTGCTTGCCGGGCCAGGCTCAGACCGGGCTGGCCCAGGCCACGCGCGTGCCTTGCTGCAGGCAGTCGCGGATGGCGTCGATCTGCGTGGCGATCGGGGCAGGCACAGGCGCCTTGCCGTCCAGCACGAGGCGGATCCAGGCCGCGGTCTGGTCCACGTCACTGCCGGGCGGCAATTCCGGCACTTCAACGATGGAGCCCGACGTCGGGTCGACCAAGGTGCGTTGATGCCCGTCGTGCAGCCAGTCGATGCGGCTGTTGCGCCGGGCATCCGCGACCACCTCGCCCTCGGTGCCTCGCGCCAGCAGCACATTGGCGGGCTCGCGCGAGAAATAATCGGTCAGGGTTTCGCGGTACTCGGGGTGGGTGTAGCTATACAGCCGCAGCGCCTCGGCCGGGCTGTGCGCGCCCACAGGCTGCAGCATCTTGACCACCGTATGCGCAGAGTTGCGCAAGCCGATCTGCATGCGCTTGTCCAGCATCCGGGCCAGCGCCGGCGACAGCACGTCGATCGGCAGCACCGCCAGTGGGCCGGGCTGGGCATCCTTGCTGCGCAGCTGGGATTCGGCCTGCGCCACGGAGCTGCAAGGCATGATGCCCAGCGCCTCGAACAGCGAGATGCTGGTGACGCGCCCGTTGAATTGGCGGGAGCCGTGCACCAGCACCGGAATGCCCTCGCGCGCCAGCAGCAGCGCTAGCAGCGGCACCAGGTTAGGCTGCTTGCGCGCGCCGTTATAGCTGGGGATTGACACCACGACGCGGTCCGCCGGGCCGGCCAGCGGCAGGCAATGGGCGTGCGCGGCATCGAGCATCCCGGCCAGCTCGTGCGGGGCCTCGCCCTTGATGCGATAGGCCATCAGCACCGCGCCCAGCTCGATATCGGCCACGCGCCCTGCCAGCATGGCATCGAACAGCGCCTGGGCATCTTCGCGCGGCAGCGCGCGGGCGCCATTGACGCCCCGGCCGATTTCCTTGATGTACTTCGCGGCAGCGAAGGCAGGGGCGGCGGGGGCCGCAGGGGAGGTAGGCGTGGTGGTCATGGCGGGTTGGGACTATGTTGTTTGAAGTCCATGATAGCGGAGCGGGCCGGCCGTGCCCATGACAGCCGCGGTGCCGGCTCGGCTTCGCGTCGCGCGCGGCAGCGGCTGGCCCGTCATCGCTCCCGCTCAGGCGGCTTCCTTCAGGGCGGGATTGCGCTGCTTGCGGTACAGGAAGTCCAGCACTGCCGTGCGGCATGCGTGGTAATCCTTGTCTTCGGCCAGCGCCATGCGCTCGCGTGGCCGCGGCAGGTCCACCTTCAGCACTTCGCCGATGGTGGCCGCGGGGCCGTTGGTCATCATGACGATGCGGTCGGCCAGCAGCACCGCTTCATCCACGTCGTGGGTCACCATCACCACCGTGCTGCGCGTCTTCGCCACGATCTTGATCAATTCGTCCTGCAGCTGCGCGCGGGTGAGCGCATCCAGCGCGCCGAAGGGCTCGTCCATCAGTAGCACCTTGGGCTCCATCGCCAGCGCCCGGGCGATGCCCACGCGCTGCTTCATGCCACCCGAGATCTCCTGCGGATACTTGGCTTCGGCATGCGTCAGGCCAACCAAGGCCAGCGTGTCGTGCGTGCGGGCCTTCAGTTGCGCCTTGCCTTCGCTGCCGCCGAACACGCGCTCCACGCCAAGGTAGACGTTGTCGAAACAGGTCAGCCAGGGCAGCAGCGAATGATTCTGGAACACCACTGCCCGATCCGGGCCGGGGCCGGCGATCTCGCGCTCGGCGCAGATCAGCGCGCCGGCGCTGGGCCGGTCCAGCCCGGCCAGCAGGTTGAGCAAGGTGGACTTGCCACAGCCCGAATGGCCGATCAGCGTAATGAACTCGCCGCTGGCGATGGTCAGGTTGACATCGCGCAGGGCGACGAACGGCCCCTTCTTGGTCTTGAAGGTCTGCCCGACATTTTCGATACGGACGAACTTTTCCATGAGCTTCTCCTTGGGCGCCAGGGCGCCAGGGCGCGGGTAGCGACTTGCGTCTTTGCGACTTGGCGTCCTAGTTGCCGTAGCTGAAGCGCTTGGCCAGGCTGAGCAGCGCGTATTCGAGCAGCAGCCCGACCATGCCGATGATGAAGATCGCGATGACGATGTGTTCCACCTTCAGGTTGTTCCACTCGTCCCACAGCCAGAAGCCGATGCCGGTGCCGCCAGTGAGCATTTCCGCGGCCACGATCACCAGCCAGGCGGTACCGATGGACAACCGCACGCCGGTGAGCATGTACGGCAGCACGGCGGGCAGCAGCACGCGGGTGAACACCTTCCATTCGGAAAGGTCGAGCACGCGCGCCACGTTCAGGTAGTCCTGCGGCACGCGGGTCACGCCCACCGCGGTATTGATCACCATCGGCCAGATCGAGCAGATGAAGATGGCCCAGATCGCCGCCGGATTTGCCGACTTGAACAGCAGCAGGCCAATGGGCAGCCAAGCCAGCGGCGAGACCGGGCGCAGCAGGCTGATGATGGGCGCCATCATCGCGTTGAGAAAGGCGAAGCGGCCCAGCGCGAAGCCGGCCGGGATGCCGATCAATGCGGCCAGCCCGAAGCCCGCCGCCACGCGCGCCAGCGATGCCAGCACGTTCCAGCCGATGCCCTGGTCATTGGGGCCGTTGCGGTAGAACGGGTCGGCGAACAGCGGCACGGCGGCATGCCAGGTGCCGGCCGGCGTGGGGATGGCGGGGATCATGGTGGCGATGCCGTGCCACATCAGCAGGAACAGCGCAAAGCCCGCGACGGGCGGCATCACCTTGAGCACCACGGCGGTGATGGCGTCGCGCAGCGCCGCGCGGCGGGCCTCGGCTTGCGCGGCGAGCGCGCGGCGCTCGGCGCGTTCATGGGCGTGCTGGTCGCCAACCACGGCAACCTCGGCAGTGGTGCCGGCATCGGCGGGCGCGGCTTGGTTGGCGGCATGCGGGGCCGGCTGGGCTAGTGCATTCACGTCAGGCTCCTTCGGTAGCCGGCGTGTCGCCACGCCGGCGTTCAAGCGGCAATCAAAATCGGAATCACGCCGGGGCGCGTGTGCGTTAGGCCTTGATCTTGAAGCCGTCGGCGTAGGCCTTGGGGTCCTTGCTGGCATCCCACACCACGCCGTCGATCAGCTTCGCGGTACGGAAGTCGCTCTTGGGCAGCGGCACCTGCGCGGCCGCAGCGGCCTGCTTGTAGATGTCGATGCGATTGACCTTCTTCGCCACTTCCAGGTAGTCAGGGTGATCCTTGAGCAAGCCCCAGCGCTTTTGCTGCGTGAGGAACCACATGCCGTCGGAGAGGAAGGGATAGTTGGCGGCGCCGTCCTGGTAGAACTTCATCGAGTCCGGGTCGTCCCAGGTCTTGCCCAGGCCGTTGTTATAGCGGCCCAGCATGCGGTCCAGGATGATGTCCATGTCGGTGTTGACGTAGGACTTCGCGGCAATGGTCTCGGCGGTCTTGCGGCGGTTGGAGGCCGATGCGTCGATGTACTTCGATGCATCGAGCACGGCAGCCACCATCGCGCGTGCCGTGTTGGGATACTTCTGCACGAACTCTGCCGTGGTGCCCAGGGTCTTTTCCGGGTGATCCTTCCAGATCGCCTGCGTGGTCTCCGCGGTAAAGCCGATCTTGTCGGCGATGGCACGCGCCCCCCAGGGCTCGCCCACGCAGAAGCCGTCCATGTTGCCCACGCGCATGTTGGCCACCATCTGCGGCGGCGGCACGGTGATGGCCTTGGCGTCCTGCATCGGGTTGATGCCGTTGGCAGCCAGCCAGTAGTACAGCCACATGGCATGGGTGCCGGTGGGGAAGGTCTGGGCGAAGGTGTACTCGCGCTTTTCCTTCATCATCAGCGCCTTCAGGCTGGCGCCGTCCTTGACGCCTTTCTCGGCCAGCTTGGATGACAGCGTGATGGCCTGGCCGTTGTGGTTCAGGTTCATCAGCACCGCCATGTCTTTCTTGGGGCCGCCAATGCCAAGCTGCACGCCATAGATCAGCCCGTACAGCACATGCGCCGCATCGAGTTCGCCATTGACCAGCTTGTCGCGCACGCCGGCCCAGGAGGCTTCCTTGGTGGGCGTGATCTTGATGCCGTATTTTTTGTCGAAGCCGAGCGTGCCGGCCATCACGACCGAGGCGCAGTCCGTCAGCGGGATGAAGCCGATCCTCACCTCCGGTTTTTCCGGCGCGTCGGAGCCTGCTGCCCATGCACCTGCGCGTACCAGGGGATCGACCAGGGTGATCACGCTGGCGCCGGCGATGGTAGCCAGGGCGCGGCGCCGTCCGTTGCTGGCGGGCACCGCATCGGCTCCCGTGGTGCTGGCGTCGGTGGCAACTGCTGCGTGCAGCGACTTGGCAATCTTCAGGCGAGAGGGCATTGACACGGCTCCAAATAAAAAGCGTCCTGAACTGCTCCGCTTTCGCCAGAAATGCGGGGGGCAGGTCAGGACGCCGTTGTCCCGTGATGCGGCGCAGCCGTCGTTGGCGGCGCACATCGGTATGTGATCGGCCGTCGTTGGCCGATGCTTCGATTACGCAAGCCGCGTGCCAAGGGTCGGGAGGGCTGTTGCCGGGGGCTGACGGCCGGCGAGGGCGGGCAAGGAGCCAGAAGCGGGCGCGCCGAGGCGGCGTCCGTGCGCTGCCGGTGCGTGAAAGGTGATGCGGTCGCGCCATCCTTGTGCATTGCACCAAGCGCGTGCGGGGGCGCATCGAGGCGCCCGATCGTGGTTTGTTCGGGGCTTAGCTCATCACATCGATGACCCGCCGCGCCGCCTCGACGAGCTTGATGCCGCGCTCCATCGCCATGCTGCGCAGCCGCTTGTAGGCCTCGTCTTCGGTCATGCCGCGCTCCTTCATCAGCAGGCCCTTGGCACGCTCTACTTCCTTGCGCTCGGCCAGCTGCAGCCGCGTGGCATCAAGCTCCGCGCGCAGTTCCTGGTCTAGTTCGAAGCGCGCATAGGCCACATCCAGCACGGTCTTGACGCGATCGGCGCGCAGGCCATCGACGATGTAGGCAGTGATGCCGGCAGACAGCGCAGCCTTGATGCGCTGGGCGTCGTCGTTGTCCGTGAAGAGCACGATGGGGCGCGGCGCGTGCTGGGTCGATACGCACACATGTTCGACCGTATCGCGCGCGGCCGACTCCGAGGCGATGATGATCAGGTCCGGCTGCCGCGCGGCGATGGCGTCGGGTAGCCGCAGGTCGGCGTCCACCGTTTCGATGTCCGTGAAGCCCGCAGACACAAGCCCGGCGCGGATCGTCTCGATATTGAGCGGATCCTCGTCATGCGGGTCGCGCACCAGCAAGATGCGCAGCGCGCGTGAGCCCGACGCGGCGGGCGCGGGGCTGGCGGGACTCGTCGGGGTGGAGGGGGCTGGGGGGCGTCTGTTCATGGCGTCACTTGGAATGCCTCTTGCCATGCAAGATTCGCGCCGAGATGCTTTTAATTGTATTGCGGGGTTTCCCGGATTCAATAGCTGCCGGCGTACGCGGCCAGAACCGCCGGTGTATGCTATTGCCCTGCTGCGCGGCAGGGCGTCTACTGGCGACGCCAGCATGCTGGCGCGCAGTCTAAAACACAGAATATGCTTGGAGAGATGGATGACCGAATTCGTATTTGCCCCGCCGGCGCCCACTGGCGTGCCCGTGCGCGGCAGCAGCGCTCAGTTCCCGGTGCGCCGGGTCTACTGCGTGGGCCGCAACTATGCCGCCCATGCCCTTGAAATGGGTTCGGATCCCGACCGCGAACCGCCGTTCTTCTTCTGCAAGCCTGCCGACGCCGTGAGCTATGTGGCCGACGGCACCGAAGGCGCCTTCCCCTATCCGCAGGGCACCAGCAATTGCCACTATGAAGTGGAGCTGGTCGTTGCCATCGGCAAGGGCGGCAAGGACATCGCCGAGGCGGATGCCGCGAGCCACGTGTTCGGCTACGCGCTCGGCCTCGACATGACGCGCCGCGACCTGCAGAACGAATCGAAGAAGACCGGCCGCCCCTGGGAAACCGGCAAGGCCTTCGACAAGTCCGCCCCGATCGGCCCGATCGTGCCGGTGTCCGCCATCGGCCATCCGGAGAAGGGCGCGGTCACGCTGTCCGTCAACGGCGTGGACAAGCAGCGCGGCGACCTGTCGGACCTGATCTGGTCGGTGCCCGAGATGGTCTCTTATCTCTCCAAGCTGTTCGAGCTGCAACCCGGCGACCTGATCTACAGCGGCACGCCCGAAGGCGTGGGCCCGGTGGTCAAGGGCGATGTCATGCTGTGCAAGATCGAAGGCGTGGGCGAGCTCACCGTCAAGGTAGTCTGAGTCCATGCTCAAGCTTTACAGCTACTTTCGCAGCTCCGCCTCGTACCGGGTACGCATTGCCCTGCAGTTGAAGGGCCTGCCTTACGAGTACATGCCGGTGCATCTGTTGCGCGACGGCGGCCAGCAACTGCTGCCGGCCTACCGGGCGCTGAACCCCGACGCGCTGGTGCCGACCCTGCTGGATGACGATCACGTATTGATCCAGTCCGTGGCGATGGTCGAGTACCTCGACGAGACGCACCCCGAGCCGCCCCTGCTGCCGGGCAGCGCGCTCGACCGCGCCTACATTCGCGCGCTGGCGCTGGAGGTCGCGTGCGAGATCCATCCGCTGAATAACCTGCGCGTGCTGAAGTACCTCAAGCACACGCTGGGCGTGGCGGAGGAGGCCAAGGACGCGTGGTATCGCCACTGGGTCGAGCTGGGGTTCGAGTCGGTCAATACCAACCTCGTGCGCTCGGGCAAGGCAGGGCGTTTCTGCTTTGGCGATACGCCGACGCTGGCGGATATCTGCCTGGTGCCGCAGGTGTTCAACGCGCAGCGCTTCAATATCGACGTGGCCCGCTACCCGGCCATTGCCAAGGTGTTTGACTCCTGCATGGCGCTGCCCGCGTTCCAGCAGGCCGAGCCCAAGGCGCAGCCGGACGCCGAATAAGCTGCCGCGCCAGGTTTGGCAGGCCGCAAAAAGTAGAAAGCCCCGCAAGCGATTGCGGGGCTTTTTTACTGGCGAGCCGGGCGGGCAGCTCAGCCGAGCAGCGCGTCGGCGAATTCCTCGGCGTTGAAGGGCTGCAGGTCTTCGACATTCTCGCCCACGCCGATGAAGTAGACCGGCACCGGGCGCTGGCGCGCGATCGCGGCCAGGATGCCGCCCTTGGCGGTGCCGTCGAGCTTGGTCACGATCAGTCCGGTCAGGCCCAGCGCGTCGTCGAACGCCTTGACCTGGGACAGCGCGTTCTGGCCGGTGTTGGCGTCGATCACCAGCAGCGATTCGTGTGGCGCGTTCGGCATCGCCTTGGCGATGACACGCTTGACCTTCTTCAGCTCTTCCATCAGGTGCAGCTGCGTGGGCAGGCGGCCCGCGGTATCGGCCATGACGATATCGATGCCGCGTGCGCGTGCCGCGTTGACCGCGTCGAAGATCACCGCGGCCGGGTCGCCGCTCTCCTGCGATACCACGGTGACGTTGTTGCGCTCGCCCCAGATGGTCAGTTGCTCGCGCGCGGCGGCGCGGAAGGTGTCGCCCGCGGCCAGCAGTACGGACTGGTCATAGCTCTGGAAGTGCTTGCACAGCTTGCCGATGCTGGTGGTCTTGCCGGCACCGTTCACCCCCGAGATCATCATCACCAGCGGCTGCTCGCGGCCCAGGGACATGGTTTTCTCGAGCGGGCGCAGCAGGTTGGTCAGCAGCTCGCGCAGCGCGGCCTTGACGCCTTCGGCGGTATCGATGCGTTCGGTCTTGACGCGGCGGCGCAGCGCGCTCAGCAGGTGCTCGGTGGCCTCGACGCCGGCGTCGGCCATGATCAGGGCGGTTTCCAGGTCCTCGAACAGGTCTTCGTCGACCTTGACGCCAACAAACAGCGTGCCCAGATTGCGGCTGGTCTTGGACAGCCCGGTGCGCAAGCGCTGCATCCAGCCGCGCTTGGCTTCGGCGGAGGCGGCCGGCGGCGGGGTCAGGACCAGTTCCTCGGCAGAGGCCGGAGTCACGCTCTGGACTGGCTGAATGGCGGTTGGCCGCACGGATACGACGGCGGCCGGGGCAGGCCCGGCCGCGGGAGTGGGGGTTGGCGCGCTGGCGGGCGCCGCGGCCGGTGTGGCGGCGGGCGCCGGGCTTTGCACCTCGGGCGGCGCACTGGCCGGTTCGGCCTTGCGCTTCTTCCAGAAACTAAACATTGGGAAAGGGGTCAATACCCCGGTAGAATCAATCGCCAAAATTCTAGCAGACGGGGTCGCATGAACCATTGTGCTGTCAGGTCCAGGTCGGGCGCCGCCCGTACCGCTTCGCTTCTTGCCGGCGCCGGCGCTATTCGCCCGGCCGCTTTCTCCCGGCGCCTCGTTCCCACCCTTTTGTTGATCGCGATGCCCTGGCTTGGCGCTGCCTATGCGCAGACCGCCGTAGTGGCGCCGCCGTTGCCGACCGGCCAGGCCTCCGCAGCGCAAACTGCGGCTGCGCAGGCCAATACCACTGAGTTCAGTCTGTCCAACGGCATGCGGGTCATCGTCAAGGAAGACCATCGCGCGCCCACCGTAGCTCACCAGATCTGGTATCGCGCAGGTGGCATGGACGAGGTCAGTGGCACCACTGGCGTGGCGCACATGCTTGAACACATGATGTTCAAGGGTACACCAAAGGTCGGGCCAGGCGAGTTTTCCAAGCAGATCGCAGCTTTGGGCGGGCGTGAGAACGCCATGACCAACCGCGATTTCACGCTCTATTACCAGCAGATCAGCAAGCAGTACCTGCCCAAGATGATGGAGCTGGAAGCCGACCGCATGGCCAACCTCATCATCAAGAAGGATGAGTTCGAGCGGGAAATGAAGGTCGTGATGGAAGAGCGGCGCCTGCGCACGGACGACTCCGCGCGCGGCACCGTCTACGAGCAGTTGCTGGCCACCGTCTACACCGCCGGGCCTTACCGGCATCCCGTAATCGGCTGGCCGGCCGACCTGGTCAACATGCGCGTGGAAGACGTGCAGGCCTGGTACAAGAACTGGTACGTGCCCGACAACGCGCTGCTGGTGGTAACGGGCGACGTCACGGCGGCCGAGGTCAAGGCGCTGGCGGAGCGCACCTACGGCAAGCTCAAGGCCCGCCCGCTGCCGCTGCGCAAGAACCAGCTGGAGCCGGCGCAGAAGGGCATCAAGCGGATCTGGGTCAAGGCCCCGGCCGAGAACCCCTACGTGGTCATGGCGTACAAGGTGCCGCGCCTGCACGATGTCGAGAAGGACGTCGATCCCTACGCCCTGGAAGTCCTATCTGCGGTGCTCAATGGCTATGACAACGCCCGCCTGACGCGCGATCTGGTGCGCGAGCGCCGCATCGCCGATGACGTCAACGTGGGCTACGACAGCATCAACCGCGGCGAGTCCCTGATGGTGCTCGACGGCACGCCGGCCACCGGCCATACCACCGAGGAGATCGAGCGCGCGCTGCGCGACGAGATCGCCCGCATTGCGCGCGAAGGCGTCTCGCCCGCAGAGCTCAAGCGGGTCAAGGCGCAGGTGGTGGCGGCGCAGATCTACAAGCGCGACTCGGTGTTCGGGCAGGGCATGGAGATCGGCGTGGCCGAGATCGCCGGCATTTCCTGGCGCCAGCTCGACCGCATGCTCGACAAGATCAAGGCCGTCACGCCGGAACAGGTGCAGGCGGTGGCGGGCAAGTACTTCAACGACGATAACCTGACCGTGGCGATCCTGCTGCCGCAGCCGATCGACCCGAACAAGGCGAAGGCTCCGGCCGCCGCCGACTCGCTCCGCTGAGCGCTCTAGAGGACAGGACCCAAGATGCCTCTCTTTGCCCCGACGATCCCGTCGCCACGCCTGTTGCGCCGCCTGGCAGGCGCGGCTTGCGGTGCGCTTGCCCTGGTCGCCTCGCAGGCCGCACTGGCTGCGATCCCGATCGAGCAGTGGACCACCTCCACCGGCGCCCGCGTGTATTTCGTGCGCAGCCCGTCCATTCCCATGCTCGACGTCAATATGGATTTCGACGCCGGCAGCCGCTACGACCCGGCCGGCAAGGCAGGCCTTGCCACGCTCGCCTCGGCCCTGCTCGACAAGGGCGCGGCCGCGCAGGATGGCCAGCCGGCCCGCAATGAAGCGCAGGTGGCTGATGCCTTCGCCGACACCGGCGCCGACTTCGGCGGCGCCGCCAGCAGCGATCGCGGCGGCATCGGCCTGCGCACGCTGACCTCCGAGCCGGAGCTCAGCCAGTCGCTCGCGCTGGCCGGGCAGCTGATCAAGGCGCCGGCCTACCCGGATGCCGTGGTGGCGCGCGAGAAGCAACGCCTGATCACCGCCATCCGCGAGGCCGATACCAAGCCCGGCGTGATCGCCGACAAGATGGTGTCGCGTGCGATCTATCCGTCGCATCCGTACGGCGTGGCGCCGACCGTAGCCAGCGTCGAATCGATCACGCGAGCCGATATTGAGCGCTTCTGGCGGGACAATTTCGCGGCGTCGCGTGCCGTCGTGACGCTGATCGGCGCCATCGACCGCAAGCAGGCCGAAACCATTGCCGAGCAGCTGACGCGTGGCTTGCCGGCCGGCGCCACGCCCCCCACGATGCCCCCCGTGCAGCTCAAGATCCCGGCCAGCGAGCAGCGCGTGCCGCATCCGGCGCAGCAGGCTACGGTAGCCATCAGTCAGCCCGCCATCGCGCGTGGTGATCCCGACTACTTTGCCCTGCTGGTGGGCAACTACGTGCTCGGCGGCGGCGGCTTCAGCTCGCGCCTGACCGATGAAGTGCGGGAAAAGCGCGGCCTCACCTACGGCGTCGACAGCTACTTCGCACCGGCCAAGCAGGCAGGACCCTTCGGCATCGGCTTGCAGACCAAGAAGGCACAGACCAACGAAGCGCTGGCGCTGGTGCGCAAGGTGCTGGCGCAGTACGTGGCGGAAGGCCCCACCGACACCGAACTGAAGGCCGCCAAGGACAATCTGGTCAACGGCTTCCCGCTGCGTATCGACAGCAACCGCAAGCTGCTGACCAATGTCGCCAATATCGGCTGGTATGGGCTGCCGCTGGACTACCTTGACACGTGGACCGCTCAGATCGGCAAGGTCACCCGTACCCAGGTCCGCGACGCCTTCCAGCGCCACGTGTTCCCGGACGCCATGGCGACCGTCATCGTGGGTGGACCGGAATAACGCAGTGACAGATGCGGGCGCCGGGAGCCGTTCCCGGCGCTTGCGCTTTTCCGCGCCGCAGGCTCTACAATCACGGCATGAATTCGCGTACCCGATCTCCCTCGCCTGCTGCCAGCGGGCGATCTCCATCCCCCTCGCCGCGGCAGTCTCCTGCCCAGGTCCGCATCATTGGCGGCAAGTGGAAGCGCACGCCGCTGCCCGTGCTCGACGCCGAAGGCCTGCGTCCCACCCCTGACCGCGTGCGTGAGACCCTGTTCAACTGGCTTGGGCAGGACATGTCGGGGCTGGCTTGCCTAGACCTGTTTGCCGGCTCCGGTGCACTCGGTTTCGAGGCCGCCTCCCGAGGTGCCCAGCAGGTCACCATGGTCGAAGCCAATCCGCGCGTGGCCAAGCAGCTGCGCGACAACCAGTACCGGCTCGACGCCCAGCAGATCCGGGTGGTGCAAGGTGATGCATTCGCGACCGCGGCACAGATGCCGTCGGCCAGCTTCGACGTGGTGTTCCTCGATCCGCCCTTTGCCGAAGACTGGCTTGGTCCCGCGCTGGAGCATGCGGCGCGGCTGTCACGTCCGGGCGGTGCCGTGTATGTGGAAACGGATCGCGCCCTGATCGGCCCCGACGCGCCCGTGCCAGCGGCGCTGGAGATCGTGCGGCATGCTCGGGCCGGCGCGGTGCACTTCCATTTGCTGCAGCACAGGAACCTTTGAAGGGCCGGTGGCTGCGAGCATTGCGGCCGGCCACCTGCACGCAAGATGCGGCGGCGCGGCAAAACCGCGATGTGGCGGCTTGCAAGTGCCGCATTTAGAGTTACACTACGCCGCTGTCGCCAACGCTCGTCACGCAGCCTTGGCTCCAGCCCTCACCATAGTGGGCGGGGTCGATCGGTCCATCCAGGACCGGCGGCGGGCAGAACAAGGAGGAAGCATGGTCGTCGCGGTCTATCCCGGCACTTTCGACCCAATGACCCGGGGCCACGAGGATCTGGTGCGCAGAGCATCCAATATCTTCGATGAGCTCGTGGTCGGCGTGGCGCATAGCCCCAACAAGCGCCCGTTCTTTTCGCTGGAAGAGCGCATAGGCATCGCCCGTGAGGTCCTGGGCCACTATCCCAATGTGCGCGTCGAAGGTTTCTCCGGCCTGCTCAAGGATTTTGTCCGCAAGAACAATGCGCGCGTGATCGTGCGGGGTTTGCGCGCGGTTTCCGACTTCGAGTACGAGTTCCAGATGGCGGGCATGAACCGTTACCTGCTGCCGGACGTGGAAACCATGTTCCTGACGCCGTCCGACCAGTACCAGTTCATCTCCGGCACCTTCGTGCGGGAGATCGCGGTGCTTGGCGGCGATGTCAGCAAGTTTGTGTTCCCCTCGGTCGAACGCTGGCTTGCGGAAAAGATCGGCAGCAAAACGGAATAAAATAGAGTCTTGCGACATGTCGGCCGCGGCCAGTCGGGCGCGGGGCATGTTGGGTTCAAAGGAAACACCATGGCACTATTGATCACCGACGACTGCATCAATTGCGACGTTTGTGAGCCGGAGTGCCCAAACGAAGCCATTTCGATGGGGCCCGAGATCTATGAGATCGACCCCAACAAATGTACCGAATGCGTTGGGCACTTCGACGAGCCGCAATGCCAGCAGGTTTGTCCTGTGGCTTGCATCCCGCACGATCCCAACCGCATTGAGACGCGCGAGATCCTGATGGATCGCTACCGTCTCCTTACGGCGGCCAAACGGGTAGCCTGAGCTCCCACTGCGGCTTGCGGCACAAAGCTCGCAGCACAAAAAAACCCCATTACCTTCGCGGTGATGGGGCTTTTTTTTATCCGCGTGAGCCGTTCAGCGGTTCGTATGCAGTTCCAGCATGGCGCGCTCGGACTCGCCTTTGGCCAGCAACCCAAGCGGTGCGATGCTGCGGTCGATGGCCTCGTCGATGGCCTGCTGCTCCTCGCGGCGCGGCGGCTTCAGCACAAAATTGATCACATCCTCGCGCTCGCCGCCGCCACCCGCCGAATTGCGGGGATGGCCGACGCCAAGGCGCAGGCGCCAGTAGTCCTGGGTGGTCAGGTGTGCGGAAATATCCTTGAGGCCATTGTGGCCGCCCGCGCCACCGCCGCGCTTGAGCTTGACGGTGCCTGAGGGCAGGTCCATCTCGTCATGGGCCACCACGATCTCGTCCGGCAGGATTTTGTAGAAGCGCGCGAGCGACACCACGGACAGCCCGGAGCGGTTCATGAAGGTGGACGGCTTGAGCAGCCAGATCTCCTGGTCCCACAGCCGGGCGCGCGCTGCCAGGCCGTGGAAGCGGCCTTCCACGCGCAGGGTGACGCCGCCCATGCGGGCCAGCTGGTCGACCAGCCAGAAGCCGGCATTGTGGCGCGTGGCTTCGTATTCCGCCCCGGGGTTGCCGAGGCCGACGATGAGTTTGATCATGCGTTGCACTACTTGGTTGAGAGGGGCGCGAAAGTGCTGCCAGAAGCCAAGCATACGCGAACCCCGGGACGAAAAAAAACCGCCGGACGCGCCGGCGGTTTTTTCTTGCGGCTGCGAGAGCCGTCCTGTTGCACGGCCCAAAGGCCGCGTTCAGGATACTCAGGCAGCAGGCGTTTCGCCTTCGGCAGCTTCCGACACGCCGCCGGCCGGCAGCGAGATGCTGGCGATGGCGGGGTTTTCGTCACCGTGGGTGATGGCGCTCACGCCCTTCGGCAGCTTCACGTCGGACAGGTGCAGGGTCTGGCCCAGTTCCGCATTGCCCAGGTCCACTTCGATGAACTCAGGCAGGTCGGCCGGCAGGCACGACACTTCCAGTTCGTTCAGGATGTGGTTGACGATGCCATGGCCCAGCTTCACGCCCGGGGCGTTTTCCTGGTTCATGAAGTGCAGGGGCACCTTGACGTGGATCTTGTCGGTGGCCGACACGCGTTGGAAGTCAACGTGCAGGACCAGCGGCTTGAACGGGTGCATCTGGAAAGCGCGCAGCAGAGCCTTTTCAGCCTTGCCTTCCACTTCGAGGTCGAGAATCGACGAGTGGAATGCTTCTTTCTTCAGCGCGTGGAACAGTGCGTTGTCATCGAGTTCGATCATCTTGGGCTCGGCTGCGCCGCCATAGATGATGCCGGGGGTCTTGCCGGCGTTGCGCAGGCGGCGGCTCGCACCCGTTCCCTGTACGCTACGCTCGAAGGCTACTACTTTCATGATGACTCCAAATGTAAGAGGGCTGTCCGCGACCAGACAGCCCGATGAACCTCGCCACGTGCCGTAACCGGGGTCTTACCCCGAAAACAGCCGCAAACGCGGTAAAGCCTTGAATTCTATCAGGAATCGGCAAACAGCGACATGATCGAGTCGCCCTTGACGATCCGAGTAAAGGTCTCTGCCAGCAGCGATGCGGTCGAGAGCTGGCGAATCTTGCCGGACTGGATTGCATCGTCGCGCAGCGGAATCGTGTCGCACACCACCACTTCATCCAGTTCGGAGTCGGCGATGCGGGCTGCCGCGCCGCCGGACAGGACCGGGTGGGTACAGTAAGCGAATACCTTCAGCGCGCCGCGTTCCTTGAGCACCTGGGCCGCCTTGCACAGGGTGCCGCCGGTGTCGATCATGTCATCCATGATCACGCAGTTGCGGCCGTCGACTTCACCGATGATGTTCATCACTTCGGCCACGTTGGCCTTGGGACGACGCTTGTCGATGATGGCCAGGTCGCAGTTCAACTGCTTGGCCAGCGCACGGGCGCGCACCACGCCGCCGACGTCGGGCGAGACCACCAGCAGATTGCCGTAGTTCTTCTCGCGCAGGTCGCCCAGCAG
This sequence comes from Cupriavidus sp. YAF13, assembly GCF_052113425.1. Lineage (NCBI taxonomy): Bacteria > Pseudomonadati > Pseudomonadota > Betaproteobacteria > Burkholderiales > Burkholderiaceae > Cupriavidus > Cupriavidus sp. YAF13. The sequence goes on from NZ_JBFRDD010000006.1 coordinate 127,996, forward strand.
AACCGGGGAGGCGTAGATGTTATCAACCGGGATATCGAAGAAGCCCTGGATCTGGTCGGCGTGGAGGTCCATGGTCAGGACCCGCTCGACGCCGGCAACTTCCAGCATGTTGGCGACTACCTTGGCCGAGATCGCGACGCGTGCTGAACGCGGGCGGCGGTCCTGGCGGGCATAGCCGAAGTAGGGCATGGCGGCAGTGATGCTGCGTGCCGAAGCGCGCTTGAGCGCATCGACCATCACCATCAGTTCCATCAGGTTGTCGTTGGTCGGCGCGCAGGTGGACTGCAGCACGATGACGTGCTTGCCGCGAACATTTTCCTGGATTTCAACTTGGACTTCGCCGTCGGAGAACCGACCGACCTGGGCCTTCCCGAGCGGGATGCCGAGGTGCTGAACGACAGCCTCCGCGAGTTTGGGGTTGGCGTTGCCGGTAAAAACCATCAAGCCTTCGCTGCTCATTCGGTGCACCTGTCTTGCTACTGGAGGGGGAACGATTGCTGCCGGCTAGTGCCGGCAGCTTTTCGTGCAGGTCCGTAAGGACACTGTAGGATGTAATGGCAGGGGAAGAAGGATTCGAACCTTCGAATGCCGGAATCAAAATCCGGTGCCTTGACCAACTTGGCGACTCCCCTACACAACCGGGTACGTCCATCGTCACATTCAACTGCCTGCGACGCCGAACGAAAAAACTTTATGCGAGCGTTGCGAGTGGGTGTTGCGATAAACTCTTCGCACACCTGCCATCCCATTCGGGAGGCAACCGGTCTAGTACCTGCTGCGCAGTTTGCTCGTCGTTAAATCGTGCAAACACGCAGGCTCCGGAACCGGTCATCCTTGCATGTGGACTGTACTGTCTCAACCATTCAAGGGCTCGGGCAACTTCGCCGAACTTCACTGTTGCTATCGCTTCCAGGTCGTTGCGACCGAAACCGAACTTGTTTGTGCATCCAGTGAAGTCCGCTATTATGGTGATCGCCGTATCCCTTGTCAAGCGCTTGTCCGAAAAAATTGCAGCGGTCGGAACATGCTGCCGCGGATGGATGATCACGAACCAGCTTTCAGGCAATTCGACCGTCGTCAGTTCCTCGCCAATCCCTTGCGCGAACGCGTTTTCTCCATGCACGAAGAACGGCACGTCGGCGCCTAGTGAAAGGCCGATGCGCTTGAGTTCGTCGCGTCCCAGGCCCAGCCCCCACAGATGATTCAGTGCCAGCAGCGTGGTCGCCGCGTCCGATGATCCGCCGCCGATGCCGCCGCCCATCGGCAGCCGCTTGGCAATGGCGATGTCCGCGCCAAAGCGGGTGCCGCCAGCTTGCTGCAAGGCCTGCGCGGCACGCACGATCAGGTCGCTCTGCGCCGGTACGCCCGGCACGTCGCTGATGCGCTCGATGCGGCCATCATCGCGGCGGAAAAAGTCGAGCGTATCGCTCCAGTCCACCAGTTGGAAAACCGTCTGCAGCGTGTGGTAGCCGTCCGCGCGGCGCCCGGTCACATGCAGGAAGAGATTCAGCTTGGCGGGCGCCGCGCAGTCGCGCAGTTCAGGCGGAGGCAGGGTGCGGGCCGTGCTCATTGTGCTTGCTCCGGATCGATGACCAGGCGTACCGAGAGCGGGTTGGCTGCGCCGTCGCGCGCGAGGTCGATGCGGCGCGGGCTCGCCATGGCCGGCGTGGATGGCGTCGTGGGCGTTGTGGGCGCGGCTTCCTGCCATGTCACGTAGCGCACGGTCCAGCCGTTCTGCGCCAGGGTAGCCAGCCGTCCGCTGTCGTCACGCGTGGTGCGCGCCGGGCTGCCGGGTGCGGGGCGCGCGTGCAGCCAGTCGCGCAGGCCTGCCACCGGCAGCGAAAATCCAAGCGCTTCCTCCAGCAAGGTATCGACTTCGGGCGCGTTGCGCGGTGGCTGGTTGGGCAGGTCGAGCGTGGCGCCAGAAGGCGTGGAGGTGACCACCGCCAGGGTCTGGCCCAGCGGCGAGATCAGGTCCAGGCGCACATTGCGGCCTTGCTCATGCCATTGGAAGCTGCCCTGCACGCCTTCATCGCGGCCATAGCGCACGTAGTTGGCGGCGAAGCGGCCGCTGAGGTCGCGAGCCTGGGCGGTCTCGCCGGCATCGAACTGCCGCGTGGGCGTGATGCTGGCGCAAGCGGCGAGCCATAAGGGGGCGCTCAGGCAGAGCAGGGCAAGGCGTCGGGATTTGGGCATGGCGTTTGGCGTGCGCGCCGGCGCCGCCGGGCGCCGGGCTGCCGGCCCGGCGCGAGGGCCGGGCGGCGGATGATTGCGGGTGATCGGAATGCTGCGTGACGGCTGCGGACAGCAGGATGCTACTTGGACAGCGCGGAGAGCGGGACGTTATAGCGGCGCAGGGTGTCGATCAGGATGACGTTATCCGGCTCGATCTTGGCGGCTTCGGTCCAGGTCTTGCGGGCCTCGTCCTGCTGGCCGAGCTGCCACAGCACCTCGCCGAGGTGGGCGCCGATTTCGGCCTCGGGCGCCTTGGCGTAAGCGTTGCGCAGCAGTTCGGCGGCCGGCTGCAACTGGCCCAGGCGGAACTTGACCCAGGCCAGGCTATCCATGATGTAGGGATCGTCCGGGCCCAGCGCGGAGGCCTTTTCCAGCAGCTTGAGGGCTTCGGGCAGGCGCACGTTGCGGTCCGCAAGCGAATAGCCCAGCGCGTTATAGCCCTGCTTGGCTTCCGGCTGCATGGCGATCACGCGGCGCAGCAGCTTTTCCATGCTGTCGTAGCGCTTCTCGCGCTCATCGAGCATGGCGAGTTCATAGACCCAGTCCGAGTTGTCGGGCTCCGCCGCGGCGCGTTCATCCAGCACCTTGCGGGCCCGCTCGTAGGACTTGGCGTCGATCAGCATGCCAACTTCGGCCTGGCGGATAGCGGTCATGCGCTGCGCGCGCTGGTCGGGCTCGGGTATATCTTCGGCATCGGCCAGCATGTCGTTGAATATCGCCTGGGCGTCGTCGAGCTTGCCCATGCGGCCCAGCAACTGCGCGCGCTTGACGGCGGCAGCTGGTGCGAGGCGGGCGTCGTCGATGCGGTCGAGCCAGGCTACTGCCGCCGGGTAGTCCTTCTTTTCCTCGGCGATCTGCGCCAGGTACTGGTAGGCGATATCCGGGCTGGCCGCCGGCACTTGCTCGGCGAGCTGCAGGTATTCCTTCAGGTACAGCTCGGCCTCGTCGTAGCGCTTGGACTGCAGGCTGGTGAGGCCGAGGGCGAGCGGCACGCGCGGATCCTTCGGCGCAATCTTGCGCAGCATCTCGAACTCCGAGCGCGCGGCTTGCAGGTCGTTTTGCTGCAGGTAGAGGCGGGCCAGCGTGATGTGCCCGTTGACCGAGGCCGGGGCCCTGTTGACGAACGCCTTGAGCCCGGCAATGGCCTGGTCCGGCGCGCTGTCGGCGCGCAGCTCGGCAGCCATCAGCGCGGCGCCTTCGAAGTCGGGACGGATCTTCTGGGCCTCGTCGAGCTCGGCCAGGGCGCCGGGAATGTCGTTGGCGGTTTCCTTGGCGCGCGCGAGGGCAAGGTGAGTCTCGGCCGACTTCAGGTCGTTGGCTACCAGGCGCTGCAGCAGCGCGGCCGCGCCGGCGGGATCACTGGTGCGCGAAAGCTGCTGCTGCATCTGCAGGATGGCCTCCGGCCGCTGGCTCGGCGGCACGCCATTGAGCTGCAGGGCCAGCAGGGGTTCGGCTTCGTCCCATCGGCCGCTCAGGACCAGCAGGGTCGACAGCACCTGCCGCGCGCCGGCGGAGGTGGGCGCAAGCTCGGTCCACAGCCGCGCGGCGTCCAGCGCTTGCTGGGCGCTGCGGGCATTGAACGCGATCTCGGTGGCGCGCTGGGCAAAGCGCGGGTCGTGCGTATTGCGCGCCAGCTCCAGGTACGTCTGGTAAGCGGGGCCTACCACGCCGCGCTGGGCGGAGATTTCAGCGGCCAGCACCCGGTACAGGATGTCCGCGGTCAGCGGCACCGCCGGCAGGGGCATCTTCGGCGGCAGCGGGTTCGAGCGGATTGGCGTGGAAGCCTCCGCGGCGACCTTCATCGCGGGCTTGCCGTTCGCAGGCGCGGCGTGGCTGGCGAGCGGCGCCAGGGCGCAGACCGCCACCGCGGCCGCAGCCGTGGCTGCCAGCCTGTGACGCAGCGGCCGCCGGGGGAAGAGAAGTTGAGCGGTGGTCATCGGGGTACGGTCCAGGCGGTCCGACATGTAGGTGGGTGCTCCAGCACTCAAAGGCGATGGGGAAGGTAAAGGCATTGTAGCCTGCCGCTACAATGCTTTGCTTATCCGCATGGCACCGGCACGGCTGGGGTCTCTGGCGGTTTGAGTGGCACAAAAGGGAGAGGTTCGATGCCTGAGTTGCCAGAGGTCGAAGTGACCCGGCGCGGCTTGCTGCCGCATGTGGTTGGGCGGCGCATTGCCGAAGTAGTGGTGCGCCATCGCGGCCTGCGCTGGCCGGTCGAGCCGGATCTGGAGTCGCAGCTGGCCGGGCGGGTGATCGCGCGCATAGAGCGGCGCGGCAAGTACCTGCTGCTGGAGTGCGTGCGCCCGGACGGCGAGGCTCCCGGATGGCTGCTGATCCACCTTGGCATGACGGGCACGCTGCGGGTGTTGCCGCAGGCGCCGCCGCCGGGCACGCACGATCACCTTGACCTGGTCCTTGCCGACCCCGACGGCGCGGGTGATGCGCAGCCCAGCGCAGCCACCAGCCTGGTGCTGCGCTTCCGCGATCCGAGGCGCTTTGGCGCGGTGCTGTGGAGCCTGCTCGAAGAGTCGCAATTGCCGACCCATCCGCTGCTGAGCAAGCTCGGCATCGAGCCGTTCGACCCACGCTTCGACGGCGCCTGGCTCTATCGCCTGGGACGCGGGCGCAGCGCGGCCATCAAGACCGTGCTCCTCGCAGGCGACATCGTGGTGGGCGTGGGCAATATCTATGCTTCGGAAAGCCTGTTCGCCGCGGGTATCCGCCCCACCACGCCGGCCGGGCGCTTGTCGCTGGCGCGTTGCGAACGCCTGGCCGAGGCCGTGCGCGACACGCTGGCCCGCGCGATCGAGCGCGGCGGCAGCACTTTGCGCGACTTCGTCGGCAGCGATGGCAGCAGTGGCTATTTCCAGCTGGATTGCGCCGTGTACGACCGCGCCGGCCATCCATGCCGGGTCTGCGGCACCACCATCCGGCAGATCGTCCAGGGGCAGCGCTCGACGTTCTACTGCCCGAGCTGTCAACGTTGAGTGCGGCTCTCGTTGCGCAGGCCGTACGAGAGTGATGATTGCCTATCTTCTTGCGAATGTGGCGCCAACCCGATGGCCCGGCGCAACAGGGAAGGCGGCGGGCGACTCGAATTTCACAAAAATCCGCCGTAAACCTGTATCTTGAAGAACGTAAAAAAGTGTTACAAAGACACCATGTCACCGCCCGGGTGCCGGCCATCGGACATCAAGATGTCAGGCCTGCAGCGCCGCCGCGGGGGCTTTTCGCCAAGCCGATCCCAGTGCCAATGACAACCCTCGCCCTTCAATTCGAACAATACGGCGCCTGGAGAACCGGGGTACTCCACTCCCTGGCCGAATTCCGCTCCTGGCTGCAGCAGCACGATCTCTACGACGCCCAGGCCGACGAACGCGTCCAGCGCATCCAGGGCGTGCTCAAGAGCGACCGGCTCAAGGTGGCGTTCATCGCGGAGTTTTCGCGGGGCAAGAGCGAGCTGATCAACGCGATTTTCTTTGCCGACTACGGCCGTCGCATCCTGCCGTCTTCCGCCGGGCGCACCACGATGTGCCCGACCGAGCTGCGCTACGACGAAGCCGAGGCGCCGTGCATCCGGCTGCTGCCGATCGAGACGCGCCTGCAGGAAGCTTCCACCGCCGATTTCCTTGACGTCGATGCGCACTGGCATACCGTGCCGCTCGACCCCTCGTCGCCCGATGGCATGCTGGATGCATTCCGGCACGTGGTCGAGACCAACCGTGTCACGCGCGAGATGGCCGAGTCGCTTGGCCTGTACAACGAGAACGATCCCGACGCCGCCTACGCGCTCGATGCCGATGGCATGGTCGAGATTTCCCGCTGGCGCCACGCGGTCATCAACTTCCCGCATCCGCTGTTGCGCCAGGGCCTGGTCATCCTCGACACGCCGGGCCTCAACGCGATTGGCACCGAGCCCGAACTGACGCTGCGCCTGATCCCGGACGCGCATGTCGTGGTGTTCATGCTGGCGGCCGACGCGGGCGTGACCAAGAGCGACCTCGACCTCTGGCGCAGCCATGTGAGCGCAGGCCACCGCAAGGGATGCCTGGCGGTGCTCAACAAGATCGATGGCCTGTGGGACCCGCTCAAGTCGCCGGCCGAGACCGCGGCCGAGATCACGCGCCAGGTCACCACCAGCGCTCATGTGCTGGGCATCGACGAGTCGCGCGTCTACCCGGTGTCGGCGCAGAAGGGCCTGGTGGCCAAGGTCACCAACGATGACGACTTGCTGGCGCGCAGCGGCCTGCCGCAATTCGAGCACGTGCTGTCTGACCAGCTGATCCCGCAGCGGCGCGAGATCGTCGCTGACCAGGTGCAGCGCTCGGTGGAGGAGATGGCGCGCGGCGCGCAGCAACTGCTGCAAAGCCGCCGCCGCAGCATCGTCGAGCAGTTGTTCGAGCTGCGCGGGCTGCGCGGCAAGAACCACGCGATGGTCAAGCACATGCTGATGCGCGTGCAGTCGGAGAAAGAAGAGTTCGAGCAGAGCATCGCCAAGTTCCAGGCCCTGCGGCTGGTGTTCGGGCGCCATAGCGCGGACATCATCAAGAGCCTGCAGCTGCGCGACGTGCGCCGCACCATGCGCGAGCGCCGCGAGCAGATGAAGGAGCGTTTCTTCTCGCGCGGCATGCGCGAGGACATGGACGCCTTGTTTGCGCGGCTTGGCGAACTGGTCAGCGAGGCGGACCAGAAGATCGCCCAGCTCCACCAGCTCACCGACAGCATGTACCGCCGCTTCAATGCCGAGCATGGCTTTACGCTGCCCGCGCCGATCCAGTTCGTCACCGCGCGCTACGTCAACGAATTGCAGCAGACGCTGGCGTTGGCCCACACGCACTTCGGCGCCATGAACATGCTCACGCGCTCGCGCCCGCAGCTGGTGCAGAGCGCGTTTTCCACCATCGCCACCCGCGTGCTGGAAACCTTCCGCGATCTGAACCGCGATATCGAGATCTGGCTCAAGTCGGTGATGACGCCGCTGGAGGCGCAGGTGCGCGAGCACCAGAAACAGTTGCGCCGCCGGGTCGATTCGATCGAGCGCATCCACGAGGCCACCGACACGCTCGAGAGCCGCATCGCGCAGCTCGAGGAAGTGCTCAACGGCCTGGACGATCGCAGCGGGCGCATCGAGTCCTTCTCCAGGCGGATCCTGCAGCCGGACGCCGACGAGGGGCAGCTCAAGGCGTTCGCGGCCTGAAGCGCGGCCTGAAGTGTGGCCGGCGGCGAGTGCCGGTGGCGGCGAAGCGGTATCATGACGCGCCGCCGCCTCCGGCGCTGTTGCTGTGTTGCCTTACCCGTCACGTACCCGATGCCCCGCAAGCCCGCTGCTTCTCCTGCCGTTTCATCCGATCTTTCCCCCGCCGTGGTTCCTGCCGATTTCGCCGCGCGCGTGGTGGGCTGGCAGCGCGTGCACGGGCGCCATGACCTGCCGTGGCAGAACACCCGCGACCCTTACCGTATCTGGTTGTCCGAGATCATGCTGCAGCAGACTCAGGTCAGCGCGGTGATCGAGTATTTCCAGCGTTTCGTCGGCCGGCTGCCAACCGTGGCCGCATTGGCCGAGGCCAGCGCGGATGAGGTGATGGCGCTGTGGGCCGGGCTTGGCTACTACTCGCGCGCGCGCAACCTGCACCGCTGCGCCAAGGCCGTAATGAGCGAGCATGGTGGTGTGTTCCCGACCGACCCCGAGGTGCTGGTGACGCTGCCCGGCATCGGCCGCTCCACCGCGGCAGCCGTGGCGGCGTTCAGCGCCGGCGTGCGCTCGCCGATCCTGGATGGCAACGTCAAGCGCGTCTTTGCGAGGTTCTTTGGCATCCATGGCCATCCCGGCGTCAAGGCGGTGGAGAACCGCATGTGGCAGATTGCCGATGCGGTCCTGCCCGCCAAGGGGCCGGCGCAAGCCGAGGACATGGTGTCCTACACCCAGGGCGTGATGGACCTCGGCGCCACTGTCTGTTCGCGCGGCAAGCCAGCCTGCCTTGCCGCCGCCGCGTCGTGCCCGCTGGCCAGCGACTGCGTGGCGCGCCGCGACGGGCTGACCGGCGTGCTGCCCACGCCGAAGCCGCGTGCCGCCATTCCCGAGCGCAGCACCGTGATGCTGCTGGTCCGCCGCGGCCGCGAGGTCCTGCTCGCACTGCGCCCGGACAGCGGCATCTGGGGCGGGCTGTGGAGCTTGCCCGAAATGCCGGTCGATACCGTGCCCTTCGATGCGGAACTGGCCGAAGACGCTGCGTTGGAACGCGCCCGCGAATTCGGCAATCCCAGCACGGCCAATATGGTCGGCGAGCTCACCCACGTCTTCACCCACTTCCGCTTGCTGATCCGCGCCATTCGCGTCGACGTCACCGGCCTCACCGCGCGCGATGCCGCCAACGGCCCCGCGCTACGCTGGCTGTCACTGGACGATCTGGATGCGTTAGGCACGCCCGCGCCGGTGCGCAAGCTGCTGGAGGCGCAAGCCCAAGGCGGATTGTTTTAACGTTGCTTAGAGGCCATTTCAAAAAGATTCTGGCGTCGTTGCGCGGCCTTGGCCGATCCAGCTGTACTGTCTGCGGCCGCGCGCCTAGCCAGAACCGCTTCGCTTCATTTTGAAACGGCCTCTTAGAGGATGTGGTGCTGGTGCATGTATTTATGCACGATCTCGATCCGCATGCCCGCGTCCGGCAGCGCCATCAGCATCTGCTTGGCCTTGAGCGGCACCGGCAAGAACTCGCACAGCCGATTGGCCACCCAGCTGGGGTCATCCCACAGGAACGGCTCGCTGAAAGGCAGCTCGCCCGGATGCTCGGCATGGAGCGAGGCAACGATACGCCGCAGCACGGCCAGGCATTCGCCCAGTAGCTCGAGCTTGCAGTCGATGATGTCGGGCGGCAGCAATTCCGCCTGGCCGACCAGCAAGCCGTCGGGGCTCACGCTGTGGCCCAGCAGCCGGAAGCGCTGGCGGCCGCGCGCGCTGATCAGCAGCACGCCCAGTTGCTCCATATTGCAGTCGATGATGTCGGCCAGGCAGCCGATCGTCTCGGGCATGGTGGGCTCGTCCTGGCGGGCGACCTCATTGCCGCTGGCGATCAGGCAGACACCGAAGGGCGAGCGATCGCGCATGCAGGTGCGCACCATGTCCACGTAGCGCGCTTCGAACACGCGCAGTGGCAGCAGCCCATCGGGAAAGAGTACGGTATGCAGCGGAAACAGCGGCAGGCCATCCAGCGTAGGCCCCGCCGAGGTGCTGTGCGAGGCGGAGAATGAAGTGGATGAGCCGGGTGTGGCGGGTGAGGACATGCTGAGCCAGCAAAGGTTTCGGGCGAGAATTGCCGAGCCTGACCGCGAAACCTGGCGGTGCGGTGTTTAGCCGCCCGGCGCGAGCTCGCGGTGTCTCACCAGCACATTACCATGGGCACGAAAATAGTTGGCAAGTCTTTCCGCGATGTACACGGAGCGATGCTGCCCGCCAGTGCAACCGATTGCGACGGTCAGGTAACTGCGATTGTCAGCGATGAAACTTGGCAGCCACTTTTCCACATAGGCGCGTATGTCCTCGGCCATGGCCAGCACCATCGGCTGGCTTTGCAGGAAGTCGATCACGGGCTCGTCGCGGCCGGTCAGCGGGCGCAGCGCCAGGTCGTAATAGGGGTTGGGCAGCGAGCGCACGTCGAACACCAGGTCGGCGTCACTGGGCACGCCGTGCTTGAAGCCGAACGACTCGAACAGTAATGTGAGCTTGAGGTCATCGCCGCGCACGAATTCCTTGATCCACGCGCGCAATGTATTGGTGCGCACATTGCTGGTGTCGATGCGGTGCGCAGCCTCCGCCAGCGGGCTCAGGAGCTCGCGCTCCATCTCGATGGCCTCGATCAGCGAGGTGTCGTTGAGTGCGGCCTCGGCGGTACTGTCGGCGAGATTCTCGTTCTTGGGATTGGCCGAGAGGCTAGCCATGGCTGCGCGCATCGACAGCGGATGGCGCCGCCTTGTCTCGGAATAACGCTGCACCAGCGCATCGGTATTGGCGGTCAGGAAGACCACCCGGACCTGGTGTTCGGAGGCGAGGTCGCGCAGCGTGCCGGGCAGCTTGTCCAGCGATTCGCGGCTACGGATATCGGTGGCGACGCCCAGATGGGTGTAGCCCTGCGCCGCCAGGTACTGGGCCAGCTCCGGGATAAACTGCGCCGGCAGGTTGTCGACGCAGTAGTAGCCCGCGTCTTCCAGTACGTTCAAGGCAACGGATTTGCCGGAGCCGGAGATCCCGGTGATAAGTATGATGCGCATAGCACGACAAGCATAACATCAGGTGATGACGCCGTCATGACGGCGCCGTGCCAGCAAAAATGGCGAACCGAAAAGGTTCGCCATTTTTACACGTCCGCGCCGCAAATGATGCCGGTAGCTTACTTGGACAAGCAGTCGCTCATGAAGGCTTTGCGTTCATCGCCCTTCTTGCCGGTGGCCTGGGCGTTGCAGGTCTTCATCTTTTCCTGCTGGCTGTTCTTGGCGGGTGCGGCCGCGGGCTTGTTGGACAGGCAATTGCTCATGAAGGCCTTGCGCTCGTCGCCCTTCTTGCCGGTGGCCTGCGTGTTGCAAGCCTTCATCTTGTCCTGCTGGGTGTTAGCTGCAGCGGGTGCGGCTGCGGCAGCGGGTGCCGCGGCCGGTGCATTCTGGGCGAAGGCGCCGGTGGCAAAAAGCGGGGCTACCAGCACGCACATCGCGATCAATTTTTTCATGCTTGCTCTCCTGGCTGTGGAAAACTTCATGGCTGCTGGCCTGTCGGCTCGGCAACTCGGGCTGGGCCCAATGCCCATTACTGCACAAAACGGCCTATGCCCCAATCGCGTTGACCATTGAAGCGCGGCCGGATGTAAGCAATTGAAAACGGCCCCGTCGTGGTCGCATGACGTGGGCCTGCCAAGCCTAGAGTAGCCTGCCCTGGCCCCGCGATGCGACATCGGCCTGCATCGCGGCGCGCTGGCGGTCCATGAAGTCGCGCAGCGTGTCGATGCCGCGCAAGCGCAGGATGGTGTTGCGCACGGCGGCCTCGACCAGCACGGCGAGATTTCGGCCGGCCGCCACCTGGATCTTGACCATGTGGATAGGCAGGCCGAGCACGTCGAGATACTGGGAGTCCAGCGGCAGGCGCTCGAATTCGCCATCGTTGCGGCGTACCAGCTGCACCACCAGCTTGAGCTTCATCTTGCGGCGTACCGCAGTCTCGCCAAAGATGGTCTTGATGTCGAGCAGGCCCAGGCCGCGCACTTCCAGCAGGTTCTGCAGCAGCGGCGGGCAGCGGCCCTCAATGAAGTCCGGCCCGAGGCGCACGAAATCGACGGCATCGTCCGCCACCAGCCCATGTCCGCGCGAGATCAGTTCCAGGCCGAGCTCGCTCTTGCCCAGGCCGGATTCGCCCATCACCAGCACGCCCATGCCGAGGATGTCGAGGAACACGCCGTGCATGGTTACGCGCGGCGCGGAAATGCGCGACAGATAGAGGCGCAGGTGATCGATCACCGCGGCCGAAGACACCGGCGTGGTGAACAGCGGGGTGGACGAGCGCGTGCAGCGCAGTTCCAGGTCGGGCGGCGGCTCCATGCCGTCGGCGATCACCAGGAACGGCGGCTCCAGCAGGATCAGCTCGCCCATCTGGCGCTTGCGCATCTCGTCATCGAGGCGCTGGTAATACGTGATTTCGGGCTTGCCCAGCACCTGGATCCGGTTCGGGTGGATCAGGTTCAAGTGGCCGACGAGATCGGCCGCGGACGTGGCTTCACGCGCAAACTCGACATCGAAGGCGCGGTCCGCACCCTCCAGTCCTGCTACCCAGGAGAGTTTGATATCGGCTGCGTTGTCGTCGAAGATCGACTGCGAGGTGACGCCAGTGAGTTCCATTCGGGTGCTTTCAGGGGCGGGCTTTCAGTGCCGGATCAAGGGTGCCATTGCGTCAGCAACTGGTGCACGTCGTCGGGGGTGGGCAGGGTAGCCAGTCCTTCGCGCATCTCGCGGTCGGACAGCAACTGGGCGATCTCGGAGAGAATTTCCAGATGCTGCTGGGTGGCCTGTTCGGGCACCAGCAGGAAGATCAGCAGCGCGACCGGCTTGCCGTCGGGCGACTCGAAGGGGATCGGCTCGGCCAGGCGCATGAAGGCGGCCAGTGGCTGCTTCAGTCCCTTGATACGGCCGTGGGGGATTGCAACCCCCGCGCCTAGGCCGGTGGACCCCAGCGACTCGCGGGCGAACAGGTTGTCGGTCACGGTCGCGCGCGCTACGCCATGGTTGTTCTCGAAGAGGAGCCCGGCCTGTTCGAACACGCGCTTCTTGCTGGTGACGCTGACGTCGAGGTTGATGTTGCCGGGTGGCAGCAATTTAGCCAAACGATTCATGTGGAATGCGCAGGGTTTTCTAGTAAGCAGGCCCGGGGCCAGGAGGCGTCCCGCCGGGCGGAAAGTGGATAAAAACCAAGGCCCGAGGTTTCCACCGGTTGTCCCCCATGCCGGTGTCGGGCGTCTGGCCATTATAGAGCAGGCCCGCTTCCGCTTTGTGCATTGCAATGGCCGATGCGCTCAAGCGGTGCTGCATGCACCGGAATGGCTAGGCCAGTCAACTATGTATTGCACAGCATACACCGGTACATATGCGTTGCGGAATCCCCTGTGTGCCCCGATTGGGTAGGCCGCAATGAAAAAGCCGCGCTCTGGGCGCGGCTTGATTCCATTTTTCAAGGGACTGACACCGACGGCCCGGTATGTGGGCCGTCAGGCACGGTCATTGCTGCATCTGCGATGCGGCCATCTGATACTTGACCGCTTCACGGTCGTGGCTCTGCACGCGATCCTTGTGGCGAATCACCTGCCGGTCGAGCTTGTCGACCAGTGCGTCGATAGCGGCATACAGGTCTTCATGATGCGCTTCGACAAAGATGTCCTTGCCCTTGAGATGTAGATTGATTTCCGCGTACTGCCGCCGGTCCTTTTCTTTTGTATTGTCGACAGAGAGCAGCACACTTACGCCAATGACTTGATCGAAATGCCTGACGATACGCTCCAGTTTCGTTTCCACGTACTCACGCAGAGGGGGCGTGATGTCCAAGTGGTGTCCACTGATCTTGAAGTTCATAGCGTTTCTCCTTCTGAAAGAGCTGCATCAGGCAGGCGATGCAGCTCGGCTACAAAGTCTTACGGAGATTGACCGCGGGAATCTTGAGCGCTTCGCGGTATTTGGCAACGGTACGCCGTGCTACCACAAAGCCTTGCTCGCCGAGCAATTCGGCAATCCGGCTGTCGGACAAGGGGTTCCTAGCGTCTTCGGCTCCTATCAATTGCTTGATCAACGCACGGATTGCCGTTGATGAGGCCGCGCCGCCGGTTTCTGTGGATATGTGAGAGCCGAAAAAATACTTCAGCTCGAAAGTCCCCATCGGCGTTGCCATGTATTTATTGGTAGTCACCCGAGAGATGGTGGACTCGTGTAAACCCAGTGTATCGGCAATCTCCCGCAAAACCAAGGGGCGCATCGCAATTTCACCGTGGGTGAAGAAGTTCTTTTGACGTTCGACAATGGCTTGTGCGACGCGCAATATCGTGTCGAACCTTTGCTGGATATTCTTGATCAACCAGCGTGCTTCCTGCAGCTTTTGCTGCAATCCGGCCGCGCCTGCATCGCCTTTTGCACCGCGCAAAATCTGCGCGTACATGTCGTTGATGCGTAGCCGCGGCATCACATCCGGGTTTAGGTGGGCGATCCATCCGCCGCTCAACTTTCGAACAAAAACATCGGGCACCACGAAATCCGCTTCTGGCCGGCTGTAGGCATGGCCGGGATAGGGCGCGAGCGAGCGGATCAGTTCATGGGCGGCCTTGAGTTCCGGCTCGTCCACTTGCAGCGCCTTTTTAAGGCGCGTGTAATCGCGCACCGCCAGCAGCTCGAGGTGGTTGGTGACGATGCTCAGCGCCAGTTCGCGCTGCGGATGCTTGAGCCTGCGCAATTGCAGCGCCAGGCACTCGGCGGCGTTGCGTGCCCCGACGCCCGGCGGATCGAAGCTCTGCAGCAGCGTGAGCACAGCCTGGATCTCGTCGACCTCGAACTCGAGCTCCTCCGGCAGCTCGCTGCAGATTTCCTCGAGCGTCGTGCTCAGGTAGCCATCATCGTCCAGGGATTCGACCAGAAAGATAGCCAGCCCCTTGTCGCGCAGGGAAATCTTGAGCGGCGCCAGCTGTTCCATGAGGTGTTCACGCAGCGTGGGCTCGGCGTCGCGCAGCTGCATCGGGGTCTTTTCGTCGTCTTCGCCTTGCGGGCGGCGGGCGAAGTCGTCCAGGCTCCAGTCGCTGCCGTAATCCTCGTTGCTGTCGGAGTAGCTGTCGTCGGCTTCGGGGGCGCCATCCGGGCGGTTCTCGCTGGTGCCCTGGCCATCGGCGGGCGCCGGCGCGGGCGCGCTCTGCAGGTTCACCGAGCCGTCCGAAGACACGCGCAACGGGCTGTCCAGCCAGTCGTTCTCACGCTCGAGCAAGGGGTTCTCGGTCAGCGCCTGTTCCACTTCCTGCTGCAGTTCAAGCGTGGACAGTTGCAGCAGCCGGATCGACTGCTGGAGTTGCGGCGTAAGCGCGAGATGCTGCGAGAGGCGGAGCTGTAGCGACGGTTTCATGCGACCTATTTTATGCTCAACTTCCGTACTGATGGAACGGAAATTGCTATCGCTGGTGTCGCTATGATCGTTTGAAGGATAAAAGGCGACACCGAAGCCGCCCGGGGGCCGATGCGCGGCAGGCGCCACGCGCCCTTACATGCGGAAGTTCTCGCCCAGGTAGACCTTGCGCACCGACTCGTTGGCGATGATGTCCTCAGGCTGCCCGGACGCCAGCACCGCGCCTTCGCTGATGATGTAGGCGTGGTCGCAGATGCCCAGCGTCTCGCGCACGTTGTGGTCGGTGATCAGCACGCCGATATTGCGTGCCTTGAGGAAGCTGACGATGCGCTGGATTTCGCCTACCGCGATCGGGTCGACACCGGCGAAGGGCTCGTCGAGCAGGATGAAGCGCGGCGCGGAGGCCAGCGCGCGGGCGATTTCCACGCGGCGGCGCTCGCCGCCGGACAGCGATAGCGCCGGGTTGTCGCGCAGGTGGGCAATCTGCAGGTCATCCAGCAGGGTGTCCAGCCGGCGCTCGATCTCGGCCTTGCCCAGGGGTTTGCCATCGTTGAGCTGCAGCTCCAGCACCGCGCGGATGTTCTCCTGCACATTGAGCTTGCGGAACACCGAGGCTTCCTGCGGCAGGTAGGACAGGCCCATGCGCGCTCGCTCATGGATGGCCAGGCCGCTGATGTGCTTGTCGTCGAGCACGATATCGCCCTCGTCCAGCGCCACCAGCCCCACGATCATGTAGAACGACGTGGTCTTGCCCGCGCCGTTGGGGCCCAGCAAGCCGACCACCTCGCCGCTCTTCACGTCGAGCGACACGTCCTTGACCACGGTGCGCGAGCCGTAGCGCTTCTTCAGGTGGCGCACGACCAGCGTGCTGCTGTCCTTCAGGGTGGCGGGCTGGGACGGTGCGGTTTGGGTAGCGGTCATGAAGGTGAAGTCAGAATCCGTGGGTCAGGGGTTGACGGGAGCCGTGGCCGGCTTGAGCGGCAGCGGGTTGGCTGCGGCACCGCTGGCGGGCTGCTCCTGGCGCGGCGACAGCACGGCGCGCACGCGGCCCGACGGGCTGCCCGCGGTCGCGTTCTCGGCGCCGCCGCTGGCCGTGTAGAACTCGTTGCGGCTGTCATAGGTGATCACCGCGCCGCGGATCTCGTCGACCAGCTTGGCGCCGGCCAGGCGAGCCATGCGGGCGCGCCCGATCAGCTTGGACAACTCCTGCTTGCCGTCATATTCGATGCGGTCGCCCCAGCCGTCGATGTACTCGTCGACGTTGTCGCGCTTCTGGCGGATATAGGCTTGCTTGCCGCCCTTAGAGGTCGCGACCGCGTACTGGTAGCCCTCGGGATCGGTACGGACTTCGGCCGCGTCGGATTTGAGCACCATGGTGCCTTTGGTCAGCACCACGTTGCCGGTCAGTACATAGACCTGCTTGACGTCATCGTAGCTGGCATTGTCGGCCTCCAGGACCAGCGGCTTTTCGCGGTCGGCCTTTTCGGCGCTGGCGGGCGCGGCCAGCGTGAGGCCAAGGACGGCGGCCAGCGTCAGCAAAGCGGCCGTGCTGCGGCGCAGACAGGACGAAGTCGTCGGGAATGGATTCATGTTGGCGTGATGGCGGTTGACGCGGGCGGCTGGTGCCCGCGGGCGGCTTCAGGGCTACTTCGCGGGACTTGCCGGCGGCGGCCCCGTGATGATGGTGCCGCGTACGTTACCCAGCAATTGTACTTCGCGAGTGACATTGTTGAAGACCAGGCCGTTGGCGGTCATCACCGACGGGCCGCGGGTCAGCTTGACAGCCTTGTCGGTCTTGACGATGTCATCGTTCACCAGCACCTGGAAATACTCCGAGGCGGCCGTCATCTGTGGGTCCTTGGCAGGCTCGGGGCCCTGGGCACGCACGATGAAGGCATTGCCGAACAGGTCGATGACCGAGCCTTCCGCGTTCATTGTGCCGCGATCGGAGTGGCCGGTGACGGGCGGACGGTCGATTTCGTAGGAGCGCATGGCCGGGCGCGTCACTTCGTAGGTCTGGTCGTCCTCGAAGTGGATCATCTTGTCGCCGGTGAAGCGCAGCTTGGTGTTGCCGTCCTCGGCAAGCTCGGTCGCGGAAAAACGGATCATGTAGTAATCCGGTTCATGCTTCTTGCCTACCGTCCCGGTGTCCGCTTCTTTCGGGGAGTTGACCTGCACCAGCCAGAAGGTGCTGCCCGCCACCAGTGCCATCAGCAGCAGGGGCAGGGCTCGCATGGCAAGCCGGCTCAGGGAGGACAGGATTTCCCGCATGGGCATGGGCTGGCCTCAGATGACCTTGGCGCGGGTCAGGTCGTGGATGTGGAGCGCGCCGACCAGGCGCCGCTCCGCGTCGACCACCAGCATCTGGTTGATGCGGTTCGCCTCCATCACCTGCACGGCTTCCACGGCCAGCTGGTCCGGCCCGACGGTATGCGGTGTGCGGTGCATGACCTCGCTGATGGGTACGGTCTTCCAGTCACGCGGGGTTTCGAGCAGGCGGCGCAGGTCGCCATCGGTGAAGACGCCGATCAGGCGGTCGTCCGGGTCCACCACCGCGGTCATTGCCATGCCTTTGCGGGTGATTTCCATCAGGGCCTGTGCCAGCGGCGTGCTCTCGCGCACCTTGGGCACCGCGTTGCCGCTGCGCATGACGTCGCGCACGTGGGTCAGCAGCTTGCGCCCGAGCGCGCCGCCCGGATGCGAGCGGGCAAAGTCTTCCTCGCCGAAGCCGCGGGCATCCAGCACCGCCACCGCGAGCGCGTCGCCCATCGCCAGTGCGGCGGTGGTGCTGGCGGTCGGCGCCAGGTTGAGCGGGCAGGCTTCTTTTTCCACCCCGGCATTGAGGTGCGCGTCGGCCAGCTTGGCCAGCGTGGAGGCGGGGTTGCCAGTCACGGAGATGAGCTTGGCGCCGATGCGCTTGACGATCGGGACGATCGAAAGCAACTCGGCGGTCTCTCCGGAATTGGAAAAGGCGATCAGCACATCGTCGCGCGTGACCATGCCCAGGTCGCCGTGGCTGGCTTCGGCCGGATGCACGAAAAACGCGGGCGTGCCGGTCGAGGCCAGCGTGGCCGCGACCTTGCGGCCGATGTGGCCCGACTTGCCGATGCCGGACACGACGACGCGCCCGCTGCAATTGAGCGTCAGTTGCACAGCCTGCGCAAATCCGTCGTCCAGGCGGCCTGCGAGGGCAGCGACGGCGTCGGCTTCGATCTGGAGGGTTTCGCGAGCGAGCCTAAGTGCTCGATCCGCATTGAAATTAGCTATCATGGCGACGAAGTATACCAACGAATGCGATGGCGCTTGGGCTGTTCCTGGGATCGGGCGGCCGGAGCGGCCATCGCGCTTGCCGTAATCCGCCGGCAGGGCCGCCCGCACCGGGCCGGCCCGGTGCCCGGCGCGGCGTACCCTGACCCTGTCGATGCACTCTCCGCTGGACCTTACCCTTGTCCTGCTGGCCGCCGCCGTGTTTGGCGTGGTCGCGTTTCGCATGTTGCAGTTGCCGCCGATGCTGGGGTACCTGGTCGTGGGCATCCTGATCGGGCCGCACGCGCTCGGCCTGGCCAGCGATACCGCGCAAACCAAATACCTGGCCGAGTTCGGCGTGGTCTTTTTGATGTTCTCGATCGGCCTGGAGTTCAGCCTGGGCAAGCTCAAGGCGATGAAGCGGCAGGTCTTCGGCCTGGGCGGCTCGCAGGTGGTGCTGTCGCTCCTGGCCGTGATTCCGGCGAGCTGGGCGTTCAACTGGCTGTTTCCGCTGTCCTGGCAGGCCTCGGTGGCGCTGGGCGGCGCGCTGGCCATGTCATCCACCGCCATCGTGTCCAAGATGCTGTCGGAGCGCCTGGAGCTGGAGAGCGAGCACGGGCGCAACATCATCAGCATCCTGCTGTTCCAGGACCTGGCCGTGGTGCCGCTGCTGATCGTGATCCCGGCGCTCTCGCGCGATCCGGGCGACCTGATGATGGCGCTGGGCCTGGCCACGGTGAAGATCGTGGTGGCCCTGAGCCTGATCTTTTTCGTCGGCCAGCGTCTCATGAGCCGCTGGTTCCACATCGTGGCGGCGCGCCGCTCGCAAGAACTGTTCATGCTCAACCTGCTGCTGGTCACGCTGGGCATGGCCGCGCTGACCGAGCGGCTCGGCCTGTCGATGGCGCTGGGCGCCTTCATGGCCGGCATGCTGATCTCCGATACGCCCTATCGCCATCAGGTGGAGGAGGACATCAAGCCCTTCCGCGACGTGCTGCTGGGGCTGTTCTTCGTCACCATCGGCATGCTGYTSAATATCMATGTGGTGMTCGAYCACWTSTGGCTGGTGCTGGCGCTGCTGGTGGTGCCCATTGTCTTCAAGCTGGTGCTGATCTCCGGGCTGGCCCGCTTGTTCGGTTCGCGCCAGGGGGTGGCGATCCGTACCGGCCTGGGCCTGGCGCAGGCCGGCGAGTTCGGCTTTGTGCTGCTTAACCAGATCGACGGCCTGAACCTGGTCGACCCGGTGCTGATCCAGGTCATCCTGGCCTCGATGCTGTTGTCGATGCTGGCGGCGCCGTTCCTGATCCAGTACAGCGACGCCATCGTGCTGCGCTTTACCGCCAACGAATGGCTGATGCAGTCGCTCAACATGACGCGCATCGCGGTGCAGAGCCTGCAGACCGAGAAGCACGCCATCATCTGCGGGTTTGGCCGCAGCGGCCAGAACCTGGCGCACATGCTGGAGCGCGAGGGCATTACCTATGTGGCGCTGGACCTCGACCCGGACCGGGTGCGCGAAGCCGCCGGCGCGGGCGATACGGTGGTGTACGGCGATGCGGGCCGGCGCGAGGCGCTGATCGCGGCGGGCCTGCATCGCGCGGCAGCCTTGATCATCACTTACAACAACACGCCCTCGGCGCTGAAGGTGCTGCACCATGTGCAGGAACTGGAGCCGGCGCTGCCCGTGATCGTGCGCACCATGGACGACTCGGAACTCGACATCCTGCAAAAAGCGGGCGCCACCGAGGTGGTGCCGGAAAGCATCGAGGGCAGCCTGATGCTGGCCTCCCACGCGCTGGTGCTGCTGGGCGTGCCGATGCGGCGCGTGGTGCGCGGGGTGCAGGAGGCGCGCGATGCGCGCTACAGCCTGCTGCGCGGCTACTTCCACGGCCGCGACGACGAGGAAGACATGGTGGAGCGCGAGTCCGTGCGGCTGCACTCCATTTCGCTCGGCCCGGAGGCCACGTCGGTGGGGCGGCGCCTGGGCGCGCTCGGGCTGGATCGTATCGGGGTGGAAGTGACGGCGGTGCGCCGGCGTGGCATCCGCGCGTTCGATCCGGAGCCCGATACCGTGCTGGAGCCGGGCGATATCGTGGTCTTGCGTGGCCAGCCAGAGGCGCTGGAAGCGGCCGAGGCGCGCATGCTGGCGGGCTGAGCCTGCGCTACGCGCCCAGTGGCCGCAAGTTCGGGTTCATGCCGCCACGCGGCTGCCGGTGTGCGCCTCTTCCGCCCACGATGGCGGCAGGCCCTCCAGCACGGAGCGCGCGTCGAGCGAACCGATCGGGATGCGCGGGTCGGCGGGAATGCGGCCTTCGCCTTGCAGCATCAGGTAACGGAGGCAGCATACGCGCAGGAAGGACGTGAAGTTTGCCGCCTCGCCCCGGTAGGCCACCAGTTCGTCGTGCAGCCGGGTGATGAGCTGGCTCACGCTCATGCCATCGCGCCTTGCCAGCGTTTCGAGCACTTCCCAGAACAGGCTTTCCAGCCGGATGCTGGTGGCCACGCCATGCAGCCGGAGCGAGCGCGACTGCCCCTGGTACGACTGCGGGGTGGCCCGGATGAAGATTTCACACATAGAAGAACTCCCGTGCTTAACGGCCCGCGATAGCCCTAGGCAGGCTCGCGGGCCGCGTTCGGTAGCCTCTAATGTACGATCCTGGTGCCCAGGACGGCAAGGAACTGCGCCAGCCATGCCGGGTGCGCGGGCCAGGCCGGAGCGCTCACCAGGTTGCCATCGGTGTAGGCCTGGTCGACCGGAATGTCGGCATATTTTCCGCCCGCCAGGCGCACTTCGGGCGCGCAGGCCGGATAGGCCGAGCAGGTCCGGCCTTCCAGCACGCCGGCCGCGGCTAGCAGCTGGGCGCCGTGGCACACCGCTGCAATCGGTTTGTTGGTGCTGGCAAAGTGCCGCACGATCTCCAGCACCCGCTCGTTCAGGCGCAGGTATTCGGGGGCCCGCCCGCCCGGGATGACCAGCCCGTCGTAGGCTGCCGGATCCACATCGGCAAAGCTCGCGTTCAGCGCGAAGTTGTGGCCGCGCTTTTCGCTATAGGTCTGGTCGCCCTCGAAATCATGGATGGCGGTGGGGCAGCTGGCGCCGGCCGCCTTGTCGGGACACACCGCATGGACCGTATGGCCCACCATCTGGAGCGCCTGGAAAGGCACCATGGTTTCATAGTCTTCGGCGTAGTCGCCGACCAGCATCAAGATCTTTTTCGCCATCGCTGTCTCCTGTATGGTTACGGTTGTCCCGGGGGAGCCGCGCCGCAAAGCGTGCCGTCCTCCCAGGCGTTGCCCATTGTGTTGCCGTTTGCGGCAGCCCGGGTGGTAACCCATTACCGCATCCAGCCTGCCGATTTGGCGGGCTGCCCGAACGAGTCCCCATGCCCAACACCACCATCCAGTCGTCCGCCCTTGGCGACGTTACCCACTACCTGCGCGAACGCATCCGTACCGTGCCTGACTGGCCGCAGCCCGGCGTGATGTTCCGCGACATCACGCCGTTGCTGCAGGATCCCAAGTCCCTGCGCGTGCTGATCGATGTCTTTGTGCACCGCTACATGGACACCAAGCTCGACGTGGTGGCCGGCATCGACGCACGTGGCTTTATTCTGGGCGCCATCGTGGCGTACGAGCTGAACCTGGGCTTCGTGCCAATCCGCAAGAAGGGCAAGCTGCCGTTCGAGACCGTGGCCGAGGAATATGAGCTGGAGTACGGCAGCGCCACGGTGGAGATCCACGCCGATGCCTGCAAGCCGGGTGACCGCGTGCTGCTGGTGGACGACCTGATCGCCACCGGCGGCACCATGATGGCTGGCCGCAAGCTGCTCGAGCGGCTGGGCGCCACCGTGGTGGAAGGCGCCGCCATCGTCGACCTGCCCGAGCTCGGTGGCTCGCGCCACCTGCTGGATAGCGGCCTGCCGCTGTTCACGGTTTGCCGCTTTGACGGGCATTGACGCGCATTGACGCCCGATCTCCGGGCGGCACGGGCGCCGCGCTGCCTTTGGTTTTGCAACAAAATGCCTCAAGCTGTAATAATATGCCAATTACGGCGCCCCCGGCATTGGCCGCCAGGCTTCGCCCCGCGGCACTTGCTACGTCCGGCGTGAGCGGCTTGCGCATTGGGCTTGCGGCCATTTTCGCAGCGTGGACATGGCGTTGCCCACACATGCCGGCAGGCGCATAATGCCCCATTGACAACGATACGATGGCCGGGCGAAATCTTGCGATCCGCATTGGAGGCACCGGTCACATAAGGGCATAAGGGCGCAGCATGGGCGTACTACTTCATTTGCTTTCCGGCGTGGCGCTGCTGGTGTGGGGCACCAACATCGTCAAGGTCGGCATCCTGCGCGTGTATGGCGCCAACCTGCGCCACGTGCTCTCGTCCAGCATTTCCAACCGGTTCACGGCCTTCGCCGCCGGCCTCGGCGTGACCGGCCTGGTCCAGAGCAGCAACGCGACCGCCGTCATCGTCAGCTCCTTCGTCGGCCAGGGCCTGATTGCCGTGGCGCCGGCGCTGGCCATCATGCTGGGCGCCAACGTCGGCACCGCCATCATGGTGCAGGTGTTCTCGCTGGACCTGTCCTGGCTGTCGCCGCTGTTGATCTTCGTTGGCGTGATCCTGCATCTGTCCTGGAAGGGCAACAAGCCTGGCCACGTGGGCCGCGTGCTGATCGGCCTGGGGCTGATCACGCTGGCGCTGGAGCTGATCTCCATTGCCACCCGCCCCGTGGTGGAAGCGGCTGGCGTCAAGGTGTTGTTCGGCACGCTCACCGGAGACCCGACGCTGGACATGCTGATTGGCGCCTTCCTGACCATCCTTTGCTATTCCAGCCTGGCGGTGGTGCTGTTCTGCGGAGCGCTGGCCTCGGCCGGGGTGGTGTCGCTGCATGTGGCGATGGCGCTGGTGCTGGGCGCCAACCTGGGCTCGGGCATTTCCGCGCTGCTGACCACCTCGGGCAACAACCAGCCCGGCAAGCGCGTCACGCTGGGCAACCTGCTATCGCGCCTGCTCGGATGCGTGATCGCGCTGCCCTTGCTGGGGCAGGCCGAACACCTGCTTGCGCTGGTCGATGCCGATCCGCAGCGGCTGGTCGTGAATTTCCACCTGCTCTTCAATGTGGCGCTGGCGGCGCTGCTGCTGGGCGCCACCGGTCCGCTGGCGCGCCTGTGCGAGGCGGTGCTGCCGGGCCGCAACACCGGCGACAGCCAGGTCACCCCGCGCCACCTCGATCCCGCCGCGCTGCCCACGCCGGCGCTGGCGTTGTCCAATGCCGCGCGCGAGGTGCTGCGCATCGGCGACCGCATCGAGCAGATGCTGGACAACATGCTGCGCGTGCTACGCACCAACGATGCCAAGCTCGCCACCGCCACCTGCCGCATCGACGACGAGGTGGACGATCTCTACACCGCGATCAAGCTTTACCTGACCCGGATCAGCCTGGAGGCACTGGATGAGCGCGACGGCCGGCGCTGGACGGAAATCATCTCGCTCACCATCAACCTCGAGCATGCCGGCGACATCATCGAGCGCATCGTGCAGGACGCGCGCGAAAAGAAGATCGCCCACAACCTGGCCTTCTCGGAAGCCGGCATGCAGGAGATCTCGCAGATGCACGCGCGCGTGGTGGCCAACCTGCGGCTCGGGTTGTCGGTCTTCCTCTCCGGCGACCTGAAAAGCGCGCAGCAACTGATGGCGGAGAAGGCGACCTTCCGCGAGATGGAGCGCCAGTACGCGCGTACCCACCTGCAACGCATCGCAGTGCAGACCGCCGAGAGCATCGAGACCAGCTCGCTGCACCTCGACGTAATCAGCGATCTCAAGCGCCTGAACTCGTTGTTCTGCGCCACCGCCTATCCGGTGCTGGAAGACGCTGGCGTGCTTAACCGCAGCCGCATGAAGGAAGACGATGGCGAACCCCCAGCCAGGGCGGTGCCGTCCGCGCAGGCGCACTAAGGCGGCACGAAGGAGCCACTGAGGAGCCACTAAGGAGGGCTACAGCTTGTAGCCGATCTCCCGCAGCAGGTTCCGCCGCGCGGCAATGTCAGCCTCGGTTTCCAGCCCGAGCGGCGAGGCGCCATCCACCACGCCAAGCACCGCGCGCCCCTGCGCGGTCTGCGCTACCACCACCTCGGTCGGGTTTGCCGTGGCGCAATAGATCCGGCACACCTCCGGCACCGCGCGCACGGTCGCGAGCACATTGACCGGATAGAAGCCGTCGCCGAGGAACACCAGGAAGCAGTGGCCGGCGCCGATTGCCAGCGCGTTCTGGCACGCCAGGTCGATCATCGCCTCGTCGGTGCCGGACCAGCGCACAAGGCGCTTGCCCGAGGCCTCGCAGAACGCCAGTCCAAAGCGGATGCCCGGCACCGCGCCGGCCAGCGCCTCGTGGATGTCGTCCACGGTCTTGATGAAGTGGGATTGCCCGAAAATGAAGTTGGTCGCCTCGGGCTTGGCGATCGGCACTACGGTGAGTTCCATGGCCGTGCTCCTGCATTGGCCTGTGCCAGCCCCGGAAAGGGCTTCAAGAGGCGCGGCCTTCCGCAGTCTATGGTAGGCCGGGCAAGGTCGAATGCAAGGCGCCGCGCGGGCCTACTTCGAGGACCGCGGGCGGCGTCTGCGGCGCGCGCGCTGCAGCATCGCGGCGATGGCCACAAGCACGGCAGCCCCGCCCAGCGTCAGCGCCAGATTGCCGGATACGGCGCCGCTCGCCTTGGCTGGTACCCGGGCAGCGCTGGCGGCGCTGGCCTCCCGGGCGGCTTGCGCGGGCGGGGCGGATGCCGCTGGCGCGGCAGGTTCATCGAGCGCTCGCGCCGCCGGCGCGGCCAGGTCGATCGGCGTGACGGTGGCCTGCGCCGCAGCCGGGCCGGCAACGGCTGCGCTGCCGAGCAGCAGCGCGCATTGCCAGGCGCGCAGGATGAGGGGGGAACCCGTGCGCATTGTGGTCAGCGGCGCTCGAGCAGCGGCGCCAGGTACTTGCCGGTGAAGCTCGCGCGGCTAGCCGCCACCGTTTCCGGCGTGCCCTTGGCGATCACCTGGCCACCGCCCGCACCGCCCTCCGGGCCCATGTCGAGCAGCCAGTCCGCGGTCTTGATCACGTCCAGGTTGTGCTCGATGATGACCACCGTGTTGCCCTGGTCGCGCAGCTTGTGGATGACCTTGAGCAGCAGTTCGATATCGTGGAAGTGCAGGCCCGTGGTGGGTTCGTCCAGGATGTAGAGCGTGCGGCCGGTGTCGCGCTTGGACAGCTCCAGCGACAGCTTGACGCGCTGCGCCTCGCCGCCCGAGAGCGTGGTGGCGGACTGGCCCAGCCGGATGTAGCCAAGGCCCACGTCCAGCAGCGTCTTGAGCTTGCGCCGCACGACAGGCACCGCCAGGAAGAACTCGTGCGCGTGCTCGACCGTCATGTCGAGCACTTCGTGGATGTTCTTGCCCTTGTAGAGCACCTCTAGTGTTTCGCGGTTGTAGCGCTTGCCATGGCAGACGTCGCAAGGCACGTACACGTCCGGCAGGAAGTGCATCTCGACCTTGATCACGCCATCTCCCTGGCAGGCCTCGCAGCGCCCGCCCTTGACGTTGAACGAGAAGCGGCCCGGATCGTAGCCACGCTCCTTGGCCGACGGCACGCCCGCGAACAGCTCGCGGATCGGCGTGAACAGGCCGGTGTACGTCGCGGGGTTCGAGCGCGGGGTGCGGCCGATCGGGCTCTGGTCGACGTTGATGACCTTGTCGAAATGCTCCAGCCCGTCGATGCGGTCGTGCGCGGCCGGCTCCGCCGTGGAGCCATACAGGTGGCGCGCCACCGCGTGGTAGAGCGTGTCGTTGATCAGCGTCGACTTGCCCGAGCCCGACACGCCGGTCACGCAGGTGAGCAGGCCCACCGGGATCTCGGCGCTGACGTTGCGCAGGTTGTTGCCGGTGGCGTTGATGATGCGCAGCAGCTTTTCCTCGTCGGGCGCAGCGCGCTCTTTCGGCACCTCGATGCGGCGTGCGCCGGACATGTACTGCCCGGTGAGCGAATTGGCCGACTGCTCGATCTGCTGCGGCGTGCCTTCGGCCACGATCATGCCGCCGTGCACGCCGGCGCCCGGGCCAATGTCGACCACGTAGTCGCAGGCGCGGATCATGTCTTCGTCGTGCTCTACGACCAGCACGGAGTTGCCGATGTCGCGCAGGTGCTTGAGCGTGCCGATCAGGCGGTCGTTGTCGCGCTGGTGCAGGCCGATGGACGGTTCGTCCAGCACGTACATCACGCCCGTCAGGCCGGAGCCGATCTGCGACGCCAGCCGGATGCGCTGTGCCTCGCCGCCCGACAGCGTGTCGGCGCTGCGCTCGAGCGACAGGTAATCCAGCCCCACGTTGTTGAGGAAGTTCAGGCGCGCGCTGATTTCCTTGACGATCTTGTCGGCGATCTCGCGCTTGGCGCCGTGCATGTCCAGCGTGAGGAAATAGGTGAGCGCGTCGCGCAGCGGCCAGCCGTTGATCTCGTAGATGGCGCGCGCCTGGTCGTTCTCGCCCAGCTTGACGTGGCGCGCCTCGGTGCGCAGGCGGGTACCGTGGCAGGCGGGGCAGGCCTGGTTGTTCTGGTACTTGGCGAGCTCCTCGCGCACCGCGATGGAGTCGGTCTCGCGGTAGCGGCGTTCCAGGTTGGGGATGATGCCCTCGAAGGCATGCTCGCGCACGGTGGTGCGGCCACGTTCGTTCATGTAGGTGAACGGGATTTCGACGTCGCCCGAGCCGTGCAGCACGACTTCCTGCACCTCGGCCGGCAGGTCCTCGAAGGCTGTATCGAGCTCGAAGTCGTAGTAGGCCGCCAGGCTTTGCAGCATCTGGAAGTAAAACTGGTTGCGGCGGTCCCAGCCCTTGATGGCGCCCGAGGCCAGCGACAGGTTGGGGAAGGCCACCACCCGCTTGGGGTCGAAGAAGGTGATCTGGCCCAGGCCGTCGCAGCTCGGGCAGGCGCCCATCGGGTTGTTGAACGAGAACAACCGTGGCTCCAGTTCCTGCAGCGAGTACGAGCAGATCGGGCAGGCAAACTTGGAGCTGAATCCGTGTTCCTGGTTGGTGTCGATCTCCAGCGCGATGGCGCGGCCGTCGGCCAGGCGCAGCGCGGTCTCAAACGATTCCGCCAGGCGTTGCTTGATGTCCGGGCGCACCTTGACGCGATCCACCACCACGTCGATGGAATGCTTCTCGGTCTTTTTCAGCTTGGGCAGCGCGTCCACCTCGTAGACCACCGCCGGCGCCTCATGCGTGGTGCCGCCGCCGGAGCGGATGCGAAAGCGCACGAAACCCTGCGCCTGCATGGTGTCGAACAGGTCAGAGTGCTCGCCCTTGCGGTTGGCCACCACCGGCGCCAGGATCATCAGCTTGGTGTCTTCCGGCAGCGCCAGCGCGGCGTCGACCATCTGCGAGACGCTTTGCGCCTGCAGCGCCAGGTTGTGGTCGGGGCAGTAAGGCGTGCCGGCGCGCGCGAACAGCAGCCGCAGGTAGTCGTGGATCTCGGTGACCGTGCCCACGGTTGAGCGCGGGTTGTGGCTGGTTGCCTTCTGTTCGATGGCGATCGCGGGCGATAGTCCCTCGATCAGGTCGACGTCCGGCTTCTCCATCAGCTGCAGGAACTGGCGCGCGTAGGCCGACAGCGACTCCACGTAGCGGCGCTGGCCCTCCGCGTACAGGGTGTCGAAGGCGAGCGAGGACTTGCCCGATCCGGACAGCCCGGTAATCACGATCAGCTTGTTGCGCGGCAGATCGAGATTGATGTTCTTCAGGTTGTGGGTACGGGCACCACGGATTCTAATTTCTTCCATATACCGATTGTCTTCGCCAGGCGGGGCCGCCGGTCGGGACGACAGGCCGGGTCTCACGGAATTTCAAGAAAAAAGCATGCCAGCATGGCTGCAGCCGGCGTCAGGCCAGCCTCAGGCCGGGCTTTGCCAGCCCGCGCCGGGGCTTGCGGTGTCCGGTCCGGACCCGAAAGCGCAGCAGAGCAAACCTGTTAATATACCGAACTTCGGTTTCCGGGGGTTGCTTGGGCCATTAGTCTGCGCCCTGCGGCAACGGTGGCAGAAGCGCCGCAACTTCCGCTCCGGCCATGGATCGAAGTTGTCGCCGCCCCGTCAGCATTGGGGTGATGCGGTGCGTGCGCGGTGCACGACCCGGCAATCCGTCATAGAAATTCCCCACGATCGCAATGTCGTCGATCCATAGCTCCTCCCAAGATGCGGCCAAGGCCGACGTTTCCAAGGTTCAGCCCGCTGCCGGGCGCGACCGCATGACCGGCATGGAAGTGCGGGCCAGCATTTCGCTCGCCAGTATTTTTGCCCTGCGCATGCTGGGCTTGTTCCTGATCCTGCCTGTGTTCGCCGAATATGCGCATGGCCTGCCCGACGGGCACGACGCCCAGCGCGTGGGCCTGGCCATGGGCATCTACGGCCTGATGCAAGCTTTCCTGCACATTCCTCTCGGCTGGCTGTCCGACCGCGTCGGCCGCAAGCCGGTGATGGTGGCGGGCCTGCTGCTGTTTGTCGCCGGCGGGCTGGTGGCGGCCAACTCCGACACGTTGTCCGGCATCATCATCGGCCGCTCGCTGCAAGGCATGGGCGCGATCTCCGCGGCCATCACCGCCTGCATCGCCGACCTGACCCGCGAGCAGCATCGCACCAAGGCCATGGCCATGGTGGGCGGAAGCATCGGCCTGACCTTCGCGCTGTCGCTGGTGATTGCCTCGCCGCTGCTGCACAGCATCGGCATGCCCGGGATCTTCACGCTGATGTCGGTGCTGGGCGTGGTCGCCATCCTGGTGACCCTGTTCCTGGTGCCCACGCCGCCGCCGCCGCATCCTGTGCGGCTGCCGTTTCGCAGCGTGCTGCTCAACCCCGACCTGATCCGCCTGAACGTGGGTGTGCTGGCACTGCACGCGTCGCAGGTGGCCATGTTCATGGTGGTGCCGGCCATGCTCAGCGATGCCGGCATGCCGCTGGACCAGCACTGGAAGGTCTACCTGCCGGTGGTGCTGGTTTCCTTCGTGCTGATGCTCGCGCCGATGATGGCCGCCGAACGCTATGGCAAGGTGCGCCCCGTGCTGCTCGGCGCGGTCGGCCTGATGACCGCGGTGCAGCTGCTGTTTGCCGCCGTGCACGGCCTGTGGGGCATCGTGGGCGTGTTGCTGCTGTTCTTCGTGGCCTTCAACGTGCTGGAAGCCATGCAGCCCTCGCTGGTGTCGCGCTACGCCGCCGCCGCGCGCGGGGCTGCGCTTGGCGTCTACAACACCACGCAGGCGATGGGCCTGTTCCTGGGCGGTGCCGTGGGTGGCTGGCTGCTCAAGCACGAAGGCCGTAGCGCGGTCTTCATCGGCTGCGCCGTGGTGCTCCTCCTCTGGCTTATAATCGCCTGGAACATGAAGTCGCCGCCGGCCCGGAAAAGCAGTGCCCAGGCCGTCGCTGCCTGAGGTTGGCAGCTCGCGGTCATTAGTCCGCAAGGGCTGCCCGCATCACTTCGTATAGCTTTTTGCCGTAATTAGGCACTAGCATGACCGCGCGCCCGACTTCTTGGCCGGGGGCGCGTTATTCGTTTACGCATCAGTCAACAGTCAAGGCATCGCCACGCCGCTTGCAGCAGAGGGCGTGGCCCTGGGAGAACATTCACATGGCATCGATCAACAAAGTCATCCTCGTCGGCAACCTGGGCGCGGATCCGGAAACCCGCTACCTGCCCAGCGGCGACGCCGTGAGCAACATCCGCCTGGCGACCACCGATCGTTACAAGGACAAGACCAGCGGCGAGATGAAGGAAGCCACCGAGTGGCACCGCATCGCCTTCTTCGGCAAGCTGGCCGAGATCGCCGGCCAGTACCTGCGCAAGGGCTCGCAGGTCTATATCGAAGGGCGCATCCGCACCCGCAAGTGGACCGACCAGTCCGGCGTGGAAAAGTACAGCACCGAAATCGTGGCTGAGCAAATGCAGATGCTGGGCTCGCGCCAGGGCATGGGCGGTGGTGGCGGCGGCGGCGGTGGCGACGACATGGGCGGCGGTGGCTACGGTGGTGGCCGCGAATCGTCGGGCGGCGGCGGTGGTGGTTACGGCGGCGGTGCACGCAGCGGTGGCGGCCAGGCCGCCGGTGGCCAGCAAGGTGCCGGCGGCGCGCGTCGCCAGCAGCAGGCTCCGTCGAATGGCTTTGAAGACATGGACGACGATATTCCGTTCTGACGGTTTCGTAACCAAAAGGTGTAAAGATCAGCCCCGCCAAAAGCGGGGCTTTTTCGTTGCAGTCAATGCCTTGGTAAGCATTGAGCGGCGTAAACTTTGCTGTGGATGATTCGCCGCTTCGGGAAAAGCTCTGTTCGTTGGCATATGGATCGGGGTGTGAGGGCCCGTTGGCCCCGTGCACATCGCAATCCCTATGTCTTCGTCAATCGGTTTGGCGACGCCATGGAGGGCCCCGTGGCTATCGATAGATTATCGAGACGCTGCGCGCGGCCTACCCCGATCTCGGTCCGCTGTGCCATCACGTGCTACGGCGAAAATGGGCAAGCGCAGATTTATGAAGTTACCAGCTTAGGCGCCGACAATAGAAACCAATCGGCAAAGGAAGGTCGTATTCGCGCGCAGGGCGGAGCCTATATCAAAGACCGGAGTACCGGTGCATTGGCCCCTGTCCAAGAGATATCAAAAGTTGAGAGGATCGAATGATGGAAGTTGATTATGAAATCTGGAACATAGATGAACTGCTGAACGCATATGTAAACACCCCGGATTTAGCGGAGAGCGTCAAAGTTGGTATGGAGCAACTATTTCTGTTTCTAGAAAATAACGGATTGCTGACCTGTTCTGTGAGCGATGGACATGGACTGGTCGTCAAGCGAGTGCTCAGGAAGAACGACTTAACCACCGAAGGAAAACGTCTTGGCAGCGGGCCTAAGAATGCAGTACATCGCTGGCTTGGTTCCAAAGGAGGGCAAAAGAATCCACCGGACATGAAGATGCTGGAGAAAGCGTTGGCAGAAATTCGGGCAGAAGAGGGATGACTAGCCATGTTTGATGGAATCGTTCTCGTCGGCGACCTTAACCGTTCTGACCATTCTGAGCATCCCCGCCATCGCAGGCCGCGACTGTCGGTACGGCCTGCACTGGCAAACGAAAAACCCCGGGAGTCGTTGATTCCCGGGGTTTTTTTCTTGGCCTTTTGAAGGCCCCCGCACTTCACTCCGCGGTCGCCCCCGAGTCCTTGGCCACCTTGGTCCACTTGGTGGTCTCCGAACGAATGAACCCCGCCAACTGTGCCGGCGCCATATCGCCTGCCGTTACGCCCTGTTCCTCGAAGCGTTTCTGCACCTCGGGCAGCTGCAGGACTTTCGCCAGCTCCGTGCTCACACGCTGCTCGATCGCAGGCGGCGTGCCACGCGGCGCCATCAGCGCGTACCACGTCGTTACCTCGAATCCCTTGACGCCGCTCTCGTCGAGCGTCGGGACGCTGGGGTAGGCGGAGGACCGTTTCGCCGTGGTGACAGCGAGCGCCTTCACCTTGCCGCTGCGTACGTGGGGCGCGGCGGAGGGGCTGGTTTCGATGGCCATCTGGATTTGCCCGGCGATCAGGTCCGTCATCATCGGGGCGCCGCCCTTGTAGGGCACGTGGGCGATGTCGGTGCCCGTCATCGAGCGGAACAGCTCGCCGGATAGGTGTTCGGTGCTGCCGGTGCCGGCGGAGCCATAGTTGACCTTGCCCGGATGCGCCTTGATGTAGGCAATCAGTTCCGGCACGGACCGGGCCGGGATCATTTGGTTGACCAGCAGCACGTTGGGCGTCAACGCGACCATGCCGATCGGGTCGAGGTCCCTGGTGAAATCGTAGGGGAGCGTCTTGTAGATGCCGGGCGCCATCGTGTGTGCGATGGTGGCGAGCAGGAAGGTGTAGCCATCCGCCTGCGCCCTTGCCACGTTGGCGGCGCCGAGCGTGCCGCCCGCGCCGGGCCGGTTGTCGATCACCACCGGCTGGCGCAACGCTTCACCGAGCTTCTGGCCGACGGTGCGGCCGATGATGTCGGTGGTGCCGCCGGCGGCAAACGGGACGACCAGCGAGATCGGCTTGGCGGGCCAGCTGTCCGCCGCGAATGCGACGACACCCGCCGACATGAGGGCGGTGCCGAGGATGCTGGCGATCACGGCGCGGCGTGCGGTGGGCTTCATCTTGTCTCCTGGGGGGATCGTTCTGGTAGTTGGCGGGGTGCGCTTTTTTGCTGGCAAGACTGTACGTAGCGCCTCAGGCCGGCGCCAGTCACGTTCCGGCAAGGGGTCTTCAGGCTTTGTGAAGAGTGGCGCCGGGCCAGCGCCCGTCCTCGACCAGCGCGCGGGTCACGCTGGCCAGCACGGTGCGGGCCGCCAGGCCTGCCGGAGACAGTTCGTCGTCGCAGAGGCTGACCAGCAGGTTGGGCCGATGGACCGTGCTGTTGCTATTGCTGTCAGCGATTTCCAGCATGCGCAGCGGTTCGCCGATCAGCCGGGCCACCGCCGCGCCGGGCTGGATGGTGGCGCCGAGGCCGGCGCGCACCGCATCCAT
Organism: Cupriavidus sp. YAF13; assembly: GCF_052113425.1. Taxonomy (NCBI): domain Bacteria; kingdom Pseudomonadati; phylum Pseudomonadota; class Betaproteobacteria; order Burkholderiales; family Burkholderiaceae; genus Cupriavidus; species Cupriavidus sp. YAF13. The sequence continues at coordinate 160,657 of NZ_JBFRDD010000006.1, forward strand.
CAGCATCGCCAGGCCGTCGATCTCGGCAATGACGTTGAGCGGGTGCTGGCTGCGCGCAAACGCGGTGTTGAGCAGGGCACGCAAGCCATGCGGGCTGCTTGGCAGGATCAGCGGCAGCTCGCCAAGCTGTTCGATCCGCACGGGCCCGGCCGCCGGTAGTCCCGCAAGTCCCTCCCGGGCGATGACGAACAGGCGCTCGTCAAGCAGCGGCGTCACGTCCCAGCGCTGGGTGCCTTCGATCTGGAACAGCACGGCGAGGTCGAGTTGCCGCGCACCGATCATCGACGCCAGGTTGCCGGAGAGGTTCTCGACCAGGTGCAGCCGGATATCGGGATAGCGCTCGCGCATGGCCAGCATGAAGGGCAGGCCGAGCACGGCGATGGTGCTCGGCGCCATGCCTACGCTGACGTGGCCGGAGAGGCGCGCAAGCTGCGCGGCGCGTACTGCGTCGTCGGCGTGGCGGATGGCCAGCTGCGCCTGCCGCCAGAAGGCCAGGCCCGCGTCGGTCGGGACGACGCCGCTCGATGTCCTTTGCAAGAGGCGGGTCGACAGCTCGCTCTCCAGCCGGCTGATCTGCTGGCTTAGCGCGGATGTGACGACGCCCAGTTTCTGGGCTGCCTGCCCCATGCTGCCCAGTTCCACTACCTGCACGAAATAGCGCAGCTGCCGAAGTTCCATGTGCCTTCCCCGATTCCCTTGCCCGCATCGACTGGCGGTATTGTAGGGTGGTGGGCGCATCGCGAATTGCGCGGCATGCAGGCGCTGCTAAAGCCAGGATGAACAAGGCCTCCCGTCAACGAGAGGCCTTGCGGTAGTGTGCCGGGCGCGAGGAGGCGCCCATTCTTGATCGCGGCGCCGGTGACGGCGCCGTGCGTGCTCAGTGCGGCATGGCGGTGAAGTCCAGCGCGTTGGTCAGGTCGCCCATGGCCTTGCCCTTGTTGGCGAGCAGGGCGGCATCGCGTTGCTGCAGGCCCGGCAGGGTCGGCAGGACAAAGCGGCGGGTGATGAAGCGCAGCGCCGAGGCCGTGTCGTATTGCGTGTGGTCGACAAAGCCCTTCTTCACATACGGCGACACCAGGATCGCCGGGATGCGCGTGCCCGGGCCCCAGCGGTCGCCGGTGGGCACTTGCGCGTGGTCGTAGAAGCCGCCGTTTTCGTCGTAGGTGACGAGGATCAGCATGTTCTTCCACTGCGGGCTCTTCTGCAGCTGCGCGATCACGCTGGCGATATGGGCGTCGCCGTCGGTCACGCTTGCATAGCCGGGGTGTTGGTTCAGGTTGCCCTGCGGCTTGTAGAACGCGACCGCGGGCAGGTTGCCGGCGGCGGCATCTTGCAGGAACTGGCTGTCGAAGTCCTTCAGGTGCGCGCTGCGGTTGGCGGCCTGGGTGACCGGGTCGAAGTTGGCGTAGTAGTTGAACGGCTGGTGGTGCGCCTGGAAGTTGGGCACCGTGTTGTTGTAGATGGCGGTCGGGTCCTGCGTGGCCTTGGCCCAGGCACCGGCGTACCAGGCCCAGCTTACGCCGCGCGCGTTGAGCAGGTCGCCGATAGTGGTCTGGGTCTGTGGCGGCAGCGTGGTCGCCTTGGTGGGGTCGGCGTAGAGGCCCGTGGCATCGGTGGTGGCGGGCTTGTTGCCGCTCGGCTGGTAGTCCGGCTGCATGGTGTTGACGGCGTAGAACATGCCGCTCTTATCCGCGGGTGTCAGCGTGCTGTCGGTCTGGTACACCGCCTTGCCGGAGAGGACCGAGGTGGGATTGCCGGTACCGGGGGTCAGGCGCACGAAGTTGCCGTTGGCGTCGAGATCGATGGCCGAGATCGAGTTCTTGGCCGGCGAGGTGGCCGCGTCGGCGTTCGGGTACTGCGGCGCGCAGGCGCAGATCAGGTACTGGTGGTTCAGGAACGAGCCACCAAAGGCACCCATGTAGAAATTGTCGGCCAGCACGTACTGCTTGGCGAGTTGCCACATCGCCATCTTGCTGCCGTCGTAATAGCCCATCGTCAGGCCGCCTGCGTCGGAGAACGCGGCGTACTTGTCGTTCTTGCCGCCGTTGATCTGCATCTGGTTGTTATAGAAGCGATGAACCAGGTCGCGTGTGGTGACGGATTGCGAGATTTCCACGCCGCTGCCGTTGACGCCGCCAGACGCAAGCGGGGTGTCGATCTGGAACGGCTTGTTCGCCCAGTTGGCGGTGCTGGCCTGCGGCAGCTGCACGGCTTGCCCTGCCGCGGTGAGCCCGCCCCAGGTCGGCGGCAGCACCGGCAGGACGGAGCCATCAAAGTCCTTCTGGGGCTCGACGGTGCCGGTCGAGGTGGGGTTCACGCCGGGGACGCCGTTGGCGCCCGGGAACAGGCCGTAGAGATTATCGAAGCCGCGGTTCTCGGCATAGATCACCACCACGGTCTTGATGTTGTCGAGGGCGACCCGCTTGGCGACGCCGTCGCGCAGCGCCTGGGCGATGTCGCCGCCGCCGGCCACCGAGTCGGCGATCAGGTCGATGGTCTGATCGATCTCCGCCTGCAGGGTCGCCTTGATGGTCTTGTCGGTTTCCTTGTTGTGGTCGGCCAGCAGCTTGTCTGCCGTCACGCCGATGCGGGCGGCCAGACGTGCCTTGGCCGCGGTGAGGTCGCCGCCGTTGGACTCCATGAGCGCGACCAGTTCGGTCGTGATGGCGCTGATCACACCGTTGGCGCTGGCCGGTGCGCGGAACACCAGCGGACGGGTCACGGCTGCGTGGCCGCCGGTGTCATCGTTGCGGAAGGCGTCGCTGCCGATCTCGGCGGCGATCGCGCCCTGGCCGGTGAGCGTAAAGGCGCCGAACTTGTCGGTGTAGGTGCTGGTCTCCGTGCTTTCGCACTTGCCATCGTTGTTGGTATCGATGCAGACCTTGGCGTGTTCGAAATAGCTGCCGGTCACCACGCCCGAGGTGGTGAGGGCAGTACTGGAGTCGCTGCCGCCGCAGGCGGCCATGGCAGCGGCGGCCACCGCTGCAAGGGGATAAAGTCTTAAGGCTCGGCGCATGGAATATCCTTTTTTCGTTATGTGTAAGGCGGTTTTTTTTGGGACAGCCGCGCGATTCTCGCGCCGCTCCATGTCAGATTGATGATGGCGCCAGTACGAGAAAAAGACATCCGGCCGTGCATGACACGCTGCTGTCATGCACGCGTGCTAGCGTGGCGGCGCATTCCTGAATCTCCTGTGCCTGGGCTGCCGCACCCGTCCCGCCCTGGCCATTCCATTTCGCCGCACAGATGCCACCGCGCTTCGTTTTGCCGCTAGTTCCTTCCCCGAACCGCCGCCTTGCCACCGGGGCCTTGCTGCTGGCTTTCGCCCTGACCCTGGCGGGCTGTGGCAAGTCCGCGCAGGAGGGCGCGGCCGCGGCTCCGGCATCCGCGCCGGCGGCCAGCCAGGTGGCGGCACCTTCGCGCCCGGCCTACGCCGATGCGTTCTACACCCTGATGGCAACGCGCCGGCCGCCGGTGCCGGCCATGGCCGCGCTTGGCAAGGCGCTGTTCTTTGATCCCGCGTTATCGGCGTCCGGCCGGCTCGCGTGCGCGAATTGCCATAGCCCGGAACACGCCTATGGGCCGGCCAACGACCTGTCGGTGCAACTGGGCGGCCCCGACATGCTGCGCACCGGCGCGCGCGCGGCGCCGTCACTGCGCTATGTGCAGAACGTGCCGCCGTTCTCCGAGCATTTCCACGAGAACGACGGCAACGACAGCGAAGACGAGGGCCCCACCGGCGGCCACAACTGGGACGGGCGGGCGTCTTCCACGCACGAGCAGGCCGGCATTCCCCTGCTGTCCCCGCATGAGATGGCGAACGCGGACGCGGCGGCGGTGGCCGCCAGGCTGCGCGCCGGCAAGCATGCGCAGACCTTGCGCGAGGTGTTCGGCGCCGACATCCTGGAGCGCGACGAGGTCGCTTTCCAGGCCGCGCTGATGGCGCTCGAGGTGTTCCAGGAAACACCGTCCGAGTTCTATCCCTACAGCAGCAAGTACGATGCGTTCCTGCGGCGGCAGGTCAAGCTGAGCGAGCAGGAAGCGCGCGGCCTGCGCCTGTTCAACGATCCCGCCAAGGGCAACTGCGCGGCCTGCCACCCCAGCGCGATCAGCGCCGATGGCGTCTTTCCCGCCTTCAGCGATTTTGGCTTCATCGCGCTGGGCGTGCCGCGCAACCGCAAACTGGCGGTCAATGCCGATCCGGCCTTCTTCGACATGGGCCTGTGCGGGCCGGATCGCACCGACCTGAAGGCGCGCGCAGAGTATTGTGGCCTGTTCCGCACGCCCGGCCTGCGCAACGTGGCGCAACGCAAGACCTTCTTCCACAACGGCGCCTTTCATTCGCTGGAAGACGTGTTGCGTTTCTATGTGCAACGGGACAGCAATCCCGGCAAGTGGTACCCGCGCAAGGCCGACGGCAGCATCGACAAGTTCGACGACCTGCCGGCGCGGTATCGTGACAACGTGAATATGGAGCCCCCGTTCGGCGGCGCGCCTGGCAGCAAGCCTGCCCTGTCGGAGGCGGAGATCCGCGACGTCATCGCGTTCCTGAAGACCCTCAACGACGGCTACCGCTTGCCTGCAACCCATTGACGAGTCCCGGCGGCAGTGGCTGCTTGCCGGTACTCGGGTGCCTCGCAGGCCTTTCCTTTTTCCAATCCGTCCCCATTTCCTCCTGACACCGTGTTGTCAGGAGATGTCAGCGCCACACTTCAGCGCGCGGCACGCTGCCGTCCTTCGGGATAGGATAGCGGCCTGACCGTACCAACACCGCGATTCGCGATGGCTTTCGCTGCGCTTCCGGGGCCCGAATGCCCTGCCAGGCCCGTCTTCGCCAATCGCACGCCGCACGCAAGCCACCAGCTAGCCACTCGCAAGCCACGCCATAAAGGACGCATCCCATGTCATCCGGTGTCATCCGTATCCGCGGAGCCCGTCAGCACAATCTCAAGAATCTCGACCTCGATCTGCACACCGGCGAAATGACCGTGGTGACGGGGCCGTCGGGCTCGGGCAAATCGAGCCTGGTGTTCGACACGCTCTACGCCGAAGGGCAGCGGCGCTATGTCGAAACCTTCAGCGCCTATGCGCGCCAGTTCCTGGACCGCATGGACCGGCCGCAGGTGGACCGGGTGGACGGCGTGCCGCCGGCCATCGCCATCGACCAGACCAACCCGGTGCGCAGCTCGCGCTCCACGGTCGGCACGATGACGGAGCTCAACGATCACCTGAAGCTGCTGTACGCGCGCGCCGCCGAGCTGTTCGACCGCCAGACCTCGCAGCCTGTGCGGCATGACTCGCCGGAGACCATCTACGCGGAGCTGCAAGCACGTGCCGCCCAGGGCGATCCGCGCCTGGTCGTCACCTTCCCGGTGGAACTGCCGGAAACCACCACCGATGCCGAGATCGAGCAGTGGCTCTCCGTCAGCGGCTACACGCGCGTGCAGGCGCAGCGCGTGGTGGCTTCGCCCACCGGGCCGCGCAAGGTGCTGGACGTGGTGGCCGACCGCTTCCGCCTGGGCAATACCGAAAAGGTGCGGGCGCTGGAAGCCATCGAGGCCTCGCTCAAGCGCGGCAGCGGCCGTGTCAACGTCTACGTGATCGACGCGGCGGACGAGGGCGCGCAGGCGCAGGTGTGGCGGTTCTCGACCGGCCTGCACAGCCCGGAAAGCGATATCCGCTATGCCGATCCGCAGCCCGCGCTGTTCTCCTTCAACTCCGCCTACGGCGCCTGCGAGACCTGCCGCGGCTTTGGCCGCGTGATCGGCGTCGACCTTGGCCTGGTGATCCCGGACGAGCGCAAGACGCTGCGCGGCGGCGCCATCAAGCCAATGCAGACGCCGGCCTGGAAGGAGTGCCAGGACGACCTGATGCGCTACGCCGCCAAGGCCGGCATCCCGCGCGACGTGGCGTGGTCCAGCCTCACCCCGGCCGAGCGTGCCTGGGTGATCGACGGCTCGCCGGACTGGAACGGCAAGTGGAATACGCACTGGTATGGCGTCAAACGCTTCTTCGACTACCTGGAGTCGAAGGCGTACAAGATGCACATCCGCGTGCTGCTATCGAAGTACCGCAGCTATACGCCGTGCGAGACCTGCGGCGGCGCGCGGCTGAAGACCGAGGCGCTGCTGTGGCGCCTGGGCAGCAAGCCGGGGGCGGACGCCGTATGCGCGCCAGACAAGCGCTTCCTGCCGCGCGGCGTGGACTGGGACCGCACGCAGCTCGAAGCGCTGCCGGGCCTCACCGTGCACGACCTGATGCTGATGCCGATCGAGCGCATCCGCAAGTTTTTCGACGAGCTCACGCTGCCGAGCCTGATGCTCGATGACGCGCTCAAGCTGTTGCTGGCCGAGGTGCGCACGCGCCTGAAATACCTGTGCGACGTGGGCCTGGGCTACCTCACGCTGGACCGCCAGAGCCGCACGCTGTCCGGCGGCGAGGTGCAGCGGATCAACCTCACCACCGCACTCGGCACCTCGCTGGTCAAGACGCTGTTCGTGCTGGACGAGCCCAGCATCGGCCTGCATCCACGCGACCTGAACCGCATCGTCGAGGCCATGCATCGCCTGCGTGACGCCGGCAATACGCTGGTGGTGGTGGAGCACGATCCTTCGGTGATGCTCGCGGCTGACCGGCTCATCGACATGGGCCCCGGCCCGGGCGAGCGCGGTGGCAACATCATCTTTGACGGCTCGCCTGCCGATATCCGCGGCTCGGGCACGCTCACCGGCGAATATCTTGCCGGCCATCGCCAGGTGACCGATCTTTCCCGCTGGCAACCTCGCGCGGTTGACGCTGCGACGCCGCGCATCGTGCTGGAAGGTGCCTCCGAGCACAACCTGCGTGACGTCACCGTGGAGATCCCGCTGCAGCGCCTGGTGTGCGTGACCGGCGTTTCCGGCTCGGGCAAGTCCACCTTGCTGCAGGACGTGCTGTATCCCGCCATGGCGCGCCAGTTCGGCAAGTCCACGGATGCGCCCGGCGCTTTTCGCAGCCTCGCCGGCGCGGAACAGGTGGCCGATGTGGTGTTTGTCGACCAGTCGCCCATCGGCAAGACCGCGCGCTCCAACCCGGCCAGTTATGTGGGGGCCTTCGACGAGATCCGCAAGCTGTTCGCCAAGGCGCCCATGGCGCTGCAGCGCAGCTATACCGCCGGCATGTTCAGTTTCAACTCGGGCGACGGGCGCTGCCCCACCTGCGGCGGCTCTGGCTTCGAGCACGTCGAGATGCAGTTCCTCTCCGACGTCTACCTGCGCTGCCCGGATTGCGATGGACGGCGCTACCGCGCGGAAATCCTCGAAGTGAAGATCGAGCGCGCGCTGCGCGGCCAGCCGCCGCGCGCGCTCAGCGTGGCCGATGTGCTCGAGCTGACCGTGTGCGAGGCCGTGGCGTACTTTGCCGGCGACGCGGCGGTGCTGCGCGTGCTGCAGCCGATCGTCGACGTGGGCCTGGAATATGTGAAGCTGGGCCAGCCTGTGCCGACATTGTCGGGGGGCGAGGCCCAGCGGCTGAAGCTGGCCGGCTACCTGGCCGAGACCGCGCAGGCGAGCAATACGCGCGTCAAGCCGATGCCGTACGAGTGCAAGCTGTTCATGTTCGACGAGCCCACCACCGGGCTGCACTTCGACGACATCGCCAAGCTGATGCGCGCGTTCGGCAAGCTGCTGGATGGCGGCCATTCGCTGATCGTGATCGAGCACAACCTCGACGTGGTACGCGCCGCCGACTGGATCATCGACCTCGGCCCCGAGGGCGGCGACGCTGGCGGTGAAGTGCTGTGCGTGGGCACGCCGGAAGACGTCAAGCGCTGCGCGCACTCGCATACCGGCAAGGCGCTGCTGCAATACGACCGCGCCGTCGGCCATGCCTTTGTCGCGGAGGACGCGGGCGTGCCCTTGCAGGCCGCCTTGCGCGCGGCGCGCGCGCGCCGCGCCATCGAGGGTGAGGACGTGGTGCGCATCGTCAACGCGCACGAGCACAACCTGAAGGCGCTCAACGTCGATATCCCCCACGGCAAGTTCAACGTCATCACCGGTGTGTCGGGCTCGGGCAAATCCACGCTGGCTTTCGACATCCTGTTCCATGAAGGGCAGCGCCGCTATCTCGAATCCCTCAATGCCTACGCGCGCTCCATCGTGCAGCCCGCCGGGCGCCCGGAGGTGGATGCGGTGTACGGCATTCCGCCCACCGTGGCCATCGAGCAGCGCCTGTCGCGGGGCGGGCGCAAGAGCACGGTCGCGACCACCTCCGAGGTCTGGCACTTCCTGCGGCTGATGTATGTGAAGCTGGGCATCCAGCATTGCATCCACGACGGCACGCCGGTCACCTCGCAAAGCCCCGAGTCCATTGCCGCGCAGTTGCTGCGCGACTACAAGGGCCAGCACGTGGGCCTGCTGGCGCCGCTGGTGGTCAACCGCAAGGGGGTCTATACCGACCTGGCCAAATGGGCCAAGGCGCGCGGCAACACGCACCTGCGTGTCGACGGCGAATTCCTGCCGGTGGACCCGTGGCCACGCCTGGACCGTTTCCGCGAGCACACCATCGAGCTGCCGGTGGGTGACATCAACGTGTCGGCGGACAACGAAGCCGCGCTGCGCGCGCTGCTCGGGCAGGCGCTGGAAGCCGGCAAGGGCGTGATGCACCTGCTGGCGCCGCTCGATGGCCTGCAGCATGCGATGGGCAACGGCGGCACCGCCCGCGTCGGCAGCACCACCGTGTTCTCGACCAAGCGCGCCTGCCCGGTGTGCAGCACCAGCTATCCGGAACTGGACCCGCGCCTGTTCTCCTACAACAGCAAGCACGGCTGGTGCACCAGTTGCGTGGGTACCGGCCTGACCCTCACGCGCGAGCAGCGTGCGGCCTACGACGATACCGTGATGGCCGACGACAACCGCGGGCGCGAGCAGACGTTGCCCTCGGAGCAGCAGGAGCCCGATGACGTGGCCGATACGCCGTGCGCGGACTGTGGCGGCACGCGGCTGAACCCGGTGGCGCGCGCGGTCACCTTCGACGCGCACCCCATCGTGGACGTGGCGCAGTGGACGGTGTCCGACACGCACCGCTGGGTGCAGGGCCTGGAGCTGGCCGGCCGCGAAGGCGAGATCGCGCGCGACGTGGTGAGCGAGATCCGCAGCCGCCTGCAGTTCCTGGAAGAGGTCGGCCTGGGCTACCTGAGCCTGGACCGCGCCGCGCCCAGCCTGTCCGGCGGCGAGGCGCAGCGCATCCGGCTGGCGGCGCAGCTTGGCAGCAACCTGCAGGGCGTGTGCTACGTGCTCGACGAGCCTACCATCGGCCTGCATCCGCGCGACAACCAGATCCTGCTCGACGCCCTGCGCAAGCTCGGCGAGAAGGGCAACACGCTGGTGGTGGTGGAGCACGACGAGGACACCATCCGCCGCGCCGACCATATCATCGACATCGGCCCCGGCGCCGGCAAGCGCGGCGGCACGCTGGTGGCGCAAGGCGGCGTGGCCGCGCTGTCGGCCAGTGCGGATTCGCTTACCGGGCAGTTCCTCGCCCATCCGATCCTGCATCCGTTGCAGCCGCGCCGTGCGGTCAAGCCGGCGGGCAAGAACAACGAGGCCGTACCCGAGCGCTGGCTGACCGTGCATAACGCCACGAAGCACAACCTGCGCAACGTGACCGCCAGCATTCCGCTGGCGCGGCTGGTCGCCATCACGGGCGTCAGCGGCTCCGGCAAGTCCACGCTGGCGCGCGATGTGCTGATGGCCAACCTGCTCGACGCGGTGGGCCGCTCGGTGATGTCGTCGCCGGCCACGCGGCGCGCGCGCAAGGCGGCTGGCAGCGAGGCGCCCGCGCGCTCGCAAGCCACGGCGCGCACCGAGCCGCGCCGCAAGCTGGAGGTCACGCACAACTGGCAGGGCTGCGAGTCCATCACCGGGTATGAGAGCATCGACCGCGTGCTGGAGGTCGACCAGACCCCGATCGGCAAGACGCCGCGCTCCTGCCCGGCCACGTATATCGGCGTGTGGGACACCATCCGCAAGCTGTTCGCGCAGACGCTGGAGGCCAAGGCGCGCGGCTATTCCGCCTCGCGCTTTTCCTTCAACACCGGCGACGGGCGCTGCCCGGCCTGCGAGGGGCAGGGCGTGCGCACCATCGGCATGAGCTTCCTGCCAGATGTGAAGGTGCATTGCGATGTCTGCCATGGCCAGCGCTTCAACCCGGAGACGCTGGCGGTCACCTGGCGCGGCAAGAATATCGGCGACGTGCTGACGATGGAGATCGACGAGGCGGTGGAGTTCTTCTCCGCCATGTCCAATATCGCGCACCCGCTGCAGCTGATGAAGGACGTGGGCCTGGGCTACCTGACGCTGGGCCAGCCGTCGCCCACGCTGTCCGGCGGCGAGGCGCAGCGCATCAAGCTGGTGACCGAGCTGTCCAAGGTGCGGGACGACATCACCCGCCGTGGGCAGCAGGCGCCGCACACCCTGTACGTGCTGGATGAGCCTACCGTGGGCCTGCACATGGCCGACGTGGCCAAGCTGATCCGCGTGCTGCACCGGCTGGCCGATGGCGGGCACAGCGTGGTGGTGATCGAGCATGATCTCGACGTGATCGCCGAGGCCGACTGGATCCTCGACCTGGGCCCGGAAGGCGGCGTGGCGGGCGGCGGCATTGTCGCCGCGACCGACCCCGAGGGGCTGGTGCGGGCCCGGGCCAGCCACACCGGCGCGGCGCTGGCACCGGTGCTGGCCCGCGGCAAGGTGGCCGGCAAGGAAGCGCCAGAGAGCGGCAACGACGCCAGGCGCCGCCTTGCGGCGGCGCAGTAAAGCCAGCGCGGCGGCCTCGCCCCTCCCCGGAGGGCGAGGCTGCAGGCCGTTTTCACCCGGCGGCCCCGGTAGCTGACACAATGATGGATTCAGCAACTGGTGGCCGCCGCCGGTCCAGCCGTGCGCCGCCGAGGTGGCGGCCGGGCAGGCCTTGCGTAGCCGCCGCATGACAGCGTGATAGCAAAACCCCTTTTCTCCTTCCTCTGCCTGCCCTCCATCGTGACGGCGCTATGGCTCGCCCTGGCCAGCACGTCCGCGCTGGCGGCACCCGCTGCCGCATCGGACGCCAGCGGCGCACGCGCGCCTGCCAAGGCGGGCAAGCGCGCGGCCTCGGCGCCGACGCCAACCTCCCGGGCCGTTCAGCAAGCCACCACCGCGCCGCAGGTCAACCACGACCAATACGCACTGCGCCCCGAGCGTGACGTGCAGCCGCGCAGCAGCTTTGGCCTGCGGATGAAACCCGGCTGGCAGCAGCAGGACGACTCCGCCGGGCCCGGGCGTTAGCCAGCCAGCTCGGCATGCTGCCGGGCACACCGGCGGCAGTGCCTTTGCGGTACGCTCTGTGGGTTCCGTCATCCGACCCGCAGTCCGACCCTTACACCGCAAGGAGCTCAGATGTCCACCAGCCCGTCCGGCTTTGCGTGCGCCCCGGCCGCAGCCCGCGCCACCGTCCATCACCTGCGCGCCTCGCGCATCCGCGAGGTGGCCAATGCCGGCATCGGCCTGCCCGACGTGCTGCCCTTCTGGTTCGGCGAGTCCGACCAGGTCACGCCCGCCTTTATCCGCGACGCCGCCAGCCGGGCACTGGCCGGCGGGGCGACGTTCTACACGCATAACCTAGGCATTGCCCCGCTGCGCAGCGCGCTGGCCGACTACGTCAGCGCGCTGCATGGCGCCACCGCCCTGGACAACGTGGTGGTGACCAGCGCCGGCGTCAATGCGCTGATGCTGGCTGCCCAGCTGGTGGCCGGGCCCGGCGACCGCGCGGTTGCCGTTACGCCGCTGTGGCCCAACCTGGTGGAAATTCCCAAGATCCTTGGCGCCGAGGTGGAAACCGTCTCGCTCGATTACGGCGCGCACGGCTGGACCCTGGATCTCGACAAGCTGCTGGCCGCGCTGACGCCTGATACGCGCTTGCTCATGATCAACTCGCCGAACAACCCGACCGGCTGGGTGATGTCGCGCATGGACCAGCAAGCGGTGCTCGCGCACTGCCGGCGCCATGGCATTTGGATCATCGCCGATGAAGTGTATGAGCGGTTGTATTACGGCGAAGGCGATGCCGCCATCGCGCCGTCGTTCCTGGATATCGCCAGCCGCGACGAGCGGGTGATCTGCGTCAACTCGTTCTCCAAGGCCTGGCTGATGACCGGCTGGCGGCTGGGCTGGATGGTGCTGCCCGCGGCGCTCACCGACGACCTGGGCAAGCTGGTTGAGTACAACACGTCGTGCGCGCCGTCCTTCGTGCAGGAAGCCGGCATCGTGGCGGTGCGGGAAGGCGAGGCCTTTACCCGTGAACTGGTCGGCAGGCTGCGCGCGGCGCGCGATCACCTGGTGGGTGCGTTGGCCGTGGTGCCAGGCGTGGATGTGCATGCGCCCGAGGGGGCCATGTATGTGTTCTTCCGGCTGGCGGGCGCCAGCGACAGCCTGGCGTTGTGCAAGCAGCTGGTGCGCGAGGCACGGCTCGGGCTGGCGCCGGGAAGCGCGTTCGGGGACGAGGGGGAGGGCTTTGTGCGGTGGTGCTATGCGTGTGATCCGGCGAGGCTGGATGAAGGTGTGCGGCGGTTGCGCGGGTTTCTGGGGCGTTGAGCGCCGCGCCGTTCGCGGTGCGTCTTCCGGCGCCTGGCGTTCACGGCGCAGCGGCCGCCTCTGCCTGCCACCAGCCGCCCCCCAGCGCCTGCAGCAGCGCCACGGAATCGGTAAAGCGGCTGGCGGTAGCCTGCGACAGCGAGAGCGCGGCCTGCCGGTACTGCCGCTCGGCATCGAGCACCGCAAGCTGGCTGACGCCGCCGAGACGAAACTGGCCGGTCACGATCGACAGCGTCTCGGCGGCCTGCTTCGCACTCTCGGCGCGCGCCTGCAAGGTGTTGGCATCGGCCTCCAGCGCGCGCAGCGAATCCGCGACTTCACGCAGGCCCTGCAGCACCGTTTGCTGGTAGGCCGCGAGCGATTGCGCGTAGGCCGCTTGCGCCGCGCGCTTGCGCGCCACCAGCTCGCCGCCCCGGAACACCGGCTGCACCAGCCCCGCAGCCAGCGACCACACGTTGAGGCTGCCAAACAGATCGCGCGCGGAGAGCGCCTGCGTGCCGGCGTTGCCGGACAGCGTGAGCTGCGGATAGAGCTGGGCGGTGGCCACGCCGATATTGGCCGACGCCTGGTGCAGCAGCGCCTCGGCCGCGCGGATATCCGGGCGCTGCCTTGCCATGGCGGAGGGCAGGCTCACCGGAAGCGTGGCGGGCAAGGTGAGATCTTCCAGCCGGAACTCGGGCAGCTCGGCGCTCGCGGGTGCCTGTCCCAGATACACGGCAAGCTGATGCCGCGTGGCCGCAAGCTGCTGCACCAGGCCCGGCAGCAAGGCCTGGCTCTGCGCTAGTTCATTGCGCTGGCGCAGCGCGTCCACCTGCGCCACGCCGCCGGCGCGCAAGCGTTGCTCGGTGATGGCGAGCTGGCGCTGCTGCGCCGCCACGATGGCCTCGGTGTCGGCAATCTGCGCGCGCAAGCCAGCCTCGCGGATGGCGGCCGTGGCCACGTTGCCGGCCAGCGTCAGGCGCGCGGCTTCCAGCTCGAAGCGTTGGTAGTCCACCGCCGCGCGCAGGCCTTCCAGTTCACGGCGCTGGCCGCCGAACAGGTCGAGCGTGTAGGAGATTTCCACGCTGGCGCCATACAGCGTGAACGGCCCGGGGCTTGGGAAGGCGGTGATGCCGAGCGAGCTGACGTTGACCTGCTGGCGCGTGGTGTTCAGCTTGGCGTCCACGCGCGGCAGCAGGCGCGCGCCGGTGGTGGCCACCAGTTCCTGGCGTGCCTGTTCGATACGGGCCTGTGCCTGCGCCAGCGTCGGGCTGGCATCCAGCGCCGCGCGGATGGTGCGGTCCAGCGCGGGGCTGCGCAATAGCACCCACCATTGGGCCGGCACGTCGGCGCCGCTCTCCAGCGTTTGCGCCTGGCCGTGCGGTGCGTCGGCGGCGCTGGTGCGCGTTGGCTGCGTGCCGGCGGTATAGGACGGCGTGGCGGGCGCGGCCGGCGCGGTGAAATCCGGGCCCACCGCGCAGCCCGAAAGCATGGCTGCCGCCAGCATGGCGAGGACCGTGCGGGATGTGGATATACCGTGTGGCGAGGCTTGCATGGCAGGCTCCTCAATCCAGCGTGCGGCGATAGAAGCGCACTGCAATGGTCATGACGACGACCGTGAACAGGGCCATCGGCCACACGTTCGGCCATAGCTCGGTCCAGCTGTTGCCCTTGAGCAGGATGCCGCGGATCAGGCGGTTGAAGTAGGTCATCGGCAGCACGTTGCCAATGGCCTGCGCCCAGCGCGGCATCCCCTGGAAGGGAAACATGAAGCCGGACAGCAGCAGGTTCGGCAGGAAGTAGAAGAACGTCAGCTGCACCGCCTGCAACTGGTTTTGCGCAAGCGACGACAGCGTGATGCCCACGGTCAGGTTGGCGCCGATAAACAGCAGCGCCGCCAGGTAGACCGCAACCACCGAGCCGACAAAGGGCACGCCGAAGACCCAGCGCGCGGCCAGCAGGATGATGGTGGCCTGGATCAGGCCGATGAAGATGTAGGGGATGATCTTGCCGCTGATCACCTCCAGCGGCCTGACCGGCGTGGCAAGCAGGTTTTCCATGGTGCCGCGCTCGCGTTCGCGCGTCATCGCCAGGCCCGTCATCATGACCATGGTCATGGTCAGGATCACGCCCATCAGCCCGGGAATGATGTTGTACTGCGTGAGTCCCTCCGGGTTGTAAAGGCGCTGCACCTGCACGTCGAACGGCGGCTTGCCGCCCGCCAGGTGCGCCAGCGCGCCCTGCAGGTCCTTGTCCGCGACCGAGAACGGCAGCTGCGACAGTGCGGCGATGGCCGAGCCGGTGGCGGACGGGTCGGTGGCATCTGCCTCCACCAGCAGCGCCGGGCGTTCGCCACGCAGCAGCCGGCTGGTGAAGTCAGGCGGGATGCTGAGCACGAACTGCACCTCGCCCTTCATCAGCGCCTCGCGCCCGGCGGCTTCGTCGGGCAGGGTGCCGACCACGTTGAAGTAGGTGGTCGCCTGCATGCCGGCCACAAAGGAGCGGGTGAACTCGCTCTGGTCCGCGGCGATGACCGCGGTGGTGAGGTGGCGCGGATCGGTGTTGATTGCAAAGCCGAACAGCATCAGCTGCACGATGGGCAGGCCGACGATCATGCCGAAGGTGACGCGGTCCCGGCGCAGCTGCAGGAACTCCTTGAGCACGATGCTCCACCAGCGCTGCAAGGAGAGCGGGAAGCGTGCGCCGTTGGTGGCCTTGGCCGGTTCGCCTGCGTCGCGCGTCATGCCTGGGCCTCCTTGCCGTCCTGCCTGGTTTTTTGCTTTTGCTTGTCCGCGCGCATATTGTCATCGGCGCCGCTCATCATGTGGATGAAGACGTCTTCCAGGCTGGTCTCGATCGGCTCGATCCGGTGCTGCGGGCCGGCAACACGGCGCAGCGTGGCTTCCAGCGCGGGCGCGTCGT
This sequence comes from Cupriavidus sp. YAF13, assembly GCF_052113425.1. Classification (NCBI taxonomy): domain Bacteria; kingdom Pseudomonadati; phylum Pseudomonadota; class Betaproteobacteria; order Burkholderiales; family Burkholderiaceae; genus Cupriavidus; species Cupriavidus sp. YAF13. Next base: position 176,160 of record NZ_JBFRDD010000006.1, read on the forward strand.
GCCCGGTGACGTGCAGCGCGCTGCCGAACACCACGGTCTGTTCCACGCCCGGCGCGCCCTTGAGCTGATCCGACAGCGCGGAGAGCTGCTCGCCCTGCACGCTCCAGGTGACGAGCTTCTGGCTGGCCACCACTTCGCTTGCCGTGCCCTGCGCCAGCAGCTTGCCGTAGGCGATATAGGCGAGCTTGTGGCAACGCTCGGCTTCATCCATGTAGTGCGTGCTGACCAGTACCGAGATGCCGCGCGCGGCTAGCTGGTGCAGTTGTTCCCAGAAATCGCGGCGCGCCTTCGGGTCGACCCCGGCGGTGGGCTCGTCCAGCAGCAACAGTTCTGGCTCATGCAGCAGGCAGGCGGCCAGCGCCAGGCGTTGCTTCCAGCCGCCCGAGAGCGCGCCGGCCAGTTGCTGCGCGCGGCTGGCCAGGCCGAGCTCCTCGAGCGCCTGGTCTACCACCTCGCGCCGGCGCGGCATGCCGTACACGCGCGCCACGAAATCCAGGTTCTCGCGGATGGAGAGATCGTCCCAGTAGGAGAACTTCTGCGTCATGTACCCCACGCGCCGCTTGATCTCGGCGGTCTCGCGCAGGATGTCGTAGCCCAGGCAGGTGCCGGTGCCGGAGTCCGGTGTCAGCAGCCCGCACATCATGCGGATGGACGTGGTTTTGCCGCTGCCGTTCGGGCCGAGGAAGCCGAAGATCTCGCCGCGCGCGACTTGCATCGTCAGGTTGTTGACGACGTGCTTGTCACCGTAGTGCTTGTTGATGCCGTGCACGTCGATGGCCAGGGCGCTGGCTTTGCCGGGCCCGCCGTCCAGGGGCGCAACGGTCGCGGTCATGGCCTTGCCACTTCGAYCGGCTGGCCCGGATGGAGCTTCGGCGCGTCGGCCGGTGCGGGCCGCGCTTCCACCAGGAACACCAGCTTGTTGCGCGTTTCATTGCTGTAGATCACCGGCGGCGTGTACTCGGCCTGGCCGGAGATGTAGGTGACCGTGGCGGCAATGGGCGCGGCGCAGCCATCGCATCGCACGCGCACGGCCTCGCCGTTCTTGAACGCGCCGAGCACGGCCTGCGGCACGTAGAAACGCACCTTGACGTTGCCCGGCGGCAGCAGCCGCACCACCGGGCTGCCGGCCGGCACCCAGTCGCCAAGGCGGAAGGGTGTGTCGTAGACCAGGCCGGCCTGCGTGGCGGCCACGGTCTTGCGCGACAGCTTCCACTCGGCCTGCGCCAGCGCCGCGCGCGCGGCGGCTACCTGGGCTTGCTGGGCCGCCTGCTGCGCGGTGCGCCCCGGCAGCCGGGCCACGTCGATATCGCGCTGCAGCTCGCGCACGCGGGCGGCGTCGGAGGCGGCGGTGGCGCGGCTCTCTTCCAGCTGGGCCAGCGCGATCCCGCCGATGGCGTACTGGGCTTCGTCGCGCTTGCGTTGCGCGGCGCTGCGCACCGAGGCGGCTTGCGCCTGCGCCAGCTGGGCTCGGCTCACGTCGACTTCCGGCACGCGCTTGCCGGTCTGCAGGTCGGCCAGCTGAGACTCGGCCGCGCGTACTTGTTCCGCTGCTTGCTGCCGAGCCGCGCGCTCGTCGTCGGCCTCCAGCGCGAACAGCGGCGCGCCGCTTGCCACCTGCTGCCCGCGCTGGACGGAGATCTGGTCCAGCCGGCCGGCAAAGGGGGAGGCCACGCTGACGAATTCGCCCTCCACATAGCCTTGCCAGGAGGGGGGCGCAGGCTCGCCACAGGCAGATAGCAGCGCCGCGCCGATCAGGGCGGCCGATAGCCAGCCCGCACGCAGGTTCGGGACGGGGCGGGATGGATGAGGCTGAGCTTGGCGAGGCATGCGGGCTCCGTGGCGGGCAGGCTGGGTTCAGGCAGACGGCGGCGTGGCCGGCCCGGGCTGCGGTATTGGCGCGATCGGCGCGATCGGCGGTACTCCCAGGCCGTGCGCCAGCAGCGCGCTCACGTGGCGCACCAGCGCCTCGCTGTCGATGGCGCCGGCGCCGGGCAGGCGGCGCCAGATATGGGTGGTGGCCAGCGGCAGCAGCGTCAGGCCGATCAGCGACACCATCAGCAGCGCCGGCTCCAGGCTGGCGTTGATCTCGCCGCGCGCGCGCGCCGCCGCCAGCGGGCCGATCACCAGGCCGGCGCGCCACAGCGCGATCTTCTGCAGCACGCGCTGATGCAGCTGGCCGTCCGCGCTAACGATCTCGCGGATCCACAGCCCGGGAAACCATGGCGTGGCGGCGGCGGTGCGGATCAGCCGCCCGGCAATGCCCACCAGCATGGCTGCGGCGTCCGCGCTGTCGGCCGAGGCCGGCGTGAACACCTGTTCCACCAGCGGCTGCAGGCGCTCGTCGACCACTGCGTCAAGCAACTGCTCGCGATCGCGGAAGTAGTAGTGCACGAGCGCCGGGGTGACGCCAGCATGGATGGCGATGGTCTTGATCGCTGTGGCGGCAACGCCGTGCTGGGCGAACAGCTCGGTGGCGGCGTCCAGCAATTGCTCGCGCTGGCCCGCGCTACCCCCAAGCCCTGCGGCAGGACGGCCCGGACGGCGGCCCGGGGGCGGGGTGGCAGTAGCAGGCGGCATGGCGGCTCCTGAATCTGCAGATAATATTAATTTGTGAATTAATTAATTCAAGGTCGATTACAACGTGATGTTATGGCCACTTCTCTTCTTGTTATGTTGCGTCGCAGCAATGCAAGGTAGACATGTCATAAACGCTTGGCTATGCTTCGTCCGCCCATCAGCCGGGTTTGACGCTGAATTCGCCTGCTGCTGTTCCCCGGATTTTTCATGCTGCTTTGTCGTTTCCCCGCCGCCCCAGCGCGGCTACGCCTGTTTTTTGCCACTCGCCTGGCGGGCGTGGCCTTGTCGCTGGCCGGCCTTGCCGGCATGGCGCCCATGCCCGCCCAGGCGCAGGAAAARGCCGAGGCAAGCAGCGGCGCGCCCGTGCAGGCCGACGCCCCCGAGGACTACGCCTTCCACGGACAGACCACCTATATCTGGCAGCGCAAGCCGTCCTTTGGCGCGGCCTATTCCGGCGCCAACAGCCTGACGGCAGACCGCACCAAGAGCTACTCGTTCAGCACCACGCTCGATCTTGGCTTGCGCCTGTGGCGCGGCGCGGAGTTCCACTTCAATCCGGAGGTGACGCAGGGCGTGCCGTTTTCCGAGCTGCACGGCCTGGGCGGGCTGAGCAACGGCGAGCTGGCCAAGGTATCGAGCACAAATCCGGTGTTCTACCGGGCGCGCGCGTTTGTCCGCCAGACCTGGGGGTTGGGCGGTGGCAGCGAACAGGTGGACGCTGATTTCAACCAGCTGGCCGGCAGCGTCGACAAGCGCCGCGTGGTGCTGACCGCCGGCAACTTCGGCGTGCTAGACGTGTTCGACCAGAACGAGTACGGCTCCGACCCGCGCACCCAGTTCATGAACTGGTCGTTCATGGCGCACGGCTCCTTCGACTACCCGGCCGATGCGCGCGGCTATAACTGGGGCGTGGCGCTCGAGTACGTCGGCGACATGTGGTCGGTGCGGCTTGGCCGCTTCTTGCAGCCGCTGGAGTCCAACGGGCTCGAACTCGATACGCGGATGTTCAAGCACTATGGCGACATCCTCGAGTTCGAAAAGCGCTACAACCTGGCCGGCCAGCCCGGCGTGGCGCGCCTGCTGCTCTGGCGCAACAAGGCGCGCATGGGCGCGTTCAGCGACGCGGCGCAACTCGGCGCCGCCACCGGCGCTACGCCGGACGTGGCCAATGTGCGCGAGGAGCACGCCAAGATCGGCGCGGGATTGTCGCTGATGCAGCGGGTCAACGAATCGCTCGGCGTGTTCGCGCGCGCCAATATGTCGGATGACAAGACCGAGACCTATGCCTTTACGGAAATCGGCCGCCAGGTCGCTGCCGGCGGCGTGCTCAACGGCAATGCGTGGGGCCGGCCGCGCGATGTGGTTGGGTTGGCGCTGTCGGTGAATATGCTGGGGTCGCGGCACCAGGCTTACCTGGCTGCCGGCGGGCAGGGCGCTTTCCTTGGCGATGGCGCGCTGCGCTATGGTCCTGAGCAGGTCGTTGAGCTGTTCTATAGCTTCCAGCCGGTCAAGTACCTGAGCATCAGCCCGGACTTCCAGTACATCCGCAATCCTGGCTACAACCGCGACCGCGGCCCGGCAAAGTTCTACGGCGTGCGCCTGCACGCGGAGTTCTGAGTCCCGGGGGCCGGGGCTTGCCGGTGGTTCAGTCGCCCAGCGCGCTCAACAATGCCCTGAGCTGCTTCGCCTTGGCGGGTCCAAGGCTGCGCACGATGCCGTCCTCATGCTGCTGCACCAGGCGATTGAGCCGCTTGGACAGTGCCAGTCCATCGTCGGTGGCATAAAGCAGCACGCGGCGGTTGTCGTGCAGGTCGGGGCTGCGCATGGCCAGGCCATGGCCGATCATGCGGTCAACCAGCTTGGTCAGGGTGGGCGGATGCATCGCCAGCGCCTGGGCCACCTCGCCCATGGCGTGCCCTTGCTCGTCCGCCAGCACCCGCAGCACTTTCCAATGTTCGACCTGTACGCCCTCCGCCGCCAGCGCCTGTTCCAGCCTGGCGTGGACGGCGAGGTGGGCGCGTGACAGGAGTTGGGCTAGGTAGCTGTCGAAATCGCTCATGGGCAGGCCTGCGTGAAACACTGCGTTAGTATACGGGAAAACTTTCCCAGGAAAGCTTTCTGGTCTTGTCCTCGCTTGCTATTCTTGCGGACCGAGGCGCGCAGACAAGACGCGGCGTTACCGCCCTGCCCGGCAAGGAGACGAAGCCATGCAATGGAAACCACGGCAGCCCAGTTGCGCCCCGGCGCCGGACGACCCGGCTTTGACCTGCCTGGTCGATGCACCGCCGGCTGGCTACGGCGCGCGCCGCGCCGATTGCCTGAACGTCGGCCTGCTAGTGCCGGTGCGGGGCGCCGCGGGGATCTGGGGCCCGTCGGCACGCGCCTGCGCGCAGCTCGCGGCGGAAGAACTGAACCGGCAGGGTGGCATACGCGGGCGGGAGATCCGCCTCCAGGTGTTCAACGCCGTCGACGAGTGCCGCGATATCCCCGACTTGCTTGGCGGCCTGGTGCGCGAGGGCGAACTCGACGCCGTGGTTGGCATGCATACCAGCGCGGTGCGCTCACGCGTGCGCGCCGCCACGGGGGGACGGATTCCGTTTGTCTATACGCCGCTCTATGAAGGCGGCGAGTGCGCGCCCGGTGTCTACGCGATCGGCGAGACACCGGATCAGCAACTCTTGCCCGCGCTGGCGGCGATGTATCGCCAGTACCGCGCGCGCCGCTGGGTGTTCGTCGGCAATGACTGCGTCTGGCCGCGTGCCTCGCACGGGCTGGCCAGCGGCGCACTGAGGGCGCTGGGCGGGGAAGTGCTGGCCGATCGTTATGTGGAACACGGTTGCGCGTCCTATCGCAAGGTCCTGCAGGAGATCGAGATGCTGCGGCCCGATGCGGTCCTGCTTTCGCTGATCGGGCAGGATGCCGTGCGTTTTAACCGCGAGTTCGGCGCATCGGGCCTGCAGCGGCGTGTGCGCCGGCTGTCGTGCGCCATCGAGGAAAACGGCCTGCTTGCCATCGGGGCCGCCAACACCGAGGGGCTGTTCGCGGCCGCCGGCTATTTCGCCGCCCTGCCCAGCGAAGCCAACATGGCCTTCAAGGAACGCTATCACAGCCGCTTTGGCGAACGGGCACCGGTGTTGAATGCGCTGGGGCAGTCCGTCTACGATGGCGTGCACTTTCTGGCGGCGCTGGCGGCTGCGCCGCAGCGCGCGCGGCGCACCGCGCCGCTGGTGTTCCGCAGCGTGCGCGGACTGTCCTGGCGCGGCAATGCACGGGTGCAGCAACCGGTCTTCCTGGCCGAGGCCAACGGCCACTTTTTCAACGTCGTCAGGCAACTCTGAGTCCACGGCCGTGTCGCCATGGTTTTCCCTAGCCGCTTAATGTTTTCCTTGGAAATTATTTCTTTGGAAAATAATATGACGGCTGCCCCAGGATAGCGGGCCATTCTTCTCATGCCTTCCCCACCTTTCCCACCTTGCATAGGAGTACGCCATGACCGTGAAGCGCCCCACCCAGGCCCAGATGCGCGAGCTGATCGCCAGCCTGCACATGACGATGAGCGAGGCCGAGTGCGCCGAGTACCTCGCCTTGATGGAGGGGAGCATCCAGGCCTACGACCGCGTTGACGAACTGCCTGACTTCCTGCCCGAGCCGAAGTACCCGCGCAGCGCGGGCTATCAGCCGCCGCCCCAGGAAAACCGCCTCAATGCCTGGTACGTCAGGACCGAAGTGAAGGGGGCCGCCGGCGGCGCGCTGGCAGGGCGCTCGGTCGTGCTCAAGGACAATATCTGCCTGGCCGGGGTGCCGATGATGAACGGCTCATCGACGCTGCAAGGCTACGTCCCCGATCTCGACGCCACCGTGGTGACGCGCATCCTCGACGCCGGCGGCACCATTGTCGGCAAGGCGCATTGCGAATGCTTCTGTCTGTCTGGCGGCAGCCATACCAACGCCACCGGCCCCGTGCACAACCCCTATCGGATGGGCTATATCGCGGGTGGGTCGTCCTCCGGCTGCGGCGCGCTGGTCGGGGCGGGCGAGGTGGAGATGGCGATCGGCGGCGACCAGGGCGGCTCGATCCGCATTCCGGCCGCGTTTTCGGGCTGTTATGGCATGAAGCCCACGCATGGGCTGGTTCCCTATACCGGCATCATGCCGATCGAATCCACCATCGACCACACCGGCCCGATGACCCGCACCGTGGCCGATAACGCCTTGCTGCTGGAAGTGATCGCCGGGGCGGATGGCCTGGACCCGCGCCAGTACGCGCCGAGGGTCGAGCGCTATACCGAGGCGCTCGGCAGGGGCGTGGCCGGCTTGCGCGTCGGCGTGGTGCGCGAAGGATTCGGCCTGGCCAACAGCGAGGCCGATGTCGATGCCAAGGTACGCGAGGGAGCCCAGCGCCTGGCGCGGCTTGGCGCGGTGGTGGAGGAAGTCAGCATTCCCATGCATCTGGACGGCGCCGCCATCTGGACGCCCATCGCGCTGGAAGGCTTGCAGGCGCAGATGATGCATGGCAACGGCATGGGCTTCAACTGGAAGGGCCTGTACACCACGAGCCTGCTGGAGCGCCATGCGGGCTGGCGCGGGCAGGCGGACCAGCTTTCGCCTTCGCTCAAGCTGTCGATGTTCGTCGGCGAGTTCTTCATGCAGCAGTATGGCGGGCGTTTCTATGCCAAGGCGCAGAACCTCGCGCGTCAGCTGCGACAGGCTTATGACGACACCTTGCAGCGCTATGACCTGCTGCTGATGCCGACCTTGCCGTTGAAGCCGCAGCCGATTCCCGCGCCCGGTGCGCCGCTGGCCGAAGTGATTCAGCGCGCCTTCGAGATGGTGGCCAATACGGCGCCGTTCGACGCCACCGGCCATCCGGCCATGAGCGTGCCCTGCGGGCTGGGCAACGGGCTGCCGATCGGCTTGATGCTGGTGGGCAAGCATTGGGATGAGGCGACCATCTACCGTGCCGCGCATGCCTTCGAGCAATCGGGAGACTGGCACAAGTTCTGATGGCGTAAAAAAGCCCGGCGCACGCGCCGGGCCTTCTCCCTTCTCTGCTGGCTGCAAGGCTTACGGCATCACTGCCGGGCGTTGCGCCGGTTGTCCGGCCAGGGCGTGTTGAAGTTGGTGCGGAACGGATTGATATCCAGCCCGCCGCGCCGTGTATAGCGCGCATAAACCGCCAGCTTCACCGGCTTGCACTGCCGCATCACGTCGGTGAAGATCCGCTCCACGCATTGCTCGTGGAACTCATTGTGGTTGCGGAACGAGATCAGGTACTTGAGCAGTCCTTCCTGGTTGATCGGCGCGCCCACGTAGCGGATCTGCACGCTGCCCCAGTCCGGCTGGCCGGTCACCAGGCAGTTGGACTTGAGCAGGTGCGAGACCAGTGTTTCTTCCACCGGCGGCTCGTCCTGGCTGGCATGCAGCAAATGGGGTGCCGGCTCGTAGATGTCGGTCTCGATGTCGAGCCGGTCCAGCTGCACGCCGTCCAGCTCGGCCATCTTCTGCGTGCCGAGATCGGCCTCGGTCACCAAGCGCACCTGCACCGTGCCGCCGGTGGCCTCGGACAGGTCGTGGTGCAGCAGCTGCTGCAACGCTTCGGGCGAGGCGATCTTGCTCTGGTTGAATGAATTCAGGTAGAGCTTGAACGACTTGGACTCGACGATGTTGGGCGTGTCGGCCGGAATGATGAAGCTGGCCAGCGCCACCTGCGGCTTGCCCTTCATGTTCAGCCACGACAGCTCGTACGCGTTCCAGATGTCCACGCCGAAGAACGGCAGCGCGCGGCCTTGCGCCAGGCCGATCTCCGTGCGCTTGGGCTGGCGCGGGATCGGAAACAGCAACGTCGGGTCGTACTCGGTCTTGTAGGCCGAGGGTTTGCCTAGCGGCGATTGTTCGGGAAGGCTCATGGTTGCCTCGGATGATCAGGACAGGAACAGCTTGTACACGGGATTCTCGGTCTCTTCCCAGTGTACATAGCCCAGCGTGGCGAGGAAGGCGCGGAAGGCGCGCTTCTCGTTCTTGGGCACCTGGATGCCGACCAGGATGTTGGAGGTGTCGCCGCCCTGGTTGCGGTAGTGGAACAGGCTGATATTCCAGTTCGGGCTCATGCTCGACAGGAAGCGCATCAGCGCGCCCGGCCGCTCGGGGAACTCGAATCGGTACAGCAGTTCGTCATGCGCCAGCGGCGAGTGCCCGCCCACCATGTAGCGGATGTGCTGCTTGGCCAACTCATCGTTGGACAGGTCTAGCGTATCGAAGCCGTGGCGGCGGAATCCGGCGGCGATCTTCTCGTTCTCCGCGCGGCTCGCAATCTGCACGCCGACGAAGATATGCGCCATGCTGTTGTCGGCGATGCGGTAGTTGAACTCGGTCACATTGCGCGTGCCGAGCTGCTCGCAGAAGCGCTTGAAGCTGCCGCGTTCCTCGGGGATGCTGACCGCGAAGATCGCCTCGCGCGCCTCGCCCACCTCGGCACGCTCCGCCACGAAGCGCAGGCGGTCGAAGTTCATGTTCGCGCCGCAGGCAATGGCCACCAGATGCTGGCCCTTGAGCTTCTCGCGCTCGGCGTAGAGCTTCAGGCCGGCCACGGCCATGGCGCCGGCCGGCTCCAGGATGCTGCGGGTGTCCTGAAACACGTCCTTGAGCCCGGCGCAGATGGCGTCGGTGTCCACCAGGATGATCTCGTCGACCAGCTCGCGTGTGATGCGGAAGGTTTCCTTGCCGACCAGCTTCACGGCGGTGCCGTCCGAGAACAGGCCCACTTCCTTGAGTTCCACGCGCTTGCCTGCGTCCACCGAGCGCTTCATCGCGTCGGAGTCCACGGTCTGCACGCCGATCACCTTGATCTCCGGGCGCACGGCCTTGATGTACGACGCGATGCCGGAGATCAGGCCGCCACCGCCGATCGCCACGAACACCGCATGCAGCGGGCCTGGGTGCTGGCGCAGGATTTCCATGGCGATGGTGCCTTGGCCGGCGATGACTTCGGGATCGTCGAAAGGGTGGATGAAAGTCAGCTTGTGCTTTTTCTCCAGCACCGCGGCGTGGTTGTAGGCGTCGCTGTACGAGTCGCCGTGCAACACGATTTCCACCCACTCGCCGCCGCGCTCGCGTACCGCGTCGATCTTCACCTGCGGGGTGGTGACCGGCATCGCGATCAGCGCCTTGCACTTTAGGCGCGCGGCCGACAGCGCCACGCCCTGCGCGTGATTGCCGGCCGAGGCGGCGATCACGCCGCGCTTGAGCTCTTCCGGCGACAGCGAGGCCATCTTGTTGTACGCGCCGCGCAGCTTGAACGAGAACACCGGCTGGGTGTCCTCGCGCTTGAACCACACCTTGTTGCCGGTGCGTGCGGAGAGCAGGTTTGCGTAGGTGAGATCGGTCTCCTGGGCCACGTCGTACACCTTGGCGGTCAGGATCTTTCTCAGGTAATCGGGTTTGCGGGTCATCGTGGACAGCCGGGGCGGGGATTGGCGGAAACCGGTAATGATAATGGATGGCGGGGGGCGGCGATGGCTGCACCCCCGCGCAGGCGGCCGCGAAGCGCAGGCAAGCTCACCTTCGTGGGCCGGGCGCGTTGTGCACTGCAGCGGTGCCTGCACCGCCGTGGCGCGCCCAAGGGGCGCTTGCGCACCTTGTAGGACGAAGCCCGGTGGACGCTGCCGGAACACTCGTGATACGGTGTAACGCAATGCCTTCCCTACCTCTAATCGAACCGAACACCGCACTGTTCCTGGATTTCGACGGTACGCTGGCCGACCTTGCGCCGCGTCCTGACCTCGTGCAGGTCGAACCGGAACTGGTGGGGACGCTGCGCGCCCTGCATCTGCATCTGGGCGGCGCGGTAGCCCTGGTTTCCGGCCGGCCGATCGCCGAGCTGGATCATTTCCTGCAGCCGCTGAAACTGCCGTGCGCCGGCGTGCACGGTGCGGAGCTGCGCGACGCGGGCGGCCACCGCCTGCGCCAGCCCGACCCCGGCGTGCCACTGCTGCTCCCGCCGCTGGAAGTCCTGGTCGGCGCGCATCCCGGCTTGCAGCTCGAGCGCAAGTCGGTCGCGGTGGCGGTGCACTACCGCGCTGCTCCCCATCTCGAAGGCATGGTGCGCAACTTCGCGGCCGAACTCGCCCGCGGCGTGCCCGGCATCGAAGTCCTGCACGGCAAGATGGTGGTGGAGCTCAAGCCGGCAGGCATCGACAAGGGCGGCGCCATCGATGCCTTTATGCGCAGCCCGCCGTTTGCGCGGCGCTCGCCGCTGTTTGCCGGCGACGATATTACCGACGAGGCTGGCTTTGCCGTGGTGCGCCGCCTCGGCGGCATCGGCCTGCTGGTTGGCGCGCGGCCCAGTGCCGCCACCGCCAGCGTGACCGGCCCTGCCGCGCTGCGCTGCTGGCTGCATCGCTCCGCCAAGGCGCTCGAAGTCATGGCCGCCGCGCAGGGCGCACAGGTTTCCGGAGCTACATCCACGACGACGTCTTGAGGGGGATTCGCTGTGAGCAACCCATCCACCGAGGATAATCCGGCGCGCGCCGGAGGTGCCGGCCGCTACGCCGACCCTTCGCTATCGCTGGGCATGATCGGCAACTGCGCGATCTCCGCGCTGGTCGACGGGCGCGGGCGCATTGTGTGGTGCTGCCTGCCGCGCTTTGATGGCGACCCGGTCTTCAATGCCTTGCTCGATCCGGGCGAGAACGCTGGCCACTTCGCCATCGAAATCGAGGACTTCCAGGAAGCACACCAGTGGTACGAGCCCAATACCGCCGTGCTGCGGACCCGGCTGACCGACCGGCATGGCAACAGCCTTGAGATCACCGATTTCGCGCCGCGCTTTTTCCGCATTGGGCGTTACTTCCGCCCCACCTCGCTGATCCGCCGCATCCGGCCGGTTCAGGGCGCGCCGCGTGTGCGTGTGACGTTGGCGCCGCGTTTCGACTGGGGGCGCATCAAGCCCGAGATCACGCGCGGCAGCAGCCACGTGCGCTATATCGGCGACGGCACCACGCTGCGCATGACCACCGACGCGCCGCTGACCTATGTGCTGTCGCAGACGCCTTTCCTGCTCACGCGCGACCTCAACTTCATCCTCGGTCCTGACGAAACCCTGCAGGGCGGCGTGGAGGAAATCGCACGCGACTTCGAGCAGGAAACCACGGCTTACTGGCGGATGTGGAGCCGCCGCCTCGCGGTGCCGTGCGAGTGGCAGGACGCGGTGATCCGCGCCGCCATCACGCTCAAGCTGTCGCTGTATGAAGAGACGGGCGCCATCGTCGCGGCCATGACCACCAGCATTCCCGAGGCGCCCGGCAGCGGGCGCAACTGGGATTACCGCTTCTGCTGGCTGCGCGATGCGTTTTTCGTGATCCGCGCGCTCAACAGCTTGTCCGAGGTCGGCACCATGGAGGACTACCTGCGCTGGTTGTCCAACGTGGTGATGCAATCCAAGAATGGCCATATCCAGCCGCTGTACGGCATCGGGCTGGAGCTCGAATTGCCGGAGAGCATGCTCGATCATTTATCCGGCTACCGCGGCATGGGTCCGGTGCGCGTGGGCAACCAGGCACAGGAGCACTTCCAGCATGATGTCTACGGCAACGTGGTGCTGGGCGCGGCCCAGGCTTTCCACGACCATCGCCTGCTGCACCGCGGCGGGGCGGGCGAGTACCACGTGCTGGAAACCGTGGGCGAGCAGGCGGTACGCGTGTTCGGCACGCCCGATGCGGGCATGTGGGAGCTGCGCACGCGCGCGCGGGTGCATACCTCGTCCGCGCTGATGAGCTGGGCCGCCTGCGACCGCCTCGCCAAGATCGGCGATGCGCTGCAGTTGCCCGATCGCGCGGCTTACTGGCGCCAGCATGCCGACGGCATGAAGGTGCGCATCGTGCGCGAGTCCTGGAGCGAGGAACGCCAGGCGTTCGCCGAGAGCTTCGGCGGACGCGAGCTCGATGCCAGCGTGTTGCTGATGGCCGAAGTCGGCTTTATCGAGCCCAGGGATGAACGATTCATGTCCACGCTCAAGGCGATGGAAGCGTCGCTGTGCGACGGGCCATATATGCGCCGCTACGAGGCGCCGGACGACTTCGGCAAGCCCGAGACCGCCTTCAATATCTGCACCTTCTGGCGTATCGATGCGCTCGCGCGCGTGGGGCGCCGCGAGGAAGCGCGCGAGATCTTCGAGGCCATGCTGGCGGCGCGCAATCCGCTTGGCCTGCTGTCCGAGGATACGCACCCCGTGACCGGCGAGATGTGGGGCAATTTTCCGCAGACCTACTCGATGGTGGGCCTGATCAACGGCGCCATGCGCCTGTCCGCGCCATGGGATTCCGTGATCTGAAGGCGCGCGCGGCAAGGCCAGCGCAAAGGAATGTATGGGCAGACTAGTAGCGGTATCCAACCGCGTGGCCGATCCGCGCAACGTTGCCGCGGGCGGCCTCGCCGTGGCACTGGGCGAAGCGCTCAAGGCTACCGGCGGCATGTGGTTCGGCTGGAGCGGCAGGACCGTGGAAGCTGCGCAGGGCGGCACGCCGGGCGAGGGCGAGCTGCATATCCAGCAAGCCGGCAATGTCACGCTGGCTACGGTCGACCTGTGCCGCGAGGACCACGACGCGTACTACCAGGGCTACAGCAATGGCGTGCTGTGGCCGGTGTTCCACTATCGCATCGACCTGGCGGATTTCGACTCCGGTTATCTCAACATCTATCGCCGCGTCAACCAGCTCTTTGCGCGCAAGCTCGCGCCGCTGCTGCGCCCGGACGATGTGATCTGGATCCACGACTATCACCTGATCCCGCTTGCGTCGGAGCTGCGCGCCATGGGCTGTGGCCAGCGCATGGGGTTTTTCCTGCATATCCCGCTGCCGCCGCCGCTGATCCTTGCCGCCATCCCGCAGCACGAATGGCTGATGCGGGCGCTGTTCGCCTATGACCTGGTCGGCTTCCAGAGCCAGCTCGATCTCGAGCATTTCTCGCGCTACGTGCAAAGCGAAGCGCAGGCCGAGCCCATGGGCGAGTATCGCTTCCGGGCCTTCCACCGCACCGTGCGCGCGCAAGCGTTCCCGATCGGCATCGACGTCGACGAATTCATCGCGCTGGGCCAGTGCGAGGAATCGCGCGAGACGTACGAGATGATGCGCGGCCAGTATTCGACCCGCCGTCTGCTGCTAGGCATCGATCGCCTGGATTACTCCAAGGGGCTGCCGCAGCGGCTCAAGGCGGTCAGGACGCTGATGGCCCAGTATCCCGAGAACCGCCGCAGCGCCACGCTGATCCAGATTGCCGCGCCATCGCGCGAAACGGTAGATGCCTACGCGGATCTGCGGCGCGAGCTGGAAGGATTGTCCGGGGCCATCAATGGCGAGTATGGCGAGCTGGACTGGATGCCGGTGCGCTATATCCATCGCACCACGGCACGGCGCCGTTTGCCCGGCCTTTGCCGCGCTTGCCGCGTGGCGCTGGTGACGCCGTTGCGCGATGGGATGAACCTGGTTGCGAAAGAGTTTGTTGCCGCGCAGGATCCGGACGATCCCGGGGTCCTGGTGCTATCGCGGTTTGCTGGTGCCGCCGAGCAGTTGCGCGAGGCGTTGCTGGTGAATCCCTACGATATCAATGCTACCGCGCAGGCGATTCAGCAGGCCTTGCATATGCCGCTGGCTGAGCGGCAGTCTCGGCATCAGAAGTTGCTGGAGCGGATTCGGGCGCAGGATGTGCATTGGTGGAGGAGGGAGTATTTGAGGACTTTGGCGGAGACGGATGGGGGGTGAGGGGGAGGGGGTATGGGGGGTGTTGGGGTGTTTGCTGGCGGTGTTGGCTTTTGGACCCAAGTGCCATACGACATCGTCCTGCGGGGTTGATTGCTGTTTCTTTGGGCGGCGATGGTTTTTGCACCCAAGAGCCATACGACATCCCCCTGCGGGGGCTGCCGGTCACTTTTCTTTGACCGGCAAAGAAAACTAACGAAAAGAAAGCCGCCCTGCCGGGAGCAGAGCAATCAGGCTTATGTGGGGCAGTGGTTGCGTCGTACGGCCCGGAGTGTTGGCTGGCGTGTCCAACCGGGGGCCTGTCAGAAATTTTGTGTTTAGGGCATAACATGTCGCCAAGGAGCATGTATGCCACGCAAGACGAAGACCAGCCAAGCCGCAGACCGTGAACTGCCGGCCATTCCCGAAGACCTGATCGCCCATTTCGTTAAGGG
>NZ_JBFRDD010000007.1:0-288852 GCF_052113425.1 Cupriavidus sp. YAF13
GTCGTTGGCCTGGCCAAGGCGGCAAAGATCTTCAATATCCCGACGACGATCACCACCGTCGAGAGCGAGTCGTTCTCGGGCTTCACCTATCCGGAACTGCTCGACGTGTTCCCGGACCAGAAGACGCTGGAGCGCACCTCGATGAACTCTTGGGACGACCAGAAGGTGCGCGACGCATTGGCCGCCAATGGCCGCAAGAAGGTGATCGTCGCCGGCCTGTGGACCGAGGTCTGCAACACCACCTTCGCGCTGTGCGCCATGCTCGAAGGCAACTACGAGATCTACATGGTCGCGGACGCTTCGGGCGGCACCAGCAAGGAAGCCCACGACTACGCCATGCAACGCATGGTCCAGGCCGGCGTGGTGCCGGTGACCTGGCAGCAGGTGCTGCTCGAATGGCAACGCGACTGGGCCCACCGCGACACCTATGACGCCGTCATGAAGCTGGCGAAGGAACACTCGGGCGCCTATGGCATGGGTGTCGACTACGCGTACACGATGGTCCACAAGGCCGCCCAGCGCACGGCTACGGGGCACGAATCCATCGCCCCGGTGCCCGCACGCTAAACGCTGATCAAGAAGAAGATAGTCATCGGCCTACGCACGATTTCCGTGTATAGGCCGATGCAACCAGCGATCTCAATCATCCCGGATTTCGAGCCAACTTTCGGCTAGCCCCAATCATGCAAACTGAACACACCCAGGAACACGGTCACAACATCGATGCATCGCGCCGGCAACTGCTGGTAGGTAGCACTGTTGGCGCCGCGGCCGCATCGGTGGCGTCGCTTGCCGCACTGACGCCCACGGCCGCGCAAGCCGCGCCAGCCAGCAGCCGCGCCACGAAGCAGGGCCACTACATCACGACCAAAGACGGCACGCGCATCTTCTACAAGGACTGGGGCACGGGCAGCCCGGTGGTGTTCTCGCACGGCTGGCCGCTCAATGCCGACGCCTGGGACGCCCAGATGCTGTGCCTGGTGCAGAAGGGCTTTCGCGTGATCGCCCATGACCGTCGCGGCCATGGCCGTTCGGACCAGCCCGCGCAGGGCAACAACATGGACACCTACGCCGACGACCTCGCCGCGCTGCTGGACGCCCTCGACATCAAAGGCGCCACACTGGTTGGCCACTCCACCGGCGGCGGCGAAGTGGCGCACTACATCGGCCGTCATGGCACGAAGCGCGTGGCCAAGGCGGTATTAATCGGCGCGGTGCCGCCAATCATGCTCAAGACCGCGGCCAATCCGAACGGGCTGCCAATGGAAGTGTTCGACAGCATCCGCAAGAACGTGACGGAGAACCGCTCGCAGTTCTACAAGGACCTGACTACGCCCTTCTTCGGCTTCAACCGCCCCGGCGCAAAGGTTTCGCAGGGCACCATCGATGCGTTCTGGGCACAGGGCATGACAGGTGGCATTCTGGGCCAGTACGCATGCATCAAGGAGTTCTCAGAGGTGGACTACACCGAGGACCTGAAGAAAATCACCGTGCCGACGCTGATCCTGCATGGTGACGACGACCAGATCGTGCCCATCGACAACTCGGCCCGCCTGTCGGCCAAGATCGTCAAGAACGCCACGCTCAAGGTCTACCCGGGCGCATCGCATGGCATGTGCGTAGTCAACGCCGATCAGGTCAATGCCGACCTGCTTGCCTTTCTGAACAGCTAAGCCGCGATGTCAGTTACCCGCCGGCAATTCATCGCCTCTGCTGCCGCCCTCGGTGCGGCGGCCTCTTCGGATCTTCTCGCCATGACCCCGAACCCGACTCCCGACCTGATCCTCGTCAACGGCAAGTTCGCCACGCTCGACAAGTCCAACCCGCAAGCCGACGCGGTCGCAATCCACGACGGCCGCTTCGTGGGGGTGGGCATGCGCCAGGACATCATGAAGCTCTCGGGGCCGCAGACAAACGTGATCGACCTGAACGGCCGGCGGGCCATTCCCGGGCTGATCGACAGCCACATGCACATCATCCGCGGCGGGCTGAACTACAACATGGAGCTGCGCTGGGACGGCGTGCGCTCGCTGGCCGATGCCATGCGCATGCTCAAGGACCAGGTGGCACGCACGCCCGCGCCGCAGTGGGTACGCGTGGTCGGCGGCTTTACCGAGCATCAGTTCGCCGAAAAACGCCTGCCGACCATCGAGGAACTGAATGCGGCGGCGCCGGATACGCCTGTGTTCATCCTGCACCTGTACGACCGTGCCATCCTCAACGGCGCCGCCCTGCGCGCAGTCGGCTATACCAAGGACACGCCGAACCCGCCGGGCGGCGAGATCGTGCACGACAAGGCCGGCAACCCCACGGGCCTGCTGCTCGCCAAGCCAAACGCCACGATCCTCTACGCCACGCTGGCCAAGGGCCCCAAGCTGCCGCCCGAGTACCAGAAGAATTCCACCCGGCATTTCATGCGCGAGGTGAACCGTCTTGGCGTGACCGGCGTCATCGACGCTGGCGGCGGCTACCAGAACTACCCGGAGGACTATCACATCATCGAAGAGCTGCACAAGGACGGGCAGCTCACGGTGCGCCTGGCCTACAACCTGTTCACGCAGAAGCCCAAGGAAGAGCTGAGCGACTTCAAGACCTGGACATCGACCGTCAAGCCAGGCCAGGGCGACGACCTCTACCGCCACAATGGCGCCGGCGAAATGCTGGTCTACACGGCGGCCGACTTCGAGGACTTCCGTGTCGAGCGCCCCGACATGGCGCCGTCGATGGAAAGCGACCTGGAGCCGGTGATCCGCCTGCTGGCGGAGAAGCGCTGGCCGTGGCGGCTGCATGCCACCTATGACCAGACCATCTCGCGCGCGCTGGATGTCTATGAGAAGGTAGCCAAAGACATCCCGTTCGACGGCCTGAACTGGTTCTTCGACCACGCCGAGACGATTTCCGACCGCAATATTGACCGCATCGCTGCGCTCGGTGGCGGCATCGCGGTGCAGCACCGCATGGCCTATCAAGGCGAGTACTTTGTCGAACGCTACGGTGCCAAGGCTGCCGAAGCCACGCCGCCAATCAAGAAGATGCTCGAGAAGGGCGTCAAGGTGGGCGCCGGTACCGATGCCACGCGCGTGGCGTCGTACAACCCGTGGGTATCGCTTTACTGGCTGACCACGGGCAAGACCGTCGGCGGCATGTCGATGTATCCACAGGCCAACCTGCTCGATCGCGAAACGGCGCTGCGCCTGTGGACCGAGGCCAACACGTGGTTCTCATCCGAAGTGGGCAAGAAGGGCCAGATCAAGGTGGGCCAGCTGGCCGACCTGGCCGTGTTGTCGGCCGACTACTTCTCGGTACCGGGCGACGACATCCAGGACATCACGTCGGTGCTGACCGTGCTCGGTGGCAAGGTGGTCTATGGCGACAGCGAATTCGGCAAGCATTCGCTCGACATCCCCCCCGCGATGCCGGACTGGTCACCGGCCCGCCACGGCAGCCAGTACCAGCCGCGCCCGCAGGCCCAGGCGCGCGCACTGGCGCTGAACACCGCGTGCGGCTGCGCCAGTTCGTGCGGCGTGCATGCCCATGCGCATGCCAAGGCCTGGACCTCGGGCGTGCCGACGTCGGACGAAAGCACGTTCTGGGGCGCGCTGGGCTGCTCGTGCTGGGCATTCTGATCCACGTTGTCCACATCGGAGAGCGGCCATGACCATCTCGACACCCCCGCTAACCACGGCCGGCAACAATACCCACCGGCTGCCTCGCTGGCTGCGCTGGATCGCCCTGCTTTTGCTGTGCGCAGCCTACCTGCAGGGCGGTTTGGTCAAGCTGTTCGTCTTCTCCAGCGCCGTGACAGAGATGCAGCACTTCGGCCTGTCGCCTGCTGTTCCGCTGGCCGGGGCGACGATTGCGCTGGAGCTTGGGGCGTCGGCAATGATCCTGACCGGCTTCTGGCGTTGGCTCGGCGCACTGGCGCTGGCGGCGTTCACGCTGATGGCCACGTTCCTGGCCAACCGGTTTTGGAGCGCACCGCCCGAAGCGCAGTTCATGATGGCCAACGCGTTCTTCGAACATCTGGGCCTGGTGGGTGGGTTCCTGCTCGTGGCGTGGGATGACCTTCGCACGCGGAGACAACCGTGACGCAATCTGCCATCTCCGCGGCCAAGCCTGCATCGGGCGGCACGTTTGCCCCGCTGGCCCAACCCACGTTTGCGGTACTGTGGGTGGCCACGATACTACCGCGCTGATCCCGAACCGCATGCGGCTGCCGCGCGGCGAAGACGGACTGGGCCTGCCGCCGGCGTAGCGCCGCCCCGATATCCCCCGTTTCCAACCTTGTCTCATATGAAGCTCTATCTCATCTCCCTTGGCGCCGGCATCCTGGTCGGCATCATCTATGCATTGATGCAGGTCCGCTCGCCTGCGCCGCCCGCAATTGCTTTGATCGGGTTGCTAGGCATGCTGATTGGCGAGCAGGTTGTGCCGCCGGTCAAGCGCATGCTGGCGGGCGAGCCAGTCACCATTGCATGGTTCCGCGGCGAATGCGTCCCGAAGATTACGGGTACACCGCCCAATGCGGACACGACCGTTGAACCGTCGGCAGCCCTCCGCGCGCGTAGCAAAGAAGGGAACCAGTAACGCCATGAGTCGTCTCCGAAACCAGCCCGAAGCACTTACCAGCCGTACTAACGCAATTGGGCCCCAGCGCATTTACGTCGCCTTGGCAGCGTCCTTGTCCGCGGCCGCCGCACCTGCCGTGGCGGACAGCAATGTGGCGGTCTATGGTCGGCTGAACACAGCAATCGAGTATGTGACCGTGACCACCGCAACCGACGGCACCAGACTAGGCAATACGGCGCGCCTCACGAATAACCGCTCCGTGTTCGGCTTACGGGGCGAGGAACAGTTGGCCAACGGGATCAAGGCGATCTGGCAAATCGAAAGCGCCCTGTCGATTGACAACGGCGCGGGGCAAATCGCCGCACGAGATACCCGGCTCGGCCTGCAGAGCCCGTACGGCACCCTCTTCATGGGCAACTGGGACACACCATACACAAGTGCGACCAAGAGCTACGACCCGTATTACCCCACCACCGCGGGTTACATGGCGCTGATAGGCAATGGCGCTGCGTCTACCAGCGACAATGTCCAGAACACCAGCTCATTTGATCGACGACAGAAGAACTCATTGCACTACCAGTCGCCGACGTGGCACGGCTTGAGCGGCGCCATTGCCTGGGGATTGCCGGAAGAAAAGACAACGGTGCCGCGCAATCCCGCGCTGTATTCCTTTGCCACCGCCTATGACCACGGCAACCTGAACCTGACGCTTGCCTATGAGATCCACCAGCGCTATCAGACCAGCGGACGCAATGACGATGCAATCAAGGCAGGAATTTCCTACCAGTTCCCGTCGACACGCGTCAGTGCCCTGTATGAACGCCTGCACTACCGTACCGCCACTGGAGACCTTACGCGCGATGGCTACTATGTCTCGCTGATACAGCAGCTTGGCACCGGTAGCATACGCGCCGGCTTCGCCTTTGTCGGCAATGGCACCGGCACGGCTATGGAAACAATTGGATCCGTCCGCAGTGGTTCGGAAACCGGCGCATTTCAGGTAACTGTCGGCTATGACTATCCCCTTTCCAAGCGAACCGCGCTATACGCTTACTACAGCCGCATCAACAACCGCAGCAACGCTACCTATGACTTCGCCATCAATAACATCGGCATCAGGGCCGGCGCCGACCCGCAGACGTTCGCCATTGCGATGCGGCACAGCTTCTGACCGTTCGCTGAACAACCTTCGTGGGAGACCGCATTGACACCCCCACAGCTTCCCGACACGGGCGGCCGCGCTGATCTTTCGGGACCGGCGTTCGGCTGCATCCTGGCCTTTGTCGCAGGCTATGTAGACGTGGTCGGGTTCATTTTGCTAACGGGCCTGTTTACGGCACACGTGACAGGAAACTTCCTGATGATCGGCGTCGACATCGCCGGTGATTCGACGGGCCTGCTCGCCAAACTGCTTGCGCTGCCGACTTTTGCCTTGGCGGTCGCTGCCGCCAGGCTGACCGAGTCACGCATCGTACGGAACAAACAATCGGCACCCTCGCTGTTGCTATTTGCCGAGGCCGCGGCGCTGGTTCTCTTCATCATTGCCGGGCTTCACGCCTCTCCCATTTCTGATCCGGGTACGCCGGCAGCCGTCGGCGCCGGCATGCTTGCCGTGGTGGCCATGGGTATTCAGAACTCACTGTCCAGGACGTCTTTGTCAGACCTTGGCCCCACGACGATCATGACGGGAAATACCACGCAAATTATCATTGACTTGGTGGACTTGCCATCCGCATCTGAGGCGGAACGCAAAGCCATACGCGGCCGGCTCAAGAAGATGGTACCGGCGCTCGCGGGTTTCGCATCAGGCGCCGCTCTCGGCGCCCTTGGCTATTCGATGCTCTCGATCTGGTGTGTCATGCTGCCAGCCGTATTGCTGACTGCGCTCAGTCTATTGACTTGGCGCAATGGCGCAAACAGCCTTCAGAAGTGAATTGGCAGACGAGTGAATTCGAGATGCCCTCGCGTTCCTCCGCTACATAGCTTGCAATCGGCAAAAGACCACCGCTGACCGAGCCTTGAGAACTTCCCCCGGCATCGACGATGCGCATGATCGAGCCGGGGAAAGCTTATAACTTCATTGGTATTGATCACTCAAAAGTACCAACGGATTATCCAGGTCTGTCAGCCATCCATACGGTTTGTGGGGCATCACCGAGGTATAGGTTGGAGACTAAGGAATAGTGCTAGCCGTTAGCAATCGTTCGCGGATCTCCCATCGCGCTACCAGTGCCGAGCTGAGCAAGTAGCATTCCGAAGTCCGCGACCAGACCGAAGACCCAGCCGGCTAATACGAACAGACAATAGCCATAGCCTGCATCGCCAATTAATCTCTCCTGGTTTTGCAGGATCACGACACAGCCGGAGCAGTGCACCGTGCGGAGGACAGTCCTGCGCGGAGATGGGTGACTCATCCGCTGCCGCCTCCGGTCTCGCATCCGTGCACTGATTTCCGGCACGAAGATCCCCCCAATCTCCCTCACCAACAAGAAGACTCGCGATGAACAGAGACACTCTCACCACGGCTGCGGGCGCACCGGTTACGGACAATCAGAACTCGCAGACCGCCGGTCCGCGCGGGCCGATGCTGCTGCAGGATGTCTGGTTCCTGGAAAAGCTCGCGCACTTCGACCGCGAGGTCATTCCCGAGCGCCGCGTGCACGCCAAGGGTTCAGGCGCGTACGGCACGTTCCGCGTGACGCACGACATCACGAAGTACACGAAGGCGTCGATCTTCACGGAAATCGGCAAGGAGACGCCGCTCTTCATCCGCTTCTCCACCGTGGCCGGCGAGCGCGGCGCGGCCGATGCCGAGCGAGACGTGCGCGGCTTCTCGGTCAAGTTCTACACGGACGAAGGCAACTGGGACGTGGTGGGCAACAACACGCCGGTGTTCTTCGTACGCGATCCGCTCAAGTTTCCGGACTTCATCCACACGCAGAAGCGCAATCCGCGCACCAATCTACGCGACCCGATTGCCGTGTGGGACTTCTGGTCGAAGCATCCGGAGTCGCTGCACCAGGTCACGATCCTCATGAGCGACCGCGGCCTGCCACAGAACTACCGCCAGATCCACGGCTTCGGCTCGCACACGTACTCGTTCATCAACGCGAACAATGAGCGCTTCTGGGTCAAGTTCCATTTCAAATCGCAGCAGGGTATCTCGAACTGGACCAATGACGAGGCAGCGAAGGTCGTGGCGGCCGACCGCGAAAGCGCGCAGCGCGACCTGTACGAGAACATCGAGAAAGGGAATTTCCCGCGCTGGAACCTGCGCGTGCAGATCATGCCGGAGGCCGACGCGGCAAAGTACCACGTCAATCCGTTCGACCTGACCAAGGTGTGGCCGCACAAGGACTACCCGCTGATCGACGTGGGCGTGCTGGAGCTCAACCGCAACCCGCAGAACTACTTCGCCGAGGTGGAGCAGGTGGCGATGAATCCAGCCAACATCGTGCCGGGCATTGGCTTCTCGCCCGACAAGATGCTGCAGGGGCGGCTGTTCTCGTACGGCGACACGCAGCGTTATCGCCTGGGGATCAACCACCACCAGATCCCGGTCAACGCGCCGAAATGCCCGTTCCACAACAGCTTCCACCGTGACGGCGCAATGCGCGTGGATGGCAACCAGGGCGGCAAGCTCAGCTACGAGCCGAACCGCCAAGGCGAGTACGCGACGAGCGAGCGGGCGGTCGAGCCGCCGCTGGCGCTCGATGGTGCCGCGGACCGCTGGGACCACCGCGTCGACGCGGACTACTACAGCCAGCCTGGGGCGCTGTTCCGCCTGTTCGACGACGGCCAGCGGCAGCGGCTGTTCGCGAACATCGCGGTGGCAATGCAGGGCGTGCCCGAGGAGATCGTGCGCGTGCAGATTGAGCATTTCACCAAGGCCGATCCGACCTATGGTGAAGGAATCCGGCGTGCAGTGAACTGCCTAAAGTGAGCTGACCGATTCACCGCTGTCCTGCTCGGGAGGGGGTGGGAACTTGAGTCGGTACCAGCAAGACTGGCACTCGCCTGCGGTCTGCGATCGAACTGCTGGCGGCACCAAGCCAAGCAAGGTCTCGCGCCTTCGAGCACTTCAGCAAGAAAACGCGTCACTGCGGGCAAGCAGGCCGACTGCAGGCTAAGGGAGCGACGCTGCTCCCCTACTACTGCAGCATCGACAATCCCGATAGCGCTATCTACCATCAATCGTCCATCATCAAACGGTCCCGGGGTCGCCCGCACGCACAAGGACTTTTTGCATATGCGGTGCCATTTCGAAGCAGCCATGCATGTAATACCTTGGTATGAATCGGACAGAATAGCTGGCCGGCTCACTATTGCGGGGGGACTGATTTTCCTGGCCAGCGTGACTTCATCGCAACGTAGCGTGGAACGTGCACCCGGGGGATCGGCAATACCATCGTATGACAGGGTATGCATGGGTCTGGCGTTACGCTTCCAGCAGAGCATTGCCAGCGCTCAACGCGTATACAAGGAGTCAGTGTGATAGCTCTCGCCACGATCGCAATAGTTGACGACGATGCCGCCGTCCGAAATGCCGTGGGGGGGCTGCTGCGTTCGCTCGATCTTGGCGTGCAATTGTTCGGAAGCGGCCAAGAGCTACTGCGGTGGACTTCGCTGCCTTGCCTGTCCTGCGTGATCACGGACGCGAAAATGCCCGGCATGGACGGCTTCGCTTTGATAGAGGCGCTGCGCGCACGCAATCTCGATATGCCTGTCATTTTCATGACTGCATTTGCGCATGAGGGATTTGATCAGCGTGCCAGGGCATTGGGTGCAACGTGCGTCCTCTACAAGCCCTTTCAGGACACGGACATCATCCAATGCATTGAAAAAGCACTACGGCCTCGCACGACGGACTCTCCTTCATCGTAAGTGTGTCGTGCAGTGGATCGATGAGACGTCCTTACATGACCTTCGTCCTCCGCACGCTGCCCGATGCCGTCCCTACGCTAGGGTTGCGGTTCCAAGCTGTCGAGGCTGCAGCCGGATAGCAGGCCGTTCATCGGCTTTGGACTTAAAGGGAAGCAACACGAGACCGAGAGTTTGCGCAAGTAGCACCAGATCGGCGAAGCTCCGGGCCCTCATTTTTCGCATTGCCTGGCATCGATGAACTTTGACAGTCACTACGCTGATGCACATGGCGGCGGCAATCTCCTTGTTTGTCAAACCTGATGCGGCATGCGCCATGACCTCACTCTCCCGCGGCGTCAGGGAGCGAAAGCAGTCGCGCACTGCAGCCAATCGGCACAAGCGCTCACGTCGCGGGCCCTCCTTCTGTAGTGCCTCCGTGACGGCATCGAGCAGTTCCTGTTCACGGAACGGCTTGGAAAGAAAGTGTTGTGCTCCCGCCTTCATAGCAGCAACCGTCATCGGAATGTCCCCGTAGCCGGTCATGAAGATGATGGGAATATGAATACCGAGCTCTGCCATGCGGGCTTGCACATCCAAGCCACTTTGCCCCTTCAGGCGCACATCGAGAACCAGGCAACAAGGCGCATCTGGGAAGCCGAAGGCAAAAAGCTCGGCGGCGGAGCCGAGCAGCACGGCTTGAATGCCGACTGAACGAAACAGGCTTCCCAGCGCGTTTCGCACCTGCAAGTCATCATCGACAACAAGGACCACCGCGTCGTCCTGCGGCGCTGATTCGGCGCGCATCGGTAGTACAGCAGTCACGGTAGGGCCTCCACGTAGCATCGACATCAGAGGCGCGAATCACCCCACGGCTCCATGCGGGGAGATAAGACGCGCCCGGCAGCAATGTAGTGTTACACCAGCCCTTTGGCTTGAACACGTGTGCGCTCTATTGTCGTTTTGTGCTCAGCGCGGGCCAGATAATGGCTGGCGAGTGCCGGCACCCAGGCGTGCCTAGTCCTGCCGACCGCTCCGCCAGTCACCCGGCGTCAGGCCAAGCTTCTTGGAGAAACTGCGTGTGAGATGGCTCTGATCCGCAAAGCCGCACGACGCAGCGATCCCAGCTATCGGCAAGTCCGTGGTGCGCAGCAGTGCCGCCGCGCGCTCGAGGCGACGCTCAAGCAGCCATTCATGTGGTGTTTTGCCAGTACTCTGCCGAAATGCCCGGGAAAAATGGCTTCGGGATAATTGACACGCATCAGCGACCGCCGCAATGGACACGTTTCCGTCGTCAAGTCGCGCCGCGAGGAACTCCTGCGCCCGCGCGAGTATGCGAGGCGAAAGTTGGCCCATGGAGTGAATGCGTTTCCGATTGACACCTCCATAGTGTTCGACCAGGTATGTGCCGATCGCGTGTCCGAGTTGATCGACAAACAACCTGCTGGCGCCTTCAGGCCGCGCGAGCGCGGGTAGGAGTGCCTGGGCGAGATGGGCCAGCACGGCGTCCGTCTGCGCCGCGGCATGTCGCAGTTCAAGACCTGCGGGGCAGCCGAGTTCCAGGGCTGTACGCTCCATGAAGGGGCGCGGCAGTTCGATGAGTACGAAATCAAACGTCCCATACATATCCGCCTTGTAGTCATCCTGGAAGTTCCGCAGATAGATGGAGCCTGCCTCGAATGCATGCATGTTCGCCTGATTCGGACGGAAAATGCGTCGACGATGGCCTTCCATCAGGGAGACGCCAACCAGAAACCCTCGTGCTGAAGCAGGGGTCACTACCTGACTCATCCGCTCAATCACGGAACTCTTGCGATAGAAATGGAGATCGCCGGCGGCAAGCGCCTGATCGTATCGCAATGCCTCCGACAAACAACCCAATGAGTCGCGCTGAATGGCCGGCTTGGCGGATTCGTGAGTAGATGTGGAGAGTCGCATGGCCAGGTAGTCATGATCGTCGCGCCAAGCCAAACACGACCGGGCGACCTTGCGTTACTGAAAATACCGTTGACGCTGGCAGCTCGAAAAGCGCCCGCCTTCCTACAGTCAAACGATTGCTTGGAGAACATACCATCATCGCCAAGCATGAAGGAACTAAGGCTGCTGATTTCGCCCCCGATCGTCAGGCTGATCGCGGCACTCTTGCCGGCCCGGCTGCCGAATACACCTCTTGCGACGCCGCCCGGCCCCGCAAATTGGACGTTGGCCGGAGGTTTACCGAAACGAACGTCTTGCGGTAGCCCAGGGCCTCCATCACTTCTCTGACATCGTCCGATGAAGTTTGCTTCCGCGGGCAGTCCGATTTCATGTAGCCGGGGGCGAGTCAAGCACTTGTGCACCAGTCCTTTCCGGTTACGAACGCGCCAAGCATGTGGGCCACTCATACCAGAAGACGATGGAAACTGTGGACTCATCCGAATAATGTGCGCAAACCCCAAGTCAACATTTGGCTGCGCTAAGCCGGCACTTGAGACAAACACGGGATGAACAATCACGGAGTTTCCATGAATGGCAACATCTACTTGAAGATGGCCCAGCTCCAAGCGGCGGTCCATGCCAATGAACAAGACGCGACATTGTGGCGCTGGTTCTCAGATCAGATGGAGGACCAGACAATGCGCTGCGAACGCAAAAAGGGGGACTGGGTCATTTGCGTGGCCGGTCGCGAGCTGGCGCGTGACCCGTCCTTCGACCTGGCGGTTCGCGCCGCTCACTTCCTTTGCCGCGCACTGAGAGCCTTGTAGACGAGCCGGTGACAATGTACGCGCCGCGCAGGGTCGACAAGCGGCGCGCATACCGCCGCGGCCTTTTCCTGCGGTACGGGGCCTTCCCACTGCTCTGCCGCCTAGACTTCGACGCTCTCGACGTGGCGCATCGCCGGTGTTCGATTGCAGTTCTTCGGTGACGACTCTGGCCATCCTCCCGTCTTCACGCAGTGCCTTGCATACGCAAATGTGATTGGGCGGTCTACGTCGGTTGTCCATTCGTGGGGACCTGAAGGAGTGCTCCCTATTTGTCGCGCTATATCGGTCGCGCGGAAATTTTCAACAATCGGCTGGTTACCCGGCTACCTAAACAAGGTGCGCACTGACAAGAAGACGATGACGCGCGAGACCGCGGAACTCCTGTGGCGCGTCGTCCAAGGGCGATGGACCCACTGGGACAGAGTCCTCTCGCGCCTCAATGAACTAAATTCAATTATTTTGAATAACTATTGCAGAGATAGGCCACTTTCTGGAAAGGGGCAGTCGGTATAGTTCTGCACATAGACAGGCCAGCCCGAATCATCTCTGCCAGACAAAACGCGAATCGTTGAATCAAATTTTTTGGATAAAAATCATGTCGAACGCCAAACTGCAAGTCCTGACCCCGCGCAACAGCCAACTGATCATCATCGACCATCAGCCCCAGATGGCCTTTGGCGTGCAGTCGATGGACCGCCAGACCATGAAGAACAACGTCGTGGGCCTGGCCAAGGCGGCCAAGATCTTCGACGTGCCGACAACCATCACCACGGTAGAGAGCGAGTCGTTCTCCGGCTATACGTACCCAGAGATCCTGGACGTGTTCCCCGGCAAGGAAACGCTGGAGCGCACCTCGATGAATTCCTGGGATGACCAAAAGGTGCGCGACGCCCTGGCCGCTAATGGCCGCAAGAAAATCATCGTGGCCGGCCTGTGGACCGAGGTCTGCAACACCACCTTCGCGCTGTCCGCGATGCACGACAGCGACTACGAGATCTACATGGTTGCCGACGCCTCCGGCGGCACCAGCAAGGAAGCGCACGACTACGCCATGCAGCGCATGATCCAGGCCGGCGTGGTACCGGTGACCTGGCAGCAGGTGTTGCTCGAATGGCAGCGCGACTGGGCGCGCCGCGACACCTATGACGCGGTGATGAAGCTCGTCAAGGAGCACTCGGGCGCCTACGGCATGGGCGTGGACTATGCCTACACGATGGTCCACAAGGCCGCACAACGTACTGCAACCGCGCACGAGTCGATCGCGGCCGTGCATGCGCCGGTGATCGAGAACTAAACGCCCCTGGTCTGCGCCGAACGCTTCCTGTAGTTTTCGGCGCCATACAACCTTCGGCTGCAACGCCACCACGGCTCACTGAAAAATGACACACGACAAGAAGATCGCCACGAAGTGGGAAATGGCGGCGTTTGCATTCCTTACCGGCTTTAATGCACATGCCCACACGTCTTCGTCACTGGGCGTTGTCTCTGGCACGCTCGCTGTTTGCGCGCTGATTGCGCGGGCCATGCATAGCTGGGTAGAACAGCCCGCAAACGCGAGCGCCGCTCTTATTTAAAAATGTGCGGTCCTACGGCGGCGCTTTCATCCGCCAAAACCCTGCTTCCCGGACGTTTCCCATGGACACCCCATTTCACCAGTTTTCCGACCTGTTCGCCCAACTCGGCTTGCCATCCGACAACGCGGATGTTCTTGCGTTCCTTGCGAAGCATTCGTCGCTACCGCAAGACATCAATCTTTGGGAAGCACCATTCTGGACGCCGGCCCAGGCAACCTTGCTGCGCGACGGATTTGACGAGGACGCAGACTGGGCACAATCCGTGGACCAGTTAAATCTTGCGTTGCGCGCACCTGCTTGAACTGGTCGAGATTCTCGCCGGGAGCACAGGTTTAACTTCTTCTATTCGCGAAGCTCTTTGTCCGTCATCCTCTATTAAAATCGTACGTGGCTATAAAATAAGCAGTAGGCATCCTGAGAGCCCACAAAAAAACCAAAGCGCTGTACGACAACAACAAGGAGATTTGACTTGAAACACGCGATCCACAAGAGCCTGCTGGCAGTAGCCGTCGGCTTGACGATGTCGGCCCACGCCGCGCCTACGCTGATCGAATCCGTGCAGGGCTACACCTTGAAGAACGACCAGGTCGCCAGCTTCACCGGCCTGGTGTTCGACCAGGGCAAGGTGCTGGCCACCGGCGACGCCACCGCGCTGCGCGCGCAGTACCCCGATGCCAGGCGCGTCGACGGCCAGGGCAAGACCCTGCTGCCGGGCCTGATCGACGCGCACGGCCACGTGTTCCGCCTGGGCTTCAAGACCACCGAGATCTCGCTGTCGGGCACCAAGGACCTGGCCGAAGCGCAGGGCATGATCCGCGCCTACGGCGACAAGAACCCGCAGCGCAAATGGCTGCTGGGCTACGGCTGGAACCAGGTCAACTGGAAGCTGGGCCGCTTCCCCACCGCGGCCGAGCTGGACGCCGCCGTATCGGACCGCCCGGTGCGCCTGGTGCGTGTGGACGGCCACGCCGCGTGGCTGAACACCAAGGCCATGCAAGCCGCCGGCATCACGCGCGACACCAAGGACCCGGCGGGCGGGCGCATCGAGCGCGACGCCAACGGCAACCCCACCGGCGTGCTGGTCGACAAGGCCATGGCGCTGGTCAACAACGTGATCCCGCCGTACTCGGACGACGACCGCCGCGCCGCGCTGGCCGCCGCACTGGCGCACATGAACGCGCTCGGCCTGACCGCCGCGGGCGACGCCGGCGTGACCGCGCAGGAAGACCGCATCTACCGCGAGTTCGCCGACCAGGGCAAGCTGACCACGCGCATCTACGGCATGATCCGCGACACCGGCGACGACTTCAAGGCGCTCTCCGCCAAGGGCCCGCTCTCTGGCTACGGCAACGACCGCTACTACCTGCGCGCGGTCAAGCTATACGGCGACGGCGCACTCGGCAGCCGTGGCGCGGCGCTGATGGCGCCGTACTCGGATGATCACGTGCACAGCGGCCTGCTGTTCATGAGCGACGCGGCCATGCAGGCGAGCGTCAAGATGGCGATCAAGGCCGGCTACCAGGTCAACGTGCACGCCATCGGCGACGCCACCAACCACCAGGTGCTGGACGCGATTGAAGTCGCCTACAAGGAAGTCGGCGGCCGCGAGCTGCGCAACCGCATCGAGCACGCCCAGGTGGTGGCGCTGCCGGACATCCCGCGCTTCAAGCAGCTCGACCTGATCGCCTCGATGCAGCCCACCCATGCCACCAGCGACATGAACATGGCTGAGGACCGCATCGGCAAGGAACGCATCAAGGGCGCGTACGCCTGGCAGACCATGCTCAAGCAAGGCACCGTGATTGCCGGCGGCTCGGACTTCCCGGTGGAATCTGCCAACCCCTTCTACGGCCTGCATGCAGCGGTCACGCGTACCGACCACGAAGGCCGCCCGATCAAGGGCTGGCATCCGGAGGAAGCCATGACCCTGACCCAGGCCTTCCGCGCCTTCACGCTGGACGCCGCTTACGCGGAGCACCAGGAGAAGACGCTGGGATCGCTGGAGCCGGGCAAGTGGGCCGACTTCATCCTGGTCGACCAGGACCTGTTCAAGGTGGCGCCGGCCGAGATCTGGAAGACCCGCGTGACGCAGACGTGGGTGGCGGGTGAGCGCGTGTACGCGGACGCAAGCGCACGTTGATATTGATACGCTGAATTGCGGAGTGCCCTGGCGTGTATGCTTCGCCATGGCATGATCGAGAGGCCGGCCCTGCGCCGGCTTTTTTTCATGCGCGCTGCCTCGTCACAGCGTGTGTTGCAAACAGAAAACATCCATTGCCCAACCCCCCAGGCAGCAAGCGATCAAGTGGCGAGCATGGCGCACAGGCCATTGCGCCATGGGAGGAAACAATGCCAGCAGAGGCCGCGGGGAATGTCTCACCCTCCGAAAATGTGCCCATGCGCATGTGAAAGCCAGGTCTCTGCCCGCATGGGAAATGGGGGTATCGGATGCCATTGATTTCAACGGTGTGACATCCTGCTCTTACACATTCTTACAGCAGTGGCGCCGCTTCTTGGCTAGCCTTCATTCACTCGCCACCGTGCAGCGAACCCGAGTCGTGCACATCCGCGAGTATCGTCGATGGCCCTCGGGCCATACGCATTCGCCCCGCTCCTGGCGTCAGCTGGAGCGCGGGCAGATCAACGGACCCGGCACGTCCTGGTCCACACACAGATGCGCAAGCGGCCCGGCTGGGCCGTGAAACAACGCATCGCGAAAGAAATATTGGGGGACTTGCTTTACAGGGAACGTGCGTCTTGCCGACACGCCCGGTGCCGACGGCTTGCCGCTCGTTTTGCGACCCCGATCGCGCGAACTTGCCAGTGAGGATGCCATGAGCGACAAAATCGAACAAAGCCGTCCCCCGGCCACGCACCTGCCCGAATTGCGCACAGACCGTCTGGCGCCCGCGAGAGGCAGCCGCGAGCTGAGCCAGCGCCGCCTCTGGCATGTGGTGCCACGCCTGACCAGTTACGGCGTGGCCGCCTTTATCGTCTGGGTGATCTTGGCCGTGATGTTCCCCCCCGTGTTCACGCGCTCGTCCGAACGCGCCGTGGTCGATGGACCGGTCAACCTGGTCACCACGCCGGTCGAAGGCGTGGTGGCAGGCCAGCGGATTTCGGTGGGCGCCTCATTTGCGCCGGGAGACACGCTGATGAGCGTGCAGAACCAGAATGTCGACCGCGCCTTGCTGGTGGAACTGACAGGCAAGAAGCTGGACAACCAGCAACGCTACGATGCGGCCAAAGCCAAGCTTGAAGGCGATCAGGCCCGTCTTGACGCTACCGACCAGGAGACCAGGAAATACCAGGCAGCCGCGCAGGCCGAGCACGCCGCCAAGATCCGCGGCATCCAGGCCCGCATGGCAATGGCCAAGGAACAGGTGGACCAGCAGGAAGACGTGGTGAACCGCAACCAGGCCATGCAATGGGCGGGCGCGGTCAGCGAGGCCTACACCAATGCCTCCCGCTACCAGTTGTCGATCCTGTCGAACTCCAAGGAAGCGATCCGCGCCGAACTCGACAACGCGCTCAGCAACAGCCAGGCGGCCAAGGGCAAGGTGTACCTCTCCAGCACCGATGGCGCGGTCTCCACGCTGGCGCAGCGGCACGACGAACTGAGCGCGGAGATCACCCAGCTCAAAGCGGAGCTGACCCAGCTTGAGCAGTACGGCAAGTCGGTTGACGCCCTGATCGCAGAGGAAGGGCAGCGCGTCCAACGCATGTCCAACCTGGATATCAAGGCCTACGATTCCGGCATGGTCCAGGACGTGCTGGCACCGCCCGGCACGCGCGTCGCGGCCGGCGCGACCTTGCTGCGCAGTACCAATTGCGCGCAACCCCGGGTGGTGGCGGTGTTCCCCCGCAGCCTCAGCAACGATCTGTTGCCCGGCAACAAGGTGACGGTGCGCGTGGACGGCGTGGCCGCGCCGTTGGCCGGCAAGGTTGCCGAAATCCTGCCGCGCGCGCCCGATGGCGAGCAGGCGCGCTACTTCGTGCCGTTCCCGCCCATCGAAAAAAACGAGATCTACCTGATCGCCAAACTGGACAAGCCCTTGCCGGCGCTGCCCCTGCAGAGCGCCGGCGCGGCGGCGGATCGCTGTGCGCTGGGCCGCTGGGCCAAGGTCAGCCTCGACCAGCCTTGGTGGGGCCACATGCGCGCGCTGATCTGACGGCGGCGAATCCGACGCACGCCAGGAGATCGCCATGAACCGGGCCTCACTCACCTCGCTCACCTCGCTCACCTTACGCCGCCGAATGCTGCCGCCGCTGCTGGCCGCCATGACCAGCCTGGCCACGATCCTGGCGCCGCCCGCCGCCGCCCAGGCGCCCCCGGCGCAAGCGCGCGAGCAGTTGCTGGCAGGTGCCTGCCAGGCCATTGCCGCGCGGGTCGCGGCGGTGCCCGGCCAGGGCCCGGTGATGCTCGGCAGCTACGAGCCTGCACCGGGGCAGGGTCCGCTTGCACCCGCTTTGCAGCAAGCGGCGTTCGTCTACGACAACGCCCTCGCCGGCATCGCGCTGGTGGCCTGCCACCGCGTTGGCGATGCGCGCCGCATAGCGGACGCCATGGTTGCTGCCAGCGTGCGCGATCGCCACTACCACGATAACCGGCTGCGCAATGCCTACCGCGCCGGCGCGCTGCCGGCGGGCCCCGCGCCGCTGCCCGGCTGGTGGGACACGCCGAGCCAGCGCTGGTTCGAGGACGCGTACCAGGCCGGCACCGCCACGGGCAATGTGGCATGGGCCGCGCTGATGCTGCTGGCCGTCTACGACAACACCCACGAACGCCGCTATCTCGACAGCGCCGCGGCGTTGATGGGCTGGGTCGACGCCACGCTCTTCGATGCCGGCCCCCCGGGCGGCTTCATCGGCGGCTACTTCGGCGAGGAACCCAGCCCCACCCGCCAGTCCTGGAAATCCACCGAGCACAACGTCGATGCCTATGCCGCGTTCAGCTGGCTGGCCCGCCTCAGCAACGATCCGCGCTGGCCGGTGGCGGCACGGCGCGCGCGCGGCTTCGTCGAAGCGATGTGGCAGCCGCGCGAAGGCCGCTTCGTGATCGGCACGCGCGACGATGGCCGCTCGCTCAATAGCGGCCCCTCCGCTCTCGATGCGGTGTTATGGCCGCTGATCGCCGTGCCAGACGCGCCCGCGGACTGGCGCAGGGGCCTGGACTGGACCCGCGAGCGCCACGGCGTCAAGGGCGGCTACGGCTTTAACGGCAACCCCGACGGCGTCTGGACAGAAGGCACGGGCCAGGCCGCACTGGTGCTGCGCGCCAGCAGCCGCGCGCAGGATGCCTCACCGCTCTGGCCACTGCTGCTGTCGCAGCGCGCGCCCTCCGGCCTGCTTTACGCCACGCCGGAGCAACGCATCCGCACCGGCCTCTCGATCGGGCCGACCTCCACCACGGAGGACTTCTACTACTACCACCTGCCCCACCTCGGCGCGACCGCATGGGCGGTGCTGGCCGCCGCAGGCTGGAACCCCTTCCGTCCTTCCGGATGTGTCGACGCCGCTTGCACCAGCGCCATTTCCGCTCCCCCGTCCAAGGAGTAACGATGTTTGCATTCTTCCTCGATGCCAGGGCGCTGCTCGTCATCAACGCCGCCACCTTGTTGCTCGCCTGGCTTTGCATGCGGGGAGATCGCGCCCGGGACTCCGACCGTTGCGTGTTCGGTGCCATCACCGCGACCCTGCTGCTCGTCTACCTCGCCTGGCGCTGGACCCAGACGCTGCCCGAATGGCAAATGACCTTCCCGAGCCTGTGGGCGCATGCCTTCTTCGGGTTCGAGATCATGACGATCGCCTACACCGTGATCTCCATCGTCACGCTGACGCGCGGCAGCAATCATGCGCCAGCGGCCGATGCAGGCGAGACAGCGCTGCGGCGCAGCGGCACGGTGCCGCGCGTCGATGTCTTCATCGCAACCTACAACGAAGGGCTGGAAATACTGGAGAAGACCATTGTTGCCGCGCTGGCGATCGACTATCCGGATTTTCGCGTGTGGGTGCTCGACGACACCCGGCGCGACTGGCTGAAGGCGTTCTGCGCGCAGGTTGGCGCCAACTACGTCACGCGTCCCGACAACACGCATGCCAAGGCGGGCAACCTCAACAATGGCCTGCAGCATAGCGCCCGTGCGGA
Source organism: Cupriavidus sp. YAF13 (assembly GCF_052113425.1). Taxonomy (NCBI): domain Bacteria; kingdom Pseudomonadati; phylum Pseudomonadota; class Betaproteobacteria; order Burkholderiales; family Burkholderiaceae; genus Cupriavidus; species Cupriavidus sp. YAF13. The sequence continues at coordinate 19,896 of NZ_JBFRDD010000007.1, forward strand.
ACATGGCGGCGGCGCGCCCTACATCATGGTGCTCGATGCCGATTTCGCCCCGAACAAGAACATCCTCATGCGCACCATCGGCCTGTTCGCCGACCCCAAGGTCGGCGTAGTGCAGACGCCGCAGTTCTACTACAACGCGGACCCGATCCAGTACAACCTGCGCTCGACCGAATGCTGGGTCGACGAGCAGCGCGCCTTCTTCGATGTGATGCAGCCCGCCAAGGACGCCTGGGGCACCGCCTTTTGCATCGGTACGTCCTTCGTGGTCCGGCGCGAGGCGCTCAGCTTGATCGGCGGCTTCCCAACCGGCACGGTCACAGAGGATATCCACCTGACGTATCGCCTGATGCCGTACGGCTATGTCACGCGCTGGCTCAACGAGCGCTTGAGCGTGGGCCTGTCCGCCGAAGGCCTGCCCGAGTACATCAGCCAGCGCAGCCGGTGGGGACTAGGCACGATCCAGGTAGCGCTCACGGCCGACGGGCCGCTGCGCGGACGCGGCTACACACTGGGCCAGCGCGTGCACTACGTGCACGGCCTGCTGCACTGGCTGAGCCGCCCTTTCACGCTCATGCTGCTGGCCGGGCCACTGTTGTATTGGTACTTCGACGTACCGACGCTGTACGGCGAACCGATGCAGTTCCTTGCCTATGGGGTGCCCGCGCTGCTGCTTTACTGGGCCTACAGCATCTGGGTAACCGGCTCGCGCGCGCTGCCCATCTTTACCGAGGTCACGCAGATCGTGTCCGCGCTGGCGGTCAGCGCGACGCTGGTCAGCGCGTTCTTCAAACCGTTCGGGCGTCCGTTCAAGGTCACCAACAAGGGGCTGGATCGCAGCAAGCTGGTGATCCACGGGAAGTTCGCCGCGCTCTATGGCTGCCTGATCTTGCTCTCCGGCATGGGCCTGGCGCGCGCGGTGGCCGCCGATGCGGCAGCCTCGGGACTCGTCTTCAACATCGCGTGGACCGCCGTGTCGATGGTGCTCTACCTTACCTCGCTGCTGGTCTGCGTGGAACTGCCACGGCCGCGCAAGGAGGAACGCTTCCCCTACCGGGAGCGAGCCCTGCTGCGGATCAACGGCAAGGCAGCTTGCGGCGGGCACGAGTACACGGCCACTACCGTGAACCTGTCCTGCAATGGCGTCGCCATTACCAGCGCGATGGCGGCGGCGATTCCGGTCGGCGCCGAGGGCGCGGTCTGGATGGAGGCGACCGGCTGGGTGCCGTGCCGGATCGCGCGCCGCCAGGGCAAGCTGCTCGGGCTCGCCCTGCATCTGGACATGGCGACGCGCCACCGCTTGATACGGCTGCTCTTCAGCGAGCCCGCCCACAACGTCGCCAGCCAGGGCAATCCCCGGCTGGCCATTTCGCGGCTCGTGTGGCGCGCCTTTTCCGGATGAATCCCATGCAAAAGACTCTCGCCCCTATGCTGCGCACGCTCTGCATGGCCCTGCCGCTTGCGCTGGCCGCATGCACCCTCGAGCCCACGTACCAGCGTCCCGCACAGCCAGTGCCAGAGGCCTGGCCCACCGGCCCGGCATACGCTGCCGGCGCGCCGGCAGCGGCCGAAACCAGCACGGCGGCGGCCGACCTGGGCTGGCAGGACTTTTTCGTCGATGCGCGCCTGCGGCGCCTGATCGAACTGGCGCTGGCCAATAACCGCGATCTGCGCGTCGCCACGCTCGCCATTGAACAGGCACGCGCCCAGTACCGTATCCAGCGCGCCGCGCAATTCCCCGCGATCGGTGCCAGCGCGGGCATGCTCAGCCAGCGCGTGCCCAGCGAACTGCGCGCGCCCGGGCAGTCGGCGGTCATCACGCAGTACAGCGCGGGCGTGGGCTTCAACGCGTTCGAGCTGGACTTCTTCGGGCGCGTGCGCAGCCTCAAGCACGAAGCACTCGAGCAATATCTCGCCACGGAGGAAGCGCGCCGCAGCGCCCATATCAGCCTGGTCGCCGAAGTCGCCAGCGCCTACCTGACCTGGCGCGCCGACCAGGTGCTGCTGCAAATCTCGGAGGACACGCTGAAGAGCCAGCAAGCCGCCGCCGAAATGATCGGGCGCAGCAAGCGCGCGGGCGCCATGGCAGAGCTGGACCTGCACCGTGCCGAAACCCAGGTGCAGACCGCGCGCGTGGGCGTGGAGCAATACACGCGGCAGGTCGCGCAGGACGAGAATGCCATCAGCCTGCTGATCGGCGGCCCGCTGCCGCAAGACCTGCCACCACCCGAGCCCTTCGAGTCGACAAGCCTCGTTGCCGAACTGCCAGCCGGCCTGCCCTCGGCATTGTTGCAGCAAAGGCCCGACATCATGGCCGCCGAGCACCGCCTGAAAGCCTCCAACGCCGACATCGGCGCCGCGCGGGCGGCCTTCTTCCCGACCATTTCGCTGACTGGCGCGGTTGGCTCGGCCAGCACCAATCTGGCAGGGCTGTTCGCCGCAGGCATGGGCGCGTGGACCTTCGCCCCGCAGATCACCCTGCCGATCTTCAATGCCGGCAGCAACCAGGCCAGGCTCGATGCCTCCAAGGTGCAGAAGGACATCAATATTGCCGCCTACGAAAAGACGATCCAGACCGCGTTTCGCGAAGTGGCAGACGGCCTGGCCGCGCGCGGCACCTATGACCGGGAGGCCGCCGCGCAGGAAACCCTGGTCAAGGAAGCCAGCGAAACCCAGCGCCTGTCGGAGATGCGGTTCAAGAACGGCGTGGACGACTATTTCGCGGTCTTCGATGCCCAGCGCCAGCTCTATACCGCGCAGCAAACCCTGGCCACCATCCGGCTGGCCCGCCTGACCAGCCGTGTCGCGCTGTACAAGGCGCTTGGCGGAGGATGGTCGGAGCACACGGCCGCCGTGACGCCAGCAGCGCCGGCGAGCGCGCAAACGAGGGCGCCGGTTGCTCCGGCAACACCGCGGCCCGCACCCGCCGTGGCGCAGGGCGCGGGCGCGACACCGGCACGATGAATCGCACCGCAGCTAGCGGGGCCCGATCGCTACATGCCGGCCCCGGGCCTTGGACCGGGCAGGCGCAAGCGCATGCGCCTCGGGCCGGCCCCGCCGCGCTGTGATGGCGGCCTGGCGCTGCGTCGCACGGCAGGCCAGCGCCGCTACGCTCTCGATCGCCAGGCAAATCAGGAAATAGAGCAATGCGACGGCAAGGAACACCTGCGCCGCATAGCCCACGCTGCGCCCGTTGACCTGCGTTGCCACGGTCGACAATTCCACTACGCCCACGATATAGGCCAGCGACGTATCCTTGGCCAGCGACACCCATACATTGCCCAGCGACGGCAGCATGGCGCGCAGCGTCTGCGGCAGCACCACCTGCCAGAGTGCCTGCAACGGCGTCATGCCGAGCGCCAGCGCCGCATTGCGCTGGCCGCGCCCGATCGCGTCGAAGCCCGCCGCCATGACCTGCGCGATGTAGGCCGCGCCGATCAGCGCGAGCGCCAGCACCACGGTCTGCACCTCGCCCACGTGAACGCCCGCCAGCATCGGCAGCAGGAAGTAAGCCCAGAAGATCAGCATCAGCACGGGAATCGCGCGCAGGCAGGCCAGCAGCGCGCGCACGGCACGCGCCAGCGGTGCCGGCGCCAGGTCAAGCAGCACGGCAACGCCAATGCCCAGCACGGTGGCACCCGCGCAGGCCAGCAGCGCCATCCACAAGGTCAGCGCGGCGCCCGCCAGGGGACCGTTGGGGAATGTGCCAGCCAGCAGGTAGGGCAACTGCTTGAGCACGATGGCCCAGCCGGAGAGATCGGCATCAGCCACGCGCGGCCTCCGTCCATCCCAGGCGGCGCAGCAGCACCGGCGCCGCCGCCTGCAACAACACGATCAGCGCAACGTAAAGCAGCGTCGCCAGGCCGAAGGCCTGGAAGGTCATCAGGCTGTCGGTCTCCACCTGCCGGGCGGTGTAGGACATCTCTGCAAAGCCGATCGCCATCGCCAGCGATGTGTTCTTGATGGTCTGGCAGAACTGCCCCACCATCGGCCGCGCGGCAACCCGCAGCGCCTGCGGCAGCACCACGCGCCAGAATGCAGCGGCGGGCGTAAAGCCCAGCGCCAGCGCCGCCGCGCCCTGGCTCGCGGGCACATTGGCAAGGCCCGCCTCGAACTCGCGCGCATAGAAGGCACTGGCGTAGAGGCCGATGCCCGCCAGGCTCGCAAGCGCCTCCAGCGAAGGCGCGGGCACGTGCAAGCCGCCGATGCGCCATCCCTGCCAGTCATACAGCGCGCCGATGGCGCCATCGCCCAGCAGCTGCGCCGCGCCGAAATACCAGAAGAACAACTGCACCAGCAACGGCGTGCGGCGCAGGAACCCAACGGCGCCGCGCGCCACCAGGCGCAGCGGCATGATCGGGCCGCGCACAAGTGCCAGCCAGCCGGCGGCAATCGCGCAGCCAAGCACGAACACCGCCACCGACAGCGCCACGGTCAGGCCAAAGCCGGCAACGATCCAGCCGCCATACTTTGCCGGCAGCGACTGCAGCAGGATCGCCTGCCCCTGCATGGCTAGCCCTGGCCGGAAATGAAGGAGGTCGTCCTCACTTCAGCGCGCTGCCAATCGTGAAATCCCGCGCTAGCGGCGCCGTGCTCTTCGGCCCGAACCACTTGTCGTAGATGCGCGCCGCCGTGCCGTTCTTCTCCAGCTCCGCCAGGATGCGATCGATCTCCGCGGTCAGCCGGTCCTCGCCCTTGGGAACGCCCACGCCCATGTACTCACGCGTCAGCGTGAACGACGAAATCTCGAACTGATCCTTGTTGGGCAACGTCGCCAGCAAGGCGCCCAGCTTGGCGCCATCCTGCGCAAACGCCTGGATCGCGCCGCTGCGCAGCGCGGTCAGCGCCAGCGGGGAATCGTCATACGCAATCACGCGGGCGTCCGGGTACTTCTGCCGCAGCGTGGTCTCCTGCGTGGTGCCCTTGTCCACGCCCAGGCGCCACGCCTTCAGGTCGTCCGGCTGCTTGAGCGTGCCCTTCCTGGCGATGAACTGCAAGCCGCTGGCGAAGTACGGCGTGGAGAAGCCGATCTGCTGGCGGCGCTCATCGGTGATGGTGAAATTGGCGGCAACGATGTCTACCTTCTGCGATGCCAGCAGGGCAATGCGGTTAGCCGGGTTGGTCGCGCGGAACTCAGGCTTCACGCCCAGCCGCCTGGCGATCTCGGCCGCGTAGTCCACGTCCAGGCCAGCAGGGGTGGTACTGCCGGCCTCGACAAAGCCGAACGGCGGGTTCGCGTCGAACACGCCCACGCGCAGCACGCCAGCCTTTTTGATGTCATCCAGGCGGTCCGCCATGGCGGGGCTCGAAGCCAGCACGGTGAGGCCGGTGAGCAGCGTCAGGGCAGCCTTGAACAGCGGCGAAGGGATACGCATGGGGAGTCTCGCTAAAGGTTGGATGGCGAGACGATAGCGGGGGGCACGCAGGCCGGGAACGAATGGTTTCGCAGATGGTTATGCTATCCCGGGGAGCCCCATCGGCAGGCCCCGACGGCTCGCTTTCCGCGCCCCCTCGAAATCCATGCAAAAATACCCCGATAACGCACTGCAACAAAGCCCCCTGCAATCGCCCCTACCAGCGACCACTACAGGAGAATGAACAATATGTACCGTGGAGAACGTTTCAACGGCTACAGCCATTTGGCGGGCGCCGTCCTGGCCGCCGCCGGCACGGCAGTCCTTATCACCAGCTCTGCCCTCTACCACGACGCCTGGAAAGTCGTCAGCTCCGTCGTCTACGGCGCCACGCTGGTCTTCCTCTACACCATCTCCACGCTCTATCACAGCCTGCGCGGCCGCCCCAAGGACATCCTGCGGCGGCTCGATTACTGTGCCATCTACCTGCTGATCGCCGGCAGCTATACGCCCTTCGCGCTGGTCACGCTGCGCGGGCCCTGGGGCTGGACGCTGTTCGGGGTGAACTGGGGACTGGCGGTGATCGGCATCGCGCAGGAGCTGTTGATTGGCCACCGCACGCGCGTGTTCTCGCTGCTGATCTATGTACTGATGGGCTGGCTGGTGCTGTTTGCCTTTGGCCCGCTGGTGGCGGCGCTGCCGGCCGCCGGCCTGTACTGGCTGGTGGCGGGCGGCGCGCTCTATACGGCCGGCATCGGGTTCTTCCTGTTCGACGAAAAGGTGCGGCACTTCCACGGCATCTGGCACCTGTTCGTGCTGGCGGGCAGCGCCTGCCAGTTTGTCAGCATTCTCTGGTACGTGGGCTAGCGCCTGGCGTCCTCGAGCACCAGGCGCATCGGCACATAGGCAATGCCTTTCGCCTGTGCGCGGGGGCCGATAGCCTGGAAGCCGAAGCGCTCGTACACCACGGTTGCGAACGGGCTCGAATTGACGGTGAATTCACGCACTTCGCCGGTGGCGATCGCGGCCTGGCTGGCGGCTTGCCAGAGGGCTCCGGCAACGCCGCTCCGGTGCATCCGTGGGGCGACAAACAGGTGGAAGAGGTGGCTGACATCACGCATCGCAAGGATGCCGGCCAGCTGCTCGCCGCGATAGGCAACCAGATAGTGGAAGCGCGGGCTGGCGACATATCCGGCGATCGCATCCGGCGAGAGGCTGGCGAGAAAGTCCTCCGCGCCGGCCCCGGATGCCTCGATCGTGAAATAGTGGGCGACGCTCATGGCAAGCGCGCTGATGGCGGCAGCGTCTTCGGTGCCGGCTCGGCGAATGACCAACGTTTCCATGGTGGCTCGGGCTGATGATAGCCATCCAGTTTGTCATGGCGCGGGCCGGCGCGCCACATGCCTGATGCGGCGCGCGTGCTGGAGATGGCGCCGCAGCCAGGCGCGAGCCAGATGCGTCTGCCGCAGGTTTACTGCGGCACCAGCTCCACCCTCTCCCGCGTCTCCTTCTCCACCGCCTTGCGCGTGTAAAGCAGCGGGAAGTAGTCGCCCCTCGCCCACATCTGCGCCAGGTCGCGATAGTGCGGGCTGGTGGGATTGCCGGATTGCCCGGGTGCGTTGACCACGCGCGAGGCATCCCAGTTGCCCACGTCCAGCACCATGCGGAACGACGCGCCCGCGGTGAGCTGGTAGTCGCTATTGCGGTAGCTCGTGTTCATCGGCGTGAAGGAAGACCCGCCGATCGGCCCGGCGTTGACGTCGTAGCGCTGGCGCGCCGCGTTGTCCAGCAGCGGGTCGAGCGGATGATTGAACACCGCGGTGTGCAGCTTGCCCCATTGCCAGGCTTTAGGGTCCGGGCCGAGCTTGCGCTCCACTTCCGCCATGGCGCTCTTGAGCGAGGCCACGATGACTTCGTTGCGGCGCTCCACCGGCATCCACGGCTCGGGCTTTTCCAGCACGGCCAGCACGCGGCTGGCGTCGCCGTAACCTGCAAGCTTGGCGCCTTCCGGCGACAACGCCGCGCGCACCACCGCCGGGCGCAGGTACTTGCTGAACCAGACTTCGAACAACGCCGCCGGCGCGCTGTCGGCGCGCTCGTTGCCGTCCCAACCGCGCAACAGGTCGAGTCCCCGCCGCGCCTGGGCGTCCTCGGTGCGTACATTGGCCAGCAACGCCACCGCGCGCAGCGCCGGCAGCGAGGTGGTGTCGTTCTGCCACGCCATGCTGTCCGCCACCGAGGAATGCGGGTTCGCCGCCGCCAGGCTCTTGAGCCGCCGCGCGCGCGCCGTGTCGCTCCATTCGTAGCCCACGCCCATCTTGGCCGCGGGGTGGTTGGGCGGGATGTTGTTCTCGTTGGCGGTCACCACATAGCCGGCGGCCGGGTTGTAGGCCCACGGCAGCTCATCCATGTTGCGGTAGCCCGCCCACTCGTAGCGGCCGTCGCCCGGCACCGGCGTCAGGCCGTCCCAGTTGGGGCGGATGACGGTCAGGCCACCGGGGATCCAGCCGATGTTGCCTTCGCGGTCGGCGTAGACCTGGTTCTCGCCGGGGGCGCCCCAGCGGTTCATCGCCGCGCGGAACTGGTCCCAGTTCTGGGAGCGCATGTAGTCCATGGAGCCGAAGTACGGCGCCATGCCCAGGTCCAGCCAGGCCGCGCGCAGCGCATAGGCGTGGTTGCCCTTGGCATCGGTGACCAGCACCGGGCCGTGGCGGGTGAAGTCCAGGCTGACCTTGCGCGGCGTGGCCTCGCCCTTGACGGCGATCTCTTCGGTCACGGTTTCCATCGGTTCCCAACGGCCGCGGTACTTGTACTCGTGCGGCTGCGCCGGGTTGGTCTCGTAGACGTAGAGATCCTCCTGATCCATATAGAAGCGGGTCAGGCCGAAACCGATGTTGTCGTTGTGCCCGATCGAGATCCCCGGCAGGAACGGCTCCCCGGCACCAATCACCGACATCCCCGGCGCGTTCAGGTGGCTGATGTAGCGCAGGCTGGGCGCACCGTGCGCGCGGTGCGGGTCATTGGCCAGGATGGGGCGGCCGGTGCTGGTGCGCGAGCCCGAGATCACCCAGTTGTTGGAGCCGAGGCTGCGCGCGGTGTCGCTGTTGGTGTCAAGCACCGCATACAACGCTTCGTGCGGGATACCCTGCGCCTTGGCCGAAGCCCACCACTCTTTCGGAAAGCGCGGCGCGGCAGTGGCGAGCTCATAGGCGCGGCGCAGCTCCACGGTCGGCAGCGCGCAGGGCTCGAGGCCGTCCGGCAGCTTGGGCTGGATCGGCGGATCCAGCTCGCGCTGCACCCAGTCGGTGCGGGCGGCATCGGGCTTGACCTGGCAGTAGACCTGCGTGCGATTGACCTCGCCCATGAAATTGAGCGTGAGCCCGTGATGGCGGATGCGCACGATGTCTTCCGCACGCCAGCGCGCGGGCTTGTAGTTCAACACGCGAAACTCCGGCGGCAGCAAGTCCGGCCTGCTCTCCGTCTGCGCCACGTAGGCGTTCACGCCGGCCACGAACGCCTCCGCCACGCGCTTGGCATCCGAGCCATAGGCCAGCCACTCGCGGTACATGTCGCCGCGGAACAGCACGGCGCGCGCCATGCGGTCCCCTTCCACATAGGCCGGCCCAAAGTCCTTGGCCATCTCGCCCAGGCCACGCTTGCGCCACAAGTCGATCTGCCACAGGCGGTCGCGCGCGGCCATGAAGCCTTGTACATAGAAGGCGTCGTACAGCGTGTTGGCGTAGATATGCGGCACGCCCCAGCGGTCGATCAGGATGCTGGCGGGCTTCTCAAGGCCCGCCACCTGGAAGCGTTCGTTGGCGGCGGTTGCGGCGGCCGGTGGCACGGCCTGGGCGGCGGCTGCGGCAGTGCTCAGGATGAGCAGCGCGGCAAGGCTGCGGGCTCGGCAAACCATGGTGTTTCCTTGGGGACGTGGGGATCGCATTGGGCAAAAATCGGGGGTCGCGAGCCATGCTGGCGCGGCGAATCGCCGCCAAGGATAGCGGAAGTCGCCAGGGTGAGCCTAATCGGGCAACCCGTTTTTGCGGGATGGCAGCCCGGCACACGCCCCGGGAACCGTCGCGAACGCCCAACTGGCGCGGCTTTGCGCCAATTTCAGCGGGCAAAACTTTGATGCAGTGCAGAATGACGAGGCACGTGTGGAAGCCTATAACCCAAAAACCGGTTTCATTCCCCGAAATCGGCCGACTCCGGAGTGCGCTCGCGTGACGGTACCGACTACCTCCCTCCAGAAGGCCTGCAGGCTGCTGCGCGTGCTGTCGGACGCGCGCAATACGCGCCTGACCGACCTGGCCGTGGCGGCTGGCGTCGACAAGGCCTCGGCGCTGCGCCTGCTGGACACGCTGGCGGCCGAAGGCTTTATCGAGCGTGACCCCGACACCAAGGCGTTCACGCTGGGCCCCGAATGGCTGGCGCTGCGCGCGGCCAGCGTGCGCCGCATCGACCCGCGCGCCAGCGTGCGGCCGGCGTTGATCCGGCTTGCCCAAGCCTTCGAGGACACCACCATCCTGTCCGTGCCAAGCGGCTGGGAATCCGTCTGCCTGGAACTGCGCCCCGGCACCTTCCCGATCCGCGCGAACTATCTCGACGTGGGCAGCCGGCGCCCGCTTGGCGTCGGCGCGGGCAGCCTGGCGCTGCTGGCAGCGCTGCCCGATGCCGAGGTGGAAGCCACCTTGCACGCAATCGCACCCGCGCTCAAGCGCTATCCGCGCATCAGCGCGGCGATGCTGCTGCGCGAGGTGGAGGCCACCCGCGCGCGCGGCTACGCGGTACTGCTGGATGTGGTGGTGGAGCGCATGGGCGGCATTGCCGTTGCGCTGCCGGACCCGGATGGCTACCCGCTTGGCGCCATCAGCATCGCCGCGCTCAATGAGCGCATCACCGAGCGCGAGCCCGCGCTCGCGCGCGCGCTGCGCCGCGAAGCCGAAACCGTCTGCGCCGCCTGGACGCCGCCGGCGCCCAACTCGGCGGCGGCACGCCGGCGCAACGCCACCCTGGCCAGCGCCACACCAACGGCCAAGATCCCGACTGCGCGCAAGACGCAGCGAACCACCACGACCGACCTGTAACCGGAGACATTGAGCATGCGCTGGAAGCAACGACCACAAGGTTCCAACTGGGGCGATTTCGGCCCCGACGACCAGCTTGGCCGCGTCAACCTGATCGGCGCCGAGCAGGTGCGCAAGGGCGCGCGCGAGATACAAGCCGGGCTGTCGTTCTGCCTGTCGCTGCCGCTGGATTATCCCGGCGGCAACAAGCTCAACCCGCGCCGCCATCCGCCGGTGCTGCGCCCCACCTTCCGCGACGACATACCCTATGTGAACTTCCCGCTGGCCAAGGTCAACCCAACCGCCACCGATGTGATCAGCGACGACCAGGTGCTGCTCTCGCTGCAGTACTCCACGCAGTGGGACTCGCTCGCCCATGTGGGCGCGCTGTTCGATGCGGATGGCGATGGCCGCCCGGAGCGCGTCTACTACAACGGCTATCGCGCCAACGAGCACATCGTGGGCCCGGTGGACTACGCGGAGGACGATCACTTTGCCGCGCACGCCTGCGGCCACGACCACAGCGAGGCGCGCGCGCTCGGCATCGAGAACTTCGCCGTCAAGGGCATGCAGGGGCGCGGCGTGCTGGTGGACCTGGCCAATGCCTTTGGCCAGGATTTCCGCAACGTGGGCTACGACGACCTGATGCACGTGCTGGAGGCCGACCGGGTGGAGGTGGAGCCCGGCGACATGCTGTTGCTGCGCACGGGCTTTGCCGAAGTGGTGCTGTCGATGCAGCGCGAGCCGGACGAAGCCGTGCTGCATCACAGCTGTTGCGCGCTCGACGGCCGCGACGACCGCCTGCTGAACTGGATCACCGATGCGGGCATCGCCGCGCTGATCGCCGACAACTATGCGGTGGAGCGCTATCCCGCGCGGCCCGCGCCGGCCGACCAGCCGAATCATCCGCTGCTGCCGCTGCACCATCACTGCCTGTTCAAGCTCGGCCTGCCGCTGGGCGAGCTCTGGTACCTGAAGGAGCTCGCGCAGTGGCTGCGTGCCAACCAGCGCTCGCGTTTCATGCTGACCGCGCCGCCGCTGCGGCTGCCGGGCGCTGTGGGCTCGCCCACCACACCGATCGCTACCGTGTAGGCACCAACAAGAAAGCACGTCAACAAGACAAAGCTGGAGGAGACCACCATGAACCGAAACCACTCGCTGCTGCGCCGCCCGCTGGGCGCGCTCGCCATCGCCGCCGCGCTGCTGTGCGGCGCAGGACAGGCCAATGCGCAGCCGGCCAAGGCCGGCATTTCCGATGACGAGGTCAAGATCGGCCTGATCCTCGACATGAGCGGCCTGTACGCCGACGTGACCGGGCGCGGCAGCGCCACCGCCGCGCAGATGGCCATCGACGATTTTGGCGGCAAGGTGCTGGGCAAGAAGATCGAGCTGGTGGTGGCCGACCACCAGAACAAGGCCGACATCGCCGCCAGCAAGGCGCGCGAATGGTTCGATACGGGGCACGTCGACGCCATCCTGGACGTGGCCGCCTCGGCACCGGCGCTGGCGGTGCTGGAGGTCGCCAAGCAGAAGAACAAGATCGTGGTGTTCTCCGGCCCCGGCACCGAGCGCATCACCAACGACCTGTGCACGCCGGTCTCGGTGCATTACGCCTATGACACCTACGCGCTGGCCAATTCCACCGCGCGCGCGGTGGTGCAGCGCGGCGGCAAGACGTGGTTCTTCCTGACCGCCGACTACGCCTTCGGCCACACGCTGCAGGAATCCGCCACCACCGTGATCAACGAGACCGGCGGCAAGGTGCTCGGCGCGGCGCGCCATCCGATCGGCGCCAGCGATTTTGCTTCCTACCTGCTGCAGGCCCAGGCCAGCAAGGCACAGGTGGTGGGCCTGGCCAACGCGGGCGGCGACGCCGTCAACGCCATCAAGGCGGCCAGCGAGTTCGGCCTGACCAAGGGCGGCGCCCAGCGCATGGCGGGGCTGCTGCTGTACATCAACGACATCCACGCCATCGGCCTGAAGACCGCATCCGGGCTGCTGCTGACCGAAGGCTTCTACTGGGACATGAACGACGCCACGCGCGCGTGGTCGCGCCGCTACTTCGAGAAGCTCAAGAAGATGCCGAACATGAGCCAGGCCGGCACCTATTCGTCGGTGATGCATTACCTCAAGGCGATCCAGGCCGCAGGCACCGACGAAACCGCTGCCGTCATGAAGCAGATGAAGGCGATGCCGATCAACGACTTCTTCGCCAAGAACGGCCGCATCCGCGAGGACGGCCGCATGATCCACGACATGTACCTGTTCGAGGTCAAGACGCCGGCCGAATCGAAGTACCCGTGGGACTACTACAAGCTGCTGGCCACGGTGCCCGGCGACCAGGCCTTCATGCCGGTGGCCAAGTCGCAGTGCCCGCTGCTCAAGCGTTGAAGCATTTGCCGTATTTGAAGTATTTGGAGTATTCGAAGTACTAAGAGAGGCACCATGCAACACGCAGCTTACCTGCGCGGCGCGGGCAATACGCGCTTTGGCCGGGTCGAGGGCAGCACGCCGCTGACGCTGATGGCGCAGGCCGCCGACGCCGCGCTGGCCGACGCGGGCCTGGCCCGCGCCGACATCGACGGCGTGCTGTGCGGCTATGCCACCACGCTGCCGCACCTGATGCTGGCCACGCGCTTTTGCGAGTACGCTTCGCTCGATCCCGCCTACGCGCACGGCGTGGCCTCCGGCGGCGCCACCGGCGGCGTGATGGCCATGCTGGCGCGCGAGCTGGTGGGCGCCGGGCGCTGCCGCAACGTGCTGGTGGTGGCCGGCGAGAACCGCCTCTCCGGCCAGAGCCGCGACCAGTCCATCCAGACGCTGGCCCAGGTTGGCGAGCCGGACATGGAAGTGCCCAACGGCGCCTCCGTGCCGGCTTACTACGCGCTGCTGGCCTCGCGCTATCTGGCCGAGACCGGCATGCACGCCGACGCGCTCAGCGGCTTCGCGGTGCTGATGCGCGAGCACGCGGCGGGACACCCCGATGCGCACCTGCGCGAGCCGCTCACACTGGATGCGGCACGCGCCGCCAAGCCCATCGCCACGCCGCTGCGGTTGTCGGACTGCTGCCCGATCTCCGATGGCGCGGTGGCGCTGGTGGTGTCCGCCGAGCCGGGCGGCGGCACACCCGTGCGCATCACCGGTGCGGGGCAGGCGCATCGCCACCAGCATCTGTGCGCGCTCGACAGCGTGCTGGCTACCGGCGCCGCCGACGCCGCGCGGCGCGCGCTCGCGCAAGCGGGCAATACGGTCGGGCAGATCGACTACCTGGCGATCTACGACTCGTTCACGATCACGCTGGCCATGCTGCTGGAAGAGCTTGGCATCGCCGCGCGCGGCGGCTCGCCGCAGCGGCTTGCGGCAGGCGACTTTGCGCGCGGCGGCGCGCTGCCGCTCAACACGCACGGCGGCCTGCTTGCCTTCGGGCACTCGGGCGTGGCCGGCGGGCTGATGCATCTGGCGGAAGCCACACGGCAGCTTGCGGGCAAGGCTGGCGCGCGCCAGTTGCCGCCGCGCAAGCGCGCGCTGTTTCACGCGGATGGCGGGGTGTTGTCCTCGCACGTGAGCCTGGTGCTGGAGGCAGCATGAGAACGCTTGCAATACCCGCCGCTTCGCGCCTTCGCCAAGGACATCGCCATGAGCACTGACCATCCCTATCAGGCAGGCCTCGACGCAGGCGTGGTGCGCTATCAGGCGTGCGAGGACTGCGCTGCGTGGCAACCGCTGCAGCGCCATGCGTGCCGCGCTTGCGGCAGCACGCGGCTGGCGTGGCGCGACGCCACGGGCAGCGCTACCGTGCACAGCGTCACCGAAGTCGCGCGCGCGCCCACCGAGGATTTCCGCGCGCTGGCGCCTTACACGCTGGTGCTGGCCACGCTTGACGAAGGCCCGCGCGTCATGGCGCATGCCGAGCCCGGCGTGACGATCGGCGAGCGCGTGCGCGCGGGATTCATGCGCCATGGCGGGCGCACGCTGCTGCGTTTCCAGCGCGAATAGCCGCATGGCCTGGCGTAACACGACGCGGCTCGACGCAGCAACACACATCGACACCCAGGAGACCAACATGGTCCGAACCTTGCCGCTTCGGCGGCCCGCGCGCGCCCTGCTGATGGGCGCGATGGCAATGGCTGCCGTGCTGCTGGCCGCGCCCGGCGCACGCGCGCAGGACTGGCCGACGCGTCCGGTGCGGCTGGTTGTGCCCTACCCGCCCGGCGGCCCCACCGACATCGTGGCGCGCGTGGTCGGGCAGAAATTGTCGGCGCAGCTCAAGCAGCCCGTGGTGATCGAGAACAGGCCCGGCGCGGGCGGCAATATCGGTGCCGAGGCCACCGCGAAGGCCGCGCCGGATGGCTACACGCTGCTGGTGGCGACCACGGCGCACGCCATCAACATGACGCTGTTCACCAAGCCCGGCTACAACACGCAGAAGGACTTCGCCCCGGTCTCGCTGCTGACGCGCGGCCCGCTGGTGCTGGTCACGGCGCCCGCCACGCCGGCGGCCAATGTCGCGGAGCTGATCGCGCTGGCCAAGGCCAGGCCGGGACAAGTCAGCTTTGCCAGCTCCGGCAACGGCCAGTCCACGCACCTCGCCGCCGAACTGTTCAACAGCATGGCGGGCACGCACATGACCCACGTGCCGTACAAGGGCAGCGCGCCCGCGCTCACCGATGTGATGGGCGGGCAGGCCACGGTGATGTTCGACACCATGCTCTCCGCCATGCCCTTCGTGCGCGAGGGCCGGCTGCGCGCGCTGGCGATCACCGGGGCGACCCGCTCGCCCGCCGCGCCCGATGTGCCCACCATGGCGCAGGCTGGCCTGCCCGGCTACGAAGCCACCGCGTGGAATGCCCTGCTCGCGCCGGCGGCGACACCACAGGCCGTGATCGCCACCTTGAGCAGCGCGCTGAAGGCCGTGCTTGAACAGGACGATGTACGCGCCAAGTTCGCTACGCAGGGCTTCGCCGCGGAATGGACGGCGCCTGGCACCACGGCGCAGTTCCTGAACCGGGAGATCGACAAATGGGGCAAGGTGGCCAAGGCCTCCGGCGCCACCATCGATTGAGCCATTCACGCAGTTCCCAGAAGCCGGGCATGCCGGCCTTTGATTCCGGATCGAATTCATCATGAACCAGACCTTGCAAGCCTTGCTGGCGCCGCGCTCGATCGCGGTGATCGGCGCCTCCGACCATATCCACAAGATCGGTGGCCGGCCCATCTACTACATGCGCGAGCATGGCTACGCCGGCAAGCTTTTCCCGGTGAACCCGCAGCGCGACACCATCCAGGGGCTGCCCGCCTTTGCCTCGCTCGATGCACTGCCCGAAGTGCCGGAGCTGGCCATCATCGTGGTGGGCGGCGACGCAGCCGTGTCGGCGGTGCGCGATTGCGCGCGGCTGGGCGTGGCGGCCGCGATCGTGATCGCCTCGGGCTTCGGTGAAGCCGGCGAGCAAGGCCGCCGCCAGCAGGACGAGATGGTGCGGGTTGCCGCCGGCGCGGGGCTGCGCCTGGTTGGCCCGAACAGCCAGGGCCTGGCCAACTTCGGCACCGGCACCATTGCCAGCTTCTCCACCATGTTTATCGAAGTGCCGCCGCTGGATGGCCCGGTGGCCGTCGTGAGCCAGAGCGGCGGCGTCAGCGCCATGGTCTACGGCCTGCTGCGCGGCCAGGGCATCGGCGTGCGCCATATGCACGCCACCGGCAACGAGGCCGACATCACGGTGAGCGAGCTGGCGCTGGCCGTGGCGCACGATCCCGATGTGCAACTGATCCTGCTGTACCTGGAGAGCCTGACCGATCCGGCCGTGCTGGCGCAAGCCGCGGCGGTGGCGCGCCGCCGCGGCGTGCCCGTCGTTGCCGTCAAGGCGGGCCGCTCCAGCGCGGGCCAGCGCGCGGCGGCGTCGCACACCGGCGCCATCGCCAATGAAGACCGCGCGGTGGGAGCCTTCCTGGCGCGGCACGGCATCTGCCGCGTGGATGATGCGCACGCGCTGGCGCGCTGTGCGCCGCTTTACCTGCGCGGCTGGCAGGCAAGCGGGCGGCAGCTGGTGGTGGTGAGCAATTCCGGCGCGAGCTGCGTGATGGCGGCCGACGCGGCGGAGCCGCTCGGGCTTGCGCTGGCGCCGCTGTCGCAGGCCACGCAGGCAGCGCTGGCGCAGCGCCTGCCCGGCTTCGCCTCAACGGCAAACCCGGTCGATGTCACCGCCGCGCTGCTGACCAACAGCGGGCTGTTTGGCGACGTGCTGCCGGTGGTGGCCGCCGACCCGGCCGCCGACCTGCTGTTGCTCGATATCCCGGTGGCGGGCATGGGCTACGACCTGCCGCGCTTTGCGCGC
Source organism: Cupriavidus sp. YAF13 (assembly GCF_052113425.1). Lineage (NCBI taxonomy): Bacteria > Pseudomonadati > Pseudomonadota > Betaproteobacteria > Burkholderiales > Burkholderiaceae > Cupriavidus > Cupriavidus sp. YAF13. The sequence goes on from NZ_JBFRDD010000007.1 coordinate 36,645, forward strand.
GATGCCGCCAGCTTTGCCGACAGCGCCGGCAAGCCGATTGCCGTGGCGGCCTGGCAGGCACCGGTGGCAGCGGCGTTCCGCGCGGCCAACGTGCCCACCTATGCCAGCGGCGCCGAGGCGCTGGCAGCTTTCGCGCAACTGGTCGCGCACCAGCAGCAACTGCGCGATGTGGCCGCGGAAGACACGGCCGTCGCCGCGCATCGGCCCGCGCCAGGCGATGCAGCGGGCGCTGCGTCGAGCGCCACCGGGCACACGCTGAGCGAGGCGGCGAGCCTCACGCGCCTGGCGTTGGCCGGCATCCCGGTGGTAGCGCACAAGCTGTGCCAGAGCGTGGACGAAGCGGTCGCGGCCTGGCGCGAGCTGAAAGGACCCGTCGCAGTCAAGGCCAGCTCGCCGCAAGTGCCGCACAAAAGCGAGCACGGCCTTGTCGCCTTGAACTGCAACGATGAACATGCCGTGGCGCAGGCCTTCCTCACGCAGACCGACATCCTGGACAAGCTCGGCGCGGCCTGCGAAGGCGTGGTGGTGGCGCGCATGGAACGCGGCCAGCGCGAATGCATGGTGGGCGCGCACTGGGATCCGGCGTTCGGGCCGGTGGTGCTGGTGGGAGACGGCGGCAAGTATGTGGAGGTGCTGCGCGACACGGCCGTGCTGCTGGCGCCGTGCAGCGAGGCCGCGGTGACGCGCGCCGTGGCTGGCCTGCGCATTGCGCCGCTGCTGGCGGGCGTGCGCGGCGAGCCGGCTGTCGATGTGGCGGCGCTGTGCCGGATCGCCGTGCGCGTGGGCCAGCTGATGCATGAGGCCAACGGCGCGATCCGCTCGATCGACCTCAACCCGGTGATGGTGAGCGAGGGCGGGGCGGTGGTGGTGGATGCGCTGATGGAGGTGGCAGAGGACGCTGCGCCGGCCTGACGATTTTCCGGGCAGTCTCAGTAGACGTCGCGCCGATACCGGCCCTGCTCGCCCAGGCGCAGCAGGGCCTCTTCGCCCAGCGCGTCCGACAGCGCCGCGTTGACGCCACCGGCCATGCCCTTCAGGCTGCCGCAAACGTAGATGGCCGCGCCGGCTTCGATCCATTCGCGCAATGCGCCGGCCGATGCGCGCATGGCGTCCTGCACGTAATGCAGCGCCCCGCCATCGCGCGAGTAGACCAGGTCCAGCCGCTGCAGCACGCCATTGGCCTGCCATGCGGCGAGCTCAACGTGGTGAAATGCGTCGTGCTCAGCGGTGCGCTCGCCAAACAGCAGCCAGTTGCGATGATGCCCGGCCGCGGCGCGCGCCTTCAGGTGCGCGCGCAGGCCGGCCAGGCCGGTGCCGTTGCCGATCAGGATCAGCGGGCGATCGTCGGCGGGCGGATGAAAGCCGCGATTGGTGCGGATGCGCAGGGCGATACCCGCGCCCGGCTCCGCATGGGCGGTGAGCCAGCCGGATGCCAGGCCGAGCCGGCCATCGTCATGGCGCGTCTGGCGCACCAGCAAATCCAGTTGCCCGTCGCCCGGCAGCGAGGCAATCGAATACTCGCGGTGCGGCAGCAGCGGCAGCGTATCCACCAGCCGTTGTGGCGTGACGCCGGCCAGCGCGGCAAGATGCGGGTCGGGCAGGACGATGCGCGTGGCGAGCGCCCGCGCCAGTGTGGTGGGTGCGCCATCGCAGCGCACGGCGGTGTCACCGTCCAGCGAGAGTTTTGCCAGCACGCGCGCCACCTCGGACGGCGCAAGACAGGGGCCGATCTCGGCAATGTCGCCGGCCTGCCACGACAACGCGCCGTCGGCAACGGCAGGCACCAGCGCAAGGTGGAAGGCCGGCGCGCCCGGGCTGCCGGGATTGAGCAGCCTGCGCTCATGCAGGCGCCAGTCGGCGTAGCGCGGCTTTTCCCAGTCGGCGATTTCGGCGCCGCCGGCGAGCGCGCTGAGATGGTTCTGCCAGTGGCGCAGGGCCCCGGCATCGCCGTTGTCCACTTCCACCATGTCGAAGAGCGCCTGCGCATGCTGGCGCTGCATCCATGCCGACAGCGCGTGGCCGAAGGCGCAGTAGTTCGCGTAGCTGCGGTCGCCAAGCGCGAGGATGCCGTAGCGCAGCTCGCGCAAGCCGCCCGCGCCTGCGGCGGCCGTCAGGCGGCGCGCAAAGCCCGAGGCGCTGTCTGGCGCGTCGCCCTCGCCCGTGGTGCTGACCACGAACAACGCCTGGCGGCAATGGGCAAGACGCCCAGCCTCCAGCTGGTCGAACGATAGCAACTGCGCGCTCACGCCGGCATCCTGCAGCGCCTGCGCGGTCTGCAGCGCAAGCTGCTCGGCAAAGCCGCTCTGGCTCGCGTAGGCCACGACCGTGGCGCCGTCCTTGGCCGCGGACAGCTGGCCGGCGCGCGCATGCCGCTGGCGATGCCGGCCGATCACGGCGGCACAGAATCCGGCATAGGCCGTCACCACGCCGGCGGCCATGCCGGCGCGGTTGGGCGCGAGAAAGCCCAGAGCGCTGCCAGCCACGCCAGCCAGCACGCCGAGCAGGGTCACGGCATCGAGGACACGGATGCGCATGCGGGAATCGCCGGAATCGCCGGATTTTCCGGATTCGCCGGCGTGGCCTTCGTGGCCCTGCCGGGCCGGGCTTGCCGTGGCCGGCGAGTCCATCGGCAGGGAGGAGGCGGTATCAGGCGTGGTCATGACAGCATGGCCTCGAAGGCCGGCGACAAGCGTTCGTCGAAGCCGTCGCTGCGGCGGATCAGGAAGCGCGCGGCCAGCGCATGGCGGCAGGCGAACACCATGCCGGCCTCGGGGCCCAGCACGGTCAACGCGGTGGACAGCGCGTCGGCCATCATGCATTGCGGATGCAGCACCGTGACCGAGGCCAGCGCGTGGCTGGCCGGATAGCCCGTGCGCGGGTCCAGCGTGTGGGCATAGCGCTGGCCGCCGCTATCGAAGTAACGTCGGTAGTCGCCCGAGGTGGCAACCGACAAGCCATGCAGCGCGACCAGCGTCTCGTGCCCCGCCGCGCCACCGCCCGGCGGCGTTTCCAGCGCGACCCACCACGGCATGCCGTCGGGCTTGACGCCATGGCCGCGCAGCTCGCCGCCGATTTCCACCAGGTGGCTGTCGATGCCCAGCCCGCTCAGGTAGCGCGACACCGCATCCACACCAAAGCCCTTGGCGATGGCACAGAAATCCAGCCGGATGCCGCCGGGCTGCTGCACACGGCTGCCGGCCTCGTCGATGGCAATGTGCTGCCATGCGCATTGCGCGCGCGCCTGCTCCAGCGCCGCCAGCGCGGGCGCTTGGGCACGCTGCGGCGCCGGGCCGAAGCCCCACAGGTCGACCAGCGGCCCGGCGCTGGGATCAAAGGCGCCGCCGCTGTCGCGCGCCACTTGCAGCGCGGCCTTCAGCACGGTGAAGCAATCGGCTGGCAGCACCTGCCAGCTGCCGGGTGCGGCGCGGTTGAAGCGGCTCACGTCCGACGCTTCATCCCAATTGCTCATCTGCGCGACGACCTCGGCCAGCACGGCGCGGATGCCGGCATCGAGCGTGTCCTGATCGGCTGCCGAGGGCGATGCGGCCCAGGCCACCGACCACGTGGTGCCCATGGTCTCGCCTTGCCGCCGGCACAGGCGTGACGTCGCGACGGGCACGGGCGGCACGGCACCAAGCGAAAGGGGAACCAGGACACGCTGCATAGGAGACGGACAGGGGACGGACAGGGGACGAAAACGGCGAAAACACAAAGAGCCCGCTGGGGGCTCAGGACTTGCGCAGGCGGCGGGGCTCACGCGCCGCCGCCTGCTGCTGTGGCATTGCGCTTACTGCGGCAGCACTTCCACCGTGGCCGCATAACTGGCGCGGCGCGTCTTGGCTTCCTTGACGGCAACCTTGTCGTCGCGCACCTCGGCTTCCATCCAGTACATGCCCGGGGCCGGCCACTTGACGCTGAACTTGCCGTCGGTGTCGGTGGTGAACGCCATTTCCTGCAACTGGTCGCGGTAGCGGATGCCACCCGGCACCACGGCTACCTTGACGTTGGCGGCAGGCTTGCCGTCCAGCAGCAGGCGGAAGCTGGCAGCGTCGCCGGCGACCAGGTCGTTCGGGTGGGTAACGGGCGCCAGCTCCAGGCCCCGGCCAGTGGTCTGCAACACCTTGGCGGTGGGCTTGCCCGCCGTCACGAAGGCTTCCAGGCGGCTGTCGGCCTGCGTCACCTGCAGGTCCTGCGCGCCGGCCGGCACCTCCTTGGCGAAGGCTTCGGGCGAACCGCGCCAGCGCTTGGCCTGGCCGTCCACCTTGTAGCTGGCAAACAGGCCGTGGTTGACCATGGCCACCTTGTAGGTACCGGGCTGGGTCAGGTGCACGTCGAAGGTGCTGCGATAGCGGCCGGTGCTGGCGTTCTCGACCTTGGCCGCGGCGCCGTCCGGCGCGGTCACGGCGAGGTTGTCGAGGCGCAGCGGCACGTGCTCGAAGTAGAACAGGTCGTTCGACACGGCGGCGTCGACGGTCACCCAAGGGTCGCTGCCCGACAGCACGGTCGCCGACGGCAGCAGCCACTGGCGGTGTGCGTGGGCGGCCAGCGGCATCAGCGCGGCCAGGGCCAGCGCGGCGGCCTGGACGGACAGTTTGGTGGCGAAGGTCTTCATCGTCATGCTCCTATTCCTCTTGCTATTGAATGCAGGGCGGGTTGATCGGATCGGATCGGTTCGAGGCTCAGGGCTTCAGGTCGACCGAGACGCCGCCAAGCTCATGCTCGCCCTTGGCCTTGGCCGAGGCGGCTGACTTCGGCGGCCAGGCAAAGGGCACGCGCAGCAGCTCGCGGCCACCGACCTCGCGGACGGCTTCCACGACGAGCTGGTACTCGCCGGCGGGCAGCTTGCCCAGCGGTGCCTTGGCGTCCGTGAAAGTGAGCGTGTGCTCGCCGGCTGCGCGCGTGGCGCCGGATACGCCATCGGCGGGCATCTGCATGTCGCGCCCGGCCTTGCGCCACCACTGGCGCATGTCCTTGAGCCACTTGGTGCCTTCGCCGTCCTTGTGCTTGACGTCATACCAGACGGCCAGCGTGGCGGCCGGGCTCTGGTCGGCGCGCTCGATCCACATCGAGACATAGGGCCGGTGGTATTCCGCGACGTTCAGGCGCGGGATCTCCACCTTGACGTTCATTTCTGCCGCGACGGCCGGGCTGGCGAACGGAGCCGCGGCCAGGCCGGTAAGGGTGACGGTAAGCAATCGGCGCATAACGGGACCTCGTCTTTGAACGGTAAATGGGATCAGGTGATCGTTAGTGATCGCTAGTGGATGCACAGCAGCGCCAGCAGCAGCGGCACCACCAGGCCCAGCCCGACCAGCGGCCAGGTCGCCATGCGGCCACCGGCGTGCAGCTTGAGCAGGAACAACCCGGTCACGCTGAAGATCAGGCAGGCCGCGGCGAACACATCCAGGAACAGGCTCCAGGCGCGGCCGGTGTTGCGGCCCTTGTGCAGGTCGTTCAGGTAGGAAATCCAGCCCCGCGTGGTCTTCTCGTACTGAGCCTCGCCGCTGTCCAGTGCCACGCTGACCCAGGCGTCGCCACCCGGGCGCGGCAATGCGACATAGATCTCATCGGCCTGCCACTCGGCTTCACGGCCATGGGCGTCGATATCGAGTTCCTGCGACAGCCAGTCGGCCAGCGCCGCCGGCACCGGGCCCTTGTCGCCATGCGTGGCCTTGCGCAAGGCCGCCGTGAGGCTGGCCGGCGCGCTCGCCGTGCGCGTGACCACTTGCGGGCGGGCCTCGATCTGGCCAGCGTGGTTGAGCGTGAAGCCGGTGACGGCAAACAGCAGCATGCCGATCAGGCACATTGCCGAACTGATCCAGTGCCACTGATGCAGGTGTTTGAGCCAGAAGGCCCGGCGCTGCTGGCCTGCCCCTAGCGATGTTTCAGTCATGTTTGTTGATCTTCCGGCGCCCGGCAACCTGCTTCTCCGGTGCCTCACTGGTCAGCTTGCCGCGTCCGCGCGAAAGTGCCGCGCCCCATGCCAGGTGACGGTCCAGGCAAATAAGGCGAAAGGATAATGGTTCTCATTTGAAATCGCAATGCTTGCGCTGGCGAGCTGGCGTTACGTTCCATTACACGCCCGGCGCGCGCCGCTAAGTGCAGCGTCATCCGCAGCGCAAAGCGCGTTTGTGCGGTTGCAAGCACGTCACTGCCAAATTCCCCTGAAAGCCTTGCTGCACCTGAGGAAATCCCCTAGCGAGCGGTCGTCAAGTTTGTCCTCCGGGCCGCCGATATGGCGTCAGCAGTGCTGTAAATCCATAGCTAGAAAAAAGGGGAGAGAGAATGCTGGAGCGCCTGAGCCTGAGGAAAAAATTGCTGTTGCCATTGCTGCTGAGCTGGGTCTGCCTGCTCGGGCTGACGCTATGGGACGCCTGGCAGATGCGCGAGCTGCGCCTGGCGGAGCGAAAGCTCGACCTGGCGCACGTCACCGAAACCGCGCTGTCCATGGTCCAGTCGTACGAGGCACTGGGGCGCAGCGGCAAGATGCCGATGGAAGACGCCAAGCAGCAGGCCCTGGAGCGCGTGCGCGCCATCCGCTTCGGCGAGGACGGCTACTTCACCCTGATGCACTCCAACGCGGTCGTGGTGATGCACCCGTTCAAACCGGAGATGAACGGCAAGAACATGGAAGACACCAAGGACCCGAAGGGCACGTATCTGTTCCGCGATATCGCCGCGATCGGCAAGGGCGCGGGACAGGGCTACGTGCAATACCTGTGGGCCAAGCCTGGCGCCGAGGCGCCGCAGCCCAAGCTGAGCTACGTGGCGAACTTCAAGCCGTGGGACTGGAACTTCATCGCCGGGGTCTACCTGGACGATATCGACGCGGCGTTCCACCGGGCGCTGCTCAAGTCGCTGGCCTTGCTGCTGGGCATCGGCACGGTGATGACTGTCGTGGTGCTGCGCATCGCCAACAGCCTGCATAAACAGCTGGGCGGAGAGCCGGCGCTGACTTCGCGCATCGCCGCGCGCATCGCCGAAGGCGACCTGGCCAGCGAAGTGCACACCGCGCCCGGCGACAACCACAGCGTGCTGTTCGCCATGCAGCAGATGCAAACCCGCCTGACCGGCGCTATCGGCAGCATCCGCGGCTCGGCGGATTCGATTGCCGGAGCGGCCAGGGAGATCGCCACCGGCAACGCCGACCTGTCGCGCCGCAGCGAGGAGCAAGCGGCGTCGCTGGAGCAAACCGCGGCCAGCATGGAGCAGCTCACCGGCACCGTGCGCCAGAGCGCCGACAACGCGCGCCAGGCCAGCCGCCTGGCCGAGGGCGCATCGGAGATCGCGGTGCGCGGCGGCGTCATCGTGGGCAAGGTGGTCAACACCATGGGCGAGATCAAGGCCGCCTCCGGCAAGGTGGTCGACATCATCGGCGTGATCGAGGGCATCGCCTTCCAGACCAATATCCTGGCGCTCAACGCGGCGGTGGAAGCCGCCCGCGCGGGCGACCAGGGCCGCGGCTTCGCGGTGGTGGCCGGCGAGGTACGCAGCCTGGCGCAGCGCAGCGCTACCGCCGCCAAGGAGATCAAGGCCTTGATCGGCAACTCCGCGCAGCGGGTGGATGATGGCTCGGCGCTGGTGGAAACCGCGGGGCAAGCGATGGACGAGATCGTGGAAGCGGTCAAGCGCGTGACCGACCTGATGGGCGAGATGCGCGCCGCCACCGAAGAGCAGACCGGCGGCATCGAGCAGGTCAACCAGGCCGTGACGCAGATGGACCAGATGGCGCAGCAGAACGCTGCGCTGGTGGAGCAGGCAGCCGCCGCGGCTGCCTCCCTCGAAGACCAGGCCGATGCGCTGCACCGCGCCGTTGGCACGTTCCGGCTGGCGGGCGCCTGAGATCCGCATAGGGCAGTAACCAGCAGTAGCCAGCGGCGCCCCGGGCTCGGCATGCCGGGCGCCGCCATCGCGCGCTTGACTGCGCGCTTCGCGTGCGCCGGGGACTTTCCCCGCTTGCCCGGCGCACGTTTTCTTTTTCCGCGTTTCCCCCGTGTTTCCTCCCGCGCTTGCGCGCAGCTGGTGGCCGCGCCACCCGCAAAGCCCTTCCAAAACAAGTTGAAAAATTTTCCTTGTAATGAGATTAATTCCCATTTACTATGGCTTCACTGACTGACGCAGGCAAGCAAGGAAGCAAGACATGCCTGGCCCGGCGCCAGGCACCAGAACACAGGAAGGCCAGCGGCAAGTCCGAGGCAACCAGAATTTTGAGATGTCGCAACGCGGCATCCATCACCGTCTTTTGTGGGGACCGCTCCGTACCGCGGAGCGTTTGGCAGTAGCCAGTCACCGGAGGATCGGGAAAGCAACCAGACCCCGCTTTCCCGATCGCCTCTTCGGCTGACAAGCCAAGCCATTTTTTTATTCCGCGAGCCGTGCACCACGGCTCGCAGCAGCGTGCGGCCTTCCTTGCAGGACGCCGCCCGCTGCACGCCTACGGTTGGAATCGCGAACGTCCGCCCAATGCGCGTGACGGCGCAGCCGGCCCAGACAGCTTCATTTCCGATTGATGCGCCCCATGCGGGCGCTAAGCCGCAGCATGCTGATGCCTCCCAACAGTACCGAACCCATTGACCTCAAGCGTGCCGGACTCAAGGCAACGTCACCGCGCGTTCGCGTGCTGGAAGTCTTCCGTGCCAGCCCACGGCGCCATCTCAGCGCCGAAGACGTCTACCGCATCCTGCTGGCTCAGGAAGTGGATGCCGGCTTGTCGACGATCTACCGCGTGCTCAACCAGCTGGTGCAGGCCAACATCCTGCTGCGCCACAGCTTCGAAGCCGATCACGCGGTGTTTGAGCTCAACGAAGGTGGCCACCACGACCACCTGATCTGCGTGGCCTGCGGCCGCGTGGAAGAATTCCGCGACGAAGCCATCGAAATCCGCCAGCGCGAAGTGGCAAGCGCCAATGCCTTCGTGCTGCGCGAGCACATGCTGGTGCTATACGGCCTTTGCCCTGAATGCCGAGCCGACAAATCCATCAACTGATACGGCCCTCGTTCCACCGCCCCCCATTGTCGGAACCACGGCCTCGCCCGTCCCCGCCCGTCGCGGGCGCCGGTGCGCAACCGGAGTCCATCATGGATCGCCAGACTAAGCCCCTGACCGAACTCAAGCGCCTGCTCAACGATTGCCTGCATGCGCAACCCGGCTGCCACGGCTGCCAGCTGCACGCCGTGTGCGTGCACCGGCCGGACCACACGGGGTGCAACTGGAGCGCGGAGGTCGATTTCCCGGGGACGAGCGAGGAAGAAGCAATACGGAGCTTGCCGCTGGCACGCCGGGTGGTCGTGATGGTCAGGGAGCGCTTCAATGTGGAGCGGATGAACACGGGCGAACCGGGCTTGGGCCTGGCATAAGCCAGGCTCAAGTCCCCGGCACGGTTCACGCACGCAGGTAGCACTTGCGTTAAGGCACAGGGGTGAGCGCTTTCCACCCTGCCAAATCCCCCCACCCCCACCCCCTCCAGTTAAAATCCCCCGCTAGCCCCCGCGCTCAGCGCGGCCCCACCCAAATCCGCTCCGCATCCAAATGCCCATCCCCTTCGCGCCCCGCCGCGCACTTCTGGCTCTAGCCCTCACCCTGGGCGCCACAGCCGCCTGGGCAGCGCCTGACGTGCCGGCCACCACCGCGCCCGCCAGTAACTGGAAGATCTCGGCCGGCCCGGGCGTGTACGCCGCGCCGGATTTCCCCGGCTCCCGCCGCACGCTTGTCTATCCGATCATCTACCAGGACATCGACTACGGCGGCCGCTTCTTCTCGCGCGGCTTCGACCTGCTCGGGGTCTACGCGCTCAACAACGACATCTGGCAGATCGGCGCCGACTTCCAGTTCGACCCGACCTGGCGCAAGAGCAAGAATGACAGCCGGCTAAGGGGCCTGGGCGACGTCAACATGACCATGCGGGCGCGCGCATTCGCGCAGGCGCAGGTGTCGTTCGTGACGTTCTCGGCGGACGTGGCGCAGGATATCGCTGGCCAGGGCCAGGGCCTGATCGCGAATGGGGATGTGCTGTTCAGCCTGCCAGCCGGTAAGTGGCTGTTCACGTTGGGGCCAGGGGTGACCTGGACCAACGGCAAGTACATGCAGACATTCTTTGGCGTCACGGCGGAGCAGAGCGCGCGTTCCGGCCTGCAGACGCACGCCGTGGGTGCTGGTCTGCGCGAGTGGCATGCAAACGGCATCGTCACCTACGAGATCTCGCGCAACTGGTCCGCGCTAGCCTCCGTGACCTTTGCCCGGCTGCAGGGCGACGCGGCCAGCAGCCCGATCACCGAGCGGCGCCAGCAATGGACCACCATGGGCGCCGTGACCTACCGTTTCCGCTAAGCAGGAGTAGTACGGATAGCGCAGGTAGGGCGAGATGAGCTGGATGAGCGACGTGGCCGAGCCTTCCCTCGTCAGGGCCGGCCCGGCCCTGACGCCACCGCAGTCGCGCCCGTAGCCGGGGCGGCGGGCCGCAGCACCAGCCAGACGGCCATTCCGATCAGCGCTCCGCCGGCGGCGTGTGCCCACGACAATTGCTCGCCAAGGAAGATGGCACCCCAGACGATGCCGAACGGCGGGATCAGGAAGGTCACGGTCAGCGAGCGAACCGGGCCCAGGTCGGCAATCAGCCGGTAGTACAGGATGTACGCAATCGCCGTGCAGAGCATCCCCACCCCCAGCATCGCCATCCACACGCCAGGGCCAGCGGCCGGCAGCGTGTTTTCGCGCATCAGTGCAACCGCGCTGAAGGGCAGCAGGAACAGGGTGGCGCCAACCATGCTGCCCGTTGCCACCAGGCGCGCGTCCAGACCGCCCTGCGCGGTGATCCAGCGCCGCGCGAGGAAGCCCGCCAGACCGTAGCATGCTGTCGCCACCAGGCAGGCAGCGGCGCCGAGCAACACCTGGGGCGAGAACGCTACCGGTCCGGTACGGGTCAGCACCGCGACACCGGCAACACCGAGGACGACGCCGCCGGCCTTGGCCAGCGTCAAGCGCTCGCTAAAGCACAGCGCGCCGATCAGCACACCCATCAGCGGCGTCATGGCGTTGAACACGGCAGAGTAGCCGGCCGGCAGCCACAGCGCAGCGAACGAGTACATGGCGAAAGGGATGCCGGAATTGATCACGCCCAGCACCATGACCTGCCGCCACTTGCCGCGCATGTTCCAGCGCACGCGCATCATCGCCAGGCAGGCCGCGAGCGTCAGCGCCCCGATCAGTACCCGCAGAAAGGCGGCGGTCAGGGGACCAAGCACCGGCGCGCTGATCCGCAGGAACAGGAAACTGGCGCCCCAGATGGCGGCAAGGCTGAGCAGGCGGATCAAGTCGGAGGGTTTCATGGGGAGAAAACGAGGATGGTGTGCCCGGATTAAACCCCGGCGCCAGAGTGGCCGCAAGCTGGTTTCGGACATCTCCCTGCCCCAGATTGCCGCTAAAAAGCGAAGTTTTATGCGCTTTTTAGCGGAATCACGACGTTGACACCCTACTGACGAGGGGACAGCTACACGAGTTGCGTGACAAGTCGCGTTTAGTTATTTTAAAATCTGATCTGCGCCAGAGTTAATTGACCCCTCCGACGCATTCCCGACAAGCCGCCACTCACGTGGCGGCTTCTTTTTTGCGGCGCACGGTTCACAACTATAAATCAACGTCAACCGCAATGGGAGATGACGCGTTTGCAGCGTCATGAAACGACAGTTCCTTGGCTTGCTAGCCCGCATTTACGTCCTCCAATTTGCCGTCGAAGTGCCGGCCACCGTGGCCATGCTCGCCGAGATGCTGATGGAGTACGGCTTCCAGGTGGATATTGGCACCGTCCGTCCCTTGCTGCGCGCCTTGCAGATGGAAGGCTACATGGAAAGCGTCCTGCGCGACGGCATCGGGCGCGTCTACCTGATCACGGAACGTGGCCGGGAAGAGCTGCGCAGCAGCCGCAGCCATGTGGACGACTTGTATCGCCGGCTGCACTCGCGCAACGATCCCTCGGAAGCGTCCCACAGCTGATTGCCAGCACGGCGGCCAGGCTTGGCCGCTTTTGCGCAGCGCCCCGGCGGCGCTCGCACCGGGGCAGCGTGAGTCCACACTCACGCCCTCGCCTCTCTTCACATTACCCCCGTACGCTGCCCACCAGAAACGCCCAGACGGGGCCGTTTTGCCGCAACTCGTCATGCGACGAATAACGTACCCGTTTCTGCGTGGACCACCATGCTTTGCATCAATGAAAGCGCCCGGGCAAGCCGTACGCGCTGGATTGCGCACCACTTGCCCGGGCTTTGCCGGCTAACGCTGATCGCCAGGTTTTACCTCTTCGCTTCTTACTGATTTACTTCTTCTCGGCCTTGCCTTCGTAACGCTTGCTCCACTCGGCGAGAATGCGGTCCCGGTTGGCGCTGGCCCACGTGAAGTCGTTCTTGATCAGGCGCTTCTCGTAGTCGGCCGGCAGCAGCGGATCCGGCTTGGCGATGCCAGGGATGGCCAGCACCGCGAAGTTCTTCTCGTACAGCGCCATGGCGTCGGACGAGGCGGAGAAGTCGGCCAGCTTGCGCGCCGCATCCAGGTTCTTGGTGCCCTTGATGATCGCGGTGGCCTCGATGTCCCAGCCCAGCCCTTCGGACGGCAGCACGATGTCGATCGGTGCGCCTTCCTTCTTGGACTTCATTGCACGGTATTCAAACGCGATGCCGATCGGGAACTCGCCTTGCGCCGCCATCTTGCAGGGCTTGGAGCCGGAGTGCGTATACAGGCCGATATTCTTGTGCAGGGCGTCCATGTAGGACCAGCCCTTTTGCTCGCCCATCATTTGCAGCCAGGCGCTCACGTCCAGGTAGCCGGTGCCCGACGACGCCGGATGCGGCATGACGATCTTGCCGGCGTATACCGGCTTGGTCAGGTCGGCCCACGACGTGGGCTTGGGCAAACCCTGCTTTTGCGCCTCGATGGTGTTGAAGCAGATTGCCGCGCCCCATACGTCCATGCCAACCCATGCCGGCGGATTGGCGGCGCTGCGGTATTGCGCGTCCACCGCCGCCAGGTTCTTCGGCGCGTACGGCTGCAGCATGCCTTCCTTGTCGAGGATGGCGAGGCTGGAACCGGCGAGGCCCCACACCGCGTCGGCGCGCGGCGCGGCCTTCTCGGCCAGCAGCTTGGCGGTCACGATGCCGGTGGAGTCGCGCACCCACTTGATCTCGATGTCCGGGTTGGCCTTCTCGAACGCGGCCTTGTACGCGGCGATCTGATCGGCCTCCAGCGCGGTGTAAACCGTCAGCACGGTATTGGCATGGGCAGCGCCGGCCAGCAGCGCGAAGGCGGCCACGGCGGTGGCGGTGCGGAACAGGTGAGTCATGGTTTCTCCTTGGAAGGCATGTCGTGAAATTCGGATCGTGAAATGCGTGTCGTGGCGCCGGCGCTGGTCAGCGACGGCAAATCAAGGGGCTGGCGCGCGCCAGGCTTGCGTGCGGCGCAGCCAGCCGCGCGCGGCGCCCATCAGCAGCAGGCAGGCCAGCGCCGAGGTCAGCAGGATCAGCGTGGACATGGCCGCGGCCGGCGCGGTGTCGCCGGCATCGTCCATGTTCAGTACCGAGATCGCGGCCAGCACGGTATCGGGGCTGTACAGGAAGATCACCGCGGATACCGTGGTCATGGCCGAGACGAACAGGTAGCGGAAGATATCGATCAGCGCGGGCAGGCAGATCGGCACCGTCACCCGCCAGCAGGTGACCAGCGGCGCCACGCCCAGCGACAGCGCGGCGGCCTCGAACTCGGCATCGAGCTGGCGCAGCGCGGCCGCCGCGGTAAGGTGGCCGGTGGTGTAGAAGTGGGCCACGTTGCAGATCACCAGCAGCGTCATGGTGCCGTAGAGCGCGTGCAGCGGATTGGACGGCGCGTTGAAGAAAAACACATAGCCCAGCCCGAGCACCAGGCCGGGCACCGCCATCGGCAACACAAAGCCGGCACGCAGCACGCCATGCAACCACGCCGGCCCGCGTGTGCGCTCGGTCAGCCACGCGCCGAAGAAGATCGCCAGCGTGCCGGCCAGCGCGCTCAGCGCGGCCAGGCGCAAGCTGTTGCGGTAGGCCAGCCAGCCGCCGCCATCCATATTGTCGAAGTCGTAATGCGCCAGCGTGAGCTGCAGGTTGTACGGCCACAGCTTGACCAGCGAAGCGCCCACCGCCGCCGCCAGCATGGTCAGCAAGGCGGCGCCGATCACCATCACCACCAGCGTGCAACACGTGTCGCGCAGCCCGTCGCGGCCCGGCACATAGACCTGGGCGCGGCTCGACATCTGCGCGCGTTGCCGGCGCTGCATGGCGATGTCCACGCCGAAAGTCAGCAGCGCCGGCAACAGCAGCAGCATGCCGATCAGCGCGCCGCGCGCGAACTGCTGTTGCCCCACCACGGCCTTGTAGGCTTCCAGCGCCAGCACCGGATAGCCGCCGCCCACCACCTTGGGCACGCCGAAATCCGTCACCACCAGCGTAAACACCAGGCACGCCACGCCAAACAGGCCGTGCCGCGCGCCCGGCAGGGTCACCGTGAGGAAGGTGCGCCAGGCGGAGGCCCCCATGGCGCGCGCGGCCTCGTACAGGCGCGCGTCGGCCAGCGAGAGCGCGGCCATCAGCACCATCAGCGCATGGGGAAACGTATAGAAGGCCTCGCCCAGCACGATGCCCCAGAAACCATAGATGCCGCCCGCGCCGAATGCGCCCTTGAAGACGCCCTGGTTGCCGAACAGGTAGACCAGCGCGATGCCCGGCAGCAGCGAAGGGGCAAACAGCGGCAGCAGCGCAATGCCCCGCCAGAGCGGCTTGAACGCGATACGGGAGCGTTGCAGCGCGTAGGCAAAGCCGAAGGCCAGCGGCACCACCAGCGCGGCCACGGTCAGCGAGACGGCCACGCTGCGGCCCAGCAGCGGCAGGAAATTCGGGTTGGCGACCAGCTCGGCCACGCGCGCGGGCAAGGCCCAGCGCCCGGCTTCATCGAACCACGCCTGGCCAAACAGCGCCAGCAGCGGCAGCACCAGCGCCACGGCCAGCCCGGCGAGCCAGAGCCACTTCATCGCGGCGGGCGCGGCATGCGCGATGCAGTCCGCCGCGCTGCCGGCGCCACACCCGCGACTGACGGCGGCATCACTCTCGGCCTTCGCCCCGGCCGCGGGCAATGCGCGCGTCATGCGAACACCTGCAGCGCCTGGCTGGGCAGCGACACCCAGAACTTGTGGCTGCCCGGCGCCGGCAGCAGATGGCGCTCCTCGCGCAGCACGTCGGCAAACAGCGTATGGCCCGGCAGGCGGTCGGCCTCCAGCATCAGGCGATAGCGGCTGCCCAGATAGGTCTGGTCGACAATGCGCGCCAGCAAGCGGTTGGGCTCGCCTTCCGCGGGGTGCAGCCGGATGGCTTCCGGGCGGCAGCACAGCCGGGCTGCGCCATCGGCCACCTCGCCCGCGCGGGACGGGGACACCGCCAGGTCGAGCTCGCCCACGCTGAAGGTATCGCGCCCGCTGAGCCGGCCATCCAGCCAGTTGGCCTGGCCGATGAATTCAGCCACGAAGGCCGAGGCCGGGCGCTCGTAGATCTCGCCGGGCGTGCCGACCTGGGCGATGCGCCCGCCCTCCATCACGGCGATGCGGTCCGCCATCGCCATGGCTTCATCCTGGTCGTGCGTGACCATGACGGTGGTCACGTTCAAGCGCCGCTGCAACTGGCGCAACTCCAGCCTCAGATGCTCGCGCACCCGCGCATCGAGTGCCGACATCGGCTCATCGAGCAACAGCAGCGAGGGTGCCGGCGCCAGCGCGCGCGCCAGTGCCACGCGCTGCTGCTGGCCACCCGAGAGCTGCCCGGGGAACTTGCGCTCGCTGCCCGCCAGGCCTACCAGCGACAGCATTTCCGCGACGCGGGCCTCGCGATGCGCACGTCCCATGCCCCGGCCCTGCAAACCATAGGCCACATTCTGGGCCACCGGCAGATTGGGAAACAGCGCATAGGACTGGAACAGGATGCCGTAGTCGCGCGCCTGCGGCGGCAAGCCCGTCAGCTCGCGCCCGCCGGCGTGGATACGGCCCGTGTCCTCGCGCTCCAGCCCCGCGATGATGCGCAGCAGCGTGGTCTTGCCGCAACCCGAAGGGCCCAGCAGGCACAGCAGTTCCCCCTGCGCCACCGACAGCGAAACGCCGTCCAGCGCCTGGAACCCTCCCGCCCCTCCGAAACGCTTGCCTACCTGCTCGACCGCCAGGAACGCGCGGCCCGGCGCGGACTCACCTGCTTGCATGGACAACCCTCTGCGCTTTGATAACAGCGGGCAGCATAGGAGCGGCGCATGCCAGCCGTGTGGCAGTTGGGCAAAGAATCCCGATGCAGGTATCGGCGGATTTTGGGGATGGGCCTCAAACCGTGGCCGGCACCCGTTGTGCCCAGGCGCGCATGGTCGCTTCACCGCCTGCCGCGCAGATCTCCATCAGGCCGGCCAGCGGCACCGCCTGGCAGAACAGGTAGCCCTGCACGGCATCGCAGCCGTGTTCGCGCAGGAAGGCGAACTGCGCGGGCGACTCCACGCCTTCGGCCACCACTTGCAGGTGGAGCTGGTGGCCAAGGGTGATGATGGCGGCCGCCACGGCCTGGTGATGCTCATCGTGCGCAACGTCGTCGACGAAGGCTTTGTCGATCTTCAGCTTGTCGATCGGCAGCCGCGTCAGGTAGCTCAAGCCCGAATAGCCCGTGCCGAAATCGTCGATCGACAATCCCACGCCGAGCGCGCGCACGCGCTCGAAGGTGTCGATGGTCTTGCTGCCGCCCTCGATCAGGATGCCCTCCGTCACCTCGATGGTGAGGCTCGAAGCCGGCAGCCCGGCGGCCGCCAGGCATTGCTTGACCATGGCGGGAAACCCTTCCTGGCGCAGTTGCAGCGGCGAGATATTCACCGCCACATCCAGCTCCACGCCAAGCTCGCTGCGCAGGTGCTGGATCTCGCGGCAGGCCGTGGCAAGGATCCACTCGCCCAGCGGCATGATCAGGCCGCTCTGCTCGGCAATCGGGATGAACTCCGTTGGCGGGATCACGCCGCGCTCGGGCGTTTCCCATTGAATGAGCGCTTCCACGCCGGCAATGCGCAACGTGGCCGTGTCGACGATGGGCTGGTAGCGCAGCTTGAACGCCTGCGTGGCCAGCGCGCGCCGCAGCAGCCCCTCGATGGTGAAACGCGCCATGGATGCCTCGGCCATCTCGCTGGAGAAGCGGCTGAGCTGCGCCCCGCCGCGGCGCTTGGCCGCGTACATGGCGGCATCGGCATTCCTGAGCAGGTCGGCCAGGTTGTCGCCGTCGTCGGGGCACAGCACCATGCCGATCGAGGGCGTCACGCGCAGGCGCTGGTTGCCTAGCTGCAGGTCTTCCGACAGGCGGGCCAGGATCTTGGCGGCGACCAGCTCGGCCTCGCTGTCCTGGCTCAACGGGTCGAGCACCACCACGAACTCGTCGCCGCCCATGCGGGCGACCAGGTCGGCGTGGCGCACCGCGGCCTTGAGGCGATCGGCCACGATACGCAGCACCTCATCGCCGATATGGTGGCCGAGCGATTCGTTGATGCGCTTGAACTGGTCGAGATCGAGCAACAGCAGCGCGATGCGCTCGCCCTTGCGCAGCGCGCGCTGCAGCACCAGTTCCGTGCGTGCATGCAGCTGGGCGCGGTTGGGCAGGCCCGTAAGCGCGTCGTGATGCGCGAGGTGCCGGATGTACTCGTCGGCACGCTTGCGCTCCGTCAGGTCATGCGCGATGGCGAGATAGCCGCCGGCATCCAGGCCACCGATGCCGGCCTCGCCAGCAAAGGCCGGGACCGCCACGTCCCCCGTGCCGCCGGGCACGTGCGGCTCGGGCAGCGCGGTCAGCGTCAGTTGCACCGGCAGGCGCGAGCCGCCCTTGCGGACATAGGTCCACTCCTGTTCGTCGGTCAGCCCGAGCCGGGCCTTGCCGACCACGGCGGCCAGGCCCGGCGCCACCGGCTCGCCCAGCTCGCTGGTGAGCACGGCCGCGCGCGCCGCAACCTCCTTGGGATCGAGGAAGTCCAGGTAGCGCATGCCTGCGGCCACCTCGCTGGCCTGGTACCACAGCATGCGCTGGCCGGCGCGGTTGATGCCGGTCACCGTGCCGTTGCGGTCGAAGGTGATGACGCACAGCGCGGTGTGATCCAGCACGCGTGCGCTGCGCTCTGCCGCGTCGGCGGCCGCCAGTTCGGCGCGGCGGATGGCGCTCTGGTCCGTCACTACCCATAGCACCCGGCCGGGCCCGGCAGCAGGCACCGGCGCCACCGCCACGCGCACGGGAATGATGGTGCCGTCGGACCTGCGGGCGTGGCTCTCCAGCCGCCCCTCAAGCGCCATCGCCGCCAGCCTGGCGGCATCGGGCAGCAAGGTGGCGATGAGGGTGCCGGGGAACTGGTCCGGCGCCTTGCCGAACAGCGCGGTGGCCGCCGCGCTGGCGATCTGGACACAGCCATCGGCATCGCATACCAGGAAGGCATCGCTGGCGCTGGCCAGGCCCGCGCGCTGCAAGGCGCCATCCGCCTGCCGGCCCTGGCGCGCCCGCGCCGCGAGCTGCCACGCCATGCGCTGCTGGCGTGCCAGGCCAAACACGATCCAGGCAAGCAGCAGCGTGCCTGCCGTGCCGATCGCCAGTACCAGCGTGGAGCGCCGCGGGCGATGCGCCGATTCGAAGGCCGGCGTGGTGATGGCGCGCAAGGTCCAGACCCTGCCGCCATAGGTCAGCTCGCGTTCGGCCTGCATCAACGGCGCCGGGACCGGCGTGCTGGCCGGCCCGGGCCCGGGCTCGGCGTCGCCGGCCAGGAACGCGCCGGGCTTGGTGTCGCGTCCTTCATATAGCATCAGCGACAAAGTGCCGGCCGCGGGCAGGCTGACCCCGCGCAGCAGGTCTTCCAGGCGCAGCGAGGTATAGACATAGCCGGTCACGGCCAGCTGCCGCTGGGTGGGGGTGTTCAGCGGCAGGCCACTGCCGTACACCGGCAGGTACAGCACCACGCCACGCTGCGGCGCCTGCGTTTCGCTCTCCCGCGTGAGTTCCACGCCGCCGCTCAGGCGCACCTCGCCGCTATCGCGGGCAGCCTCGGCGGCAGCGCGGCGCACGGGATCGGACATGATGTCAAAGCCAAGCGCCCGCGTAATGCGCCCGGCGAAGGGCTCGACATACACAACCGGCGCGTACACGTCGCGCGGGCCCAGCGGGTAGACCTCGAAGCCGGGCTGGCCCTCGCGGCGCATCGTCTCGACCAGCCGGTCGAGCTCCCTTGACGCGGTCAGGCGCGCATAGCCGATCGAATGCGTGCCGGGCGGCAGGTCATCCAGCTGGGTGGTGTACAGGTAGTTGCGCCACTGCTCGCGGGTGAGGGCGGGATCGGCGGCAAACAGCCCGCTGGTGCCGCGCAGCAGCTGCTCGTTGTCCTGCAGGCGCCGTTGCAAGGCGGAGAAGACCGGCGAGAACACCGCCTCGAAATCGCCCCGCGCCACCTCGCGCTCGAGCGTATGCATGCCGCGCCAGGCGCCGCCAGTCGCCAGGGCGCCGGCCGCGGCGACCAGCAGGGACAGCAGGACTGGCGAAATTGAGGGCAGTTTCATGAATTGGGGGTGCGGATGGGAGCCCTCGGTGGCCTCCCCCTGCCGCCGCAGGGCGACGGCCCACTATACCGTGGCGGCAATGGCTCGCCCACCCCCGGCGCGCCACTGTAACGTGCGGCGCCACACGGTGGCGGGCGCGGCCCGCGCGCGCCCATGCCAGACTCGCGCGGGACTGGCGCTTGTGGTAGGGTTGGCGGGCCTGCAAGCCTGCCGAAGCCCGACTCCCGGCAACCATGCGGGCCGGCCGTCCAGAAGGCGCGCGCCGTCCCCCGACACCGCCGGCTCGCATGCCCCAAGTTTCGCTTTCCCTGAAGGCGCGTCTCGCGCTGATTACCACGGCGCTTGCCGCCGTGCTTGGTACCGGCATCGTGCTGGCATCGCTCTATTACGCGCACGACGACCTGCGCGCCGCGCTGCAAGACCAGCAGGACTCCATCGTCAAGCTCGCCTCGGACCAGCTCGACACCGCCATGGAAGACCGCATCACCCTGCTGTCCCACGTGGCGCCGCAACTGGCCGGCGAGCTCGCCCGCCCGGGCGCCGAGCTGCGCCTGCTGCTGGAGCGGCGGATTCCCGTGCCCGGCGCCTTCAATGCGTTCATGCTGGCCGATGCCCAGGGGCGCGTGCTGGCCCGGGATGGCGTGCAGGTCAGCATTGCCGACCGCGACTACTTCCGCGAAGCCGCGCGCACCCTTGAACCCGTGATCACCCCGCCTATCCGCGCCCGTATCAATGGCGCGACCGGCGTGCTGGTGGCGGTGCCCATCGTCTCGAAGCAAGGCGAATTCCTTGGCCTGCTGGGCGGCTGGCTCGATCTGTCGAGCGCCAACTTCCTGGTGGAGATCACCCACAACCGGCTCGGCACCACCGGCTTCTATTGCCTGGTATCGGGAGGGCGGATGCCGGTCTATGTGCGGCACCCCGATCCGGCCAAGGCCACGCAGCCGGCCCGCGCGCTGGGAGACACCTGCGGCGTCGACGACCGCAGCGGGCGCATCGAGTTTCTCTCGCCCGCCAGGCCGCTGATCTCGCGCTACCTGATGGAGAGCACCGGTTGGGAGCTGGTGGCGGTGCTGCCCGCGCAGGAGGCGTTCGCGCCGCTGCACGCCATGCAGGTGCGCTTCCTCGCGCTGGCCCTGCTGTCGCTGGCGGTGGTGGCCCTGCTGATCTGGCTGACGGTGCGGCATCTGCTGACGCCGCTCACGCGCCTGCACCAGGTGGTAAGCGATAGCGCGCACGACCTAGCGGCCTACGAGAAACTGCCAGCGCAGCAGCATGACGAGATCGGCGATCTGGCGCGCGCCTTCGGGCAGCTGATGCATGACGTGCGCGAGCGGCGCGAGCAGCTCGACCTGAGCGAGCGCCAGTTGCGCGCGGTCACCGATACGCTGCCTGCGCTGCTGGCGTTTATCGGGCCCGACGAGCGCTACGTCTTCAACAACCTCGCCTACGAGCGGACTTTCGGCATCACGGTGCAGGCGCTGCGCGGCATGAGCGTGCGCGAAGTGATCGGCGACACCCGCTATGCCCGCGCCCGGCCGTTCCTGCAAAAAGCACTGGCGGGCAGCGCGGTGACGTTCGAGACGGAAGAAAGCGATCCGGATTACCGCTGCATGGAGACCAGCCTGCGCCCCGAATGGAGCGCGGATGGCAGCCATGTGGTGGGCGTGCATGTGCATGTGCAGGACGTGACCCAGCGCAAGCTGGAGACCCTGCGGCTATCACGCATCTCCCGGCTCGACCACCTGACCCAGTTGCTCAACCGCAACGCCTTCGAGGCGCTGCTGCAGGCCGCCATGACGCGCAGCCGCGAAGACGGCCGGCTCATGGCGCTGCTCTACCTGGACATGGATCGCTTCAAGGCGGTCAACGACTTCCACGGGCACATCACCGGCGACCTGCTGCTGCAGGCCTTCGGGCGGCGCCTGCAGCGCTGCGTGCGCGAGCGCGACACTGTTGCGCGCCTGGGCGGCGACGAGTTCGCGATCGTGCTGGAGGATATCGGCGGCGCGGCCAATGCACAGCGCATTGCGCAGGCCATTGTGCATTCGGTGAGCCGGCGCTTTTTCATCGACGGGGTGTTTGCCGATGTGGATGTGAGCATCGGCGTGGCGCTCTACAAGGGCGCGCCGATGCCGGACCAGGAGTTGATGCGCCAGGCCGATGCCCTGCTCTACCGCGCCAAGGCGGCAGGCCGCGGCCGCTTTGAGATGGGGCCGCCGGACCTGCTGGATAGCTGACTTAGCTCACCTGGCTGACTTACTTGCCTTCTTCGAACGGCACGTGCTTGCCGTCGCGCGACTGATAGCCCAGCTTGGTGTCCGCGCCCATCATCCGCTCCCATGCCACCATGGCATCCGCCACGGCTTGAGGCTCGCCCTTGAACACCAGCACATCGTTGCCGCAGTTCGGGCACTGCCCGCCAAACACGGCATCGATGCCGCGCAGGTTGGGGGCGTCGATGGCATCGAAGGTACTGAACGCCGTCTTGCAGGCGCCGCACACCAGTTGCGCGGGCCGCATGCCTTCGAGCCGCGCGCGGGCCTGGCCGGCACGCTCTGCCTGGCTGCCCCGTTGTTTTGCTTCACCCATGATGGACTTCCTTTGCGCAGCCGCCTGGCTGCGCTTCACTTGATTGATTCATCCGTTGCGCGCCCCTCAGAACGGCGCGGGGCCCACGGCCGACTGCGGCGCCACCGGCGGGAACGCGATCTGCCCGGTCTGGCGCTGCAACGCGTAGCGCACATAGACGCCGGCATACCACTGGCGATAGTCGCGCGCGTTGTCGATGCCAAGCATGCCGCCGACAAACAGCTGCTGGGCCGCCTGGTACTCCATCGAGCCAACCAGATTGTAGGCCAGGCCGGTCTTGGACTGGCCAGGATAGACGGTATTGCCGGCCGCCGACTGGGCCGCTCGATCGGTCGGGAAATAGTCCGATGCATCCTCGCGGAACGCCTGCATGCCTAACGCGCCGCGCACATTGTAGGCCAGCCGGCCGCTGCGCCCTGCCAGCGAGAGCGGCACGGTCACGGCGAAGTAGGTCTGCGGGCTGAAGTAACCACCCTGGCCGAAGGTGAAGTAGCGCAGGTTATCCGCGTACCCCATCGAGGTGAAGTTCACGCCGCTCATCAGGCGCTGCTCGGCGTTGTCGATCAGGCGCAGGTAGAACCCGCCACCGCCTTCCCAGCGTGTGTTGCGCTTCACATCGTGCCCGGTCAGCAAGCCGTAGCCGCCGTAGCCGTAGATACCGAAGAAGCCATCGTCCCAACCCAGGTCGACGCGCCCGCTGCTGTTCATCACGCCCCCCCACTGCAGGCCGGTGCGGTCATCGCGCGCGCCCGCGTACGACAGCAAGCTGTCGGTGACGGGGCGGCGCGATGCGCCAAGCGACAGCGTGGTGCGTTGCGTCAGCGGCAGGTTGAAGCGCACGCCGGTATTGACGTCGGTGTAGCGGAAGCCCAGCGGCGTGCTGCCAATGTCAGCCTTGATGCGGTCCGATTCATAGGCCACGCCCAGCGCCACACCAAAGGCATTCTGCTGGCCGGCGGAAGTGGACCGCAGCGGCGTGCCGGCCGAGTTGACGGGCGCGCCGCCCACCGGGACCGCCAGCGGGCCGCCGCCAAAGCGCGAGGCGGTGTTGAAGTCGCTGCCCACAGAGCCCGCATCCAGCGCGACCGGTGTCACGCGCGCCACCAGCTTGCCGTTGCCGACGGCTATCTTGGCTTCGGCCACCACCTGCATCTCGGTGAGCTGGCTCATGCCGGAGTCGCCATTGCGCCCGCGTAGCACAGGGCCGCCGGCGAGCGTGCTGGTGCGCTGCGATTCGATCTCGTTGAGTTCCTGCTGCGCGGTCTTGGGGCCGGTTGGGTTGGCCTGCGAATCGGCTTCGGCCAGCCAAGGCGCGCGCGACTGCGCGCCAATCGGCTGGCGCGCGGTCGCGGCGGGCGCCGGTGCCGCCGCGTAGCCGCCGGCTGCCGGCGCGGCGTACTGCGCGACGGGATACTGCGGTGCCACGGCCTGCTGCGGCACGGGATAGGGCACGCCAGGCTGCTGGGCGAGCTGCGCGTTGGCTGGATAGGCGGGGTAAGCCTGACCAGTTTGACCAGCCTGACCAGTCTGATAAGACCGGTTGGCTGGGTAAGCCTGCGCAGGCGCCTTGGCCGCGCGCGTGTTCTTGCCGCGTGTGCTGGCGGGCGCCTGCATCGGCATGGGCGCTTGCACCTGCTGCGCATAGTAGGCCTGCGGCTGCTGGATCTCCGGCGCCATGCCTTGCCCGGCAGCGGACAGCGGCGCCGGGATGTAGGGCTGCGAGGCCTGTGCGCTCGCGTTCATCATCACCGGCGCGGGAGCCATTGCCGGCTGGGGCGCGGCCGCGGCGCGCGTGGGACCGGGCACGATCAGGTACGGCGCCTGCGACCCGGGCGGCGGCAACTGCGAGCTGCCGCGCTGGCCGGGCAGGCCGACAAACGGGTTGGACGGCACGCGGTCGAAGCCCGCGCCATTCGGGCGCGCGCCGGTCGAGGCTATGCCCGTGGCGTTCTCTGCTGCCACCGCTGCGCGGAAATACTCGGCGGCACGCGAGGTCTTGCCTTGGGCGCGGTAGAGCCGCCCGGCGGCGGTCAGTACCTTGGGCGATTTGGGTGCCTGCGCCAGCGCCATCTGCAGCGTGCCTTCGGCCCAGCTGTATTCCTTGGCGGCGGTGGCGGTGCCGATCGCCGCCAGCATCAGGTCGAGGTTGCGCGGATCCTTCTCCAGCACGCTCTCGTACAGCGTCAGGGCCTTCTTGTTCTCGCCCGCTTGCGCGTACATGCGCGCCAGGCTTGCGCGCACGGCGCTGTTGCCAGGGCGCTCGGAGAGCGCCGGCGCCAGCATGTCGTAGGCAGCCACGAGGTCGCCGCTCTCGGTCAGCGCATCGGCCTGGCGCACGATGTAGGCGACCCGCAGGTCGTCATAGTCGCGGCGCTGCGAACTACTCAGGTTGGCGTTGGCAAGCTGGCGCAGCACGCCAGCCAGCTCCACGTCCTGCTTGGTCTTGAGCAGGATGGCGGCGTACTGCAGCTGCATGCCAACGTCCGGGCGCACCGTGCGGCCCATGACGTTGCGCATCAGCGAGAGCGCGCGCGCCTCGTCGCCAGCGTCGGCATAAGCCAGAGCCAGCGCGCCCAGCTGGTCGGGGTCCTGCTGGGCGTAGCGTTCGGCTTGCGGCAGCACGCCCAGCGCGGCGGCCTGCTGGCCGGCGGCGGCGAGCCCGCTGGCGCGCTCGGCTTCCGCGTGTACCCACAGGCGGCGTTGCAGGGTACCCATGTCGCGGGTGCGGTTCTGCGGGGGAATGCGCTCTAGCGCTTCGAGCCCGCTTTGCCAGTCGCCGGTTTCGGCGGACAGCAGCGCGCTGGCGTACAGCGCGTCCGGCATATTGGGGTTGGAGAGCAGCAGGCCGTCCATGACGCTGCGCGCCTGCTCCTTCAAGCCCATCGACGCATAGGCGCGCGCTACATCCAGGCGCACCCACGGGTTGGTGGGGTCGGCCGCCATCGCGTCTTCCAGCGCGCGGCGCGCGCCGGCGGCATCGCCGCGCTGCAAGGCGGCACGGGCCTGGCCTCGGGCCTCCTCGGCGCGCAGCTTGCCCAGCGAGCCCACCTTGTCCTGCTGGGCGGGTGTCAGGTTTTGCACGATGGCGAGCGCTTCCGCGCTCTTGTTCTGCGCCGCCAGCACGCCAACCAGGCCGCGCGTGGCGTCGGGATTGTCGGGCTGCTGCTTGAGCACGCGGCGATACGCGGCTTCGGCCGGGGCGTACTGGCCTTCCTCGGCCATCACGTCGGCCAGCGCCACCTGGGCGGAAGGCTCGCGCGGGTCGAGCTTGACCGCACGCTCCAGCAGGCTGCGCGCCTCGGCGCGATTGCCCGCGCCACGCGCGGCGCTGGCCTGCTCGGACAGCAGCCAGTATGTGGCGCTGTTCTGCGCGCTGCGGTAGCGGCCCCCGGCACCACGCTTGGCGGCCTGGTCGAGGAAGTCCAGGGCCTCGGCAAACTTCTCCTGCTTGAGGCGCAACACGCCCATGCCGCCGAGCGCGTCGGCGTCGCCGGGGCGCTCCTGCAGCGCGGTCTGGAACCGGTCGCCGGCGCGCTCGAGGTCGCCGGCATCCATGGCGTCGAAGCCCTGCTGCACGATCTGGCGCGCAGGGTTGCCAGCGGCACCTGCCGCTTGCGTGGCTTGCTGTTGCTGCTGGGCCTTGACCGCATCGAGCTTGGCGCGGATGGTGGCGTCGTCGGGATGGCTTGCCAGCCAGGCCTGGTACAGCGGCGTATCCGCCGGGCGGCCGCCCAGCCAGGTCAGCGCCCGCCGCCAGCTCTCGCTGGCCTGGCTGGCTACGTCACTGCTTTTAGACAGCCCCTCCAGCTGGCGAATGCCGTCGCGGCGCGTGGACTCGCGATAGGTCAGGTGCTGCGCCAGCGCGAGCTGCGCGCGGTTGTCCGACGGATTGGCGCGAGCCAGCCGCTCCAGGCCCTTGCGGGCTTCTTCCCAGCCCTGTGCCGTGCCGCCCAGCGTCTGGTAGTACTCCAGGGCCAGGTTGCCTTGCGGCACCGCGCCGCCCACAGCTTGCTGATAGCGCTTGACCGCTTCCTCGCTCTGGCCGCTGCGCGCCAGCTGGCGCGCCTGCTCGACCTGCTGGGTTGCGCCGCCGCTGCTGATCACCTGCGTGAGGCGCGCCACCAGCGGGGAGTTGGGCTGGGCCTTCTTCAGGCGCTCCAGGTAGGTGCGCGCGCCATCGGGGCGGCCCGCCTCGGCTTCGGCCACGCCCATGCCATACAGGGCTTCCGGCTGGGCCGGATTCAGGCGCAGGATCTTCTGCCACGCTTCGGCAGCGCGGTCGCTGCGGCCGCGTTCCTGCCAGTACTTGCCCTGGTCCACCAGCAGCTTGACCGGGTCCTCCTGCGCCGTGGCGGCCGCGGCGAACGCCGTCAGCAGGCTCAGCACCAGCGTCTTGGCGCGCAGGCCCTTGCTGCGCGCGGTGTCCGCAACAATGTGCTGCCCGCTCGCCGAGCGGGGGGTGTTCGCGCGTCCGTTCATGGCCGGGCGCTTGCGGTTCGACATGTCTTCTCCCACTCCAGCTCCAGTTGCCCCGAAGGCGCGAACCGGTAGCGGCCTTCGGCAAAGCCGAGGCCGAATAATCCCAATACGGTGTCGTAGTACGTGGCGGCGGATCTGCCCGTGGCCGAGCCGATCATTGTCTCCGCCCGGGTGCGCTGTACCGCGGCTGCCGGCGATCCGGCCGCCTGCAGGAACGGCACCAGCGCGGCGGAAAAGCCCGTCGGGCCATCGCCGTCCACGGCACCGCTATCGGCGTGCATGCGCTCGGGCGGCGCAGCGCGTCCCGCCATGCGCTGCGCCTGCGGCACCAGCGCCTTCATCAGCATGCGGCCAGCGGCGTCACCGCGTGGCGTCACGCCGGCCCATAGGTAGACACGGATGGCGTCATAGCTGCTGACATCGCCCTTGTCGGGGTCGGTGAGAAAGCCGCTGCCGGCTGCGTCGCTGCGGTAGGCCGACCAGTCGGGCACAATGCCCTGTTTGGCCACCGCTTCGACCAGCTTGCCGGCCTGCGTGGCAAGCGTGCCCCACGGGCCGGACGGCTCGGCCGAGGCCAGGCGGCGCAGCAGCGGCACCGGCAGGTAGCTGGCATTGAGGCGCCACTGGCGCGGGCCATCGGCATTGCCTTGGACGAAGCCCTGCGGGCCGGGCAACAGCATGGTGCCAAAGCCGGGCAGCGACACCACTTCTTGCCTGGCCACCAGCTTGAGCAGCGCGCGCGCCTGCTCGCCATAACGCGGCTGCTTCCACAACCGCGCGGCTTCGAGCAGCGCGAAGGCGAACCACAGGTCAGCGTCCGATGCGGGGTTGGCATCGATCACGCCCCACGAGCCGTCGGCCCGGTGGCCCCACTGCCAGGCGGGCAGCTTGTCCTGCAGGTTGCCCGCACCGAGGTTGGCAACGCTCCATTGCCACAGACGGTCGAAAGTAGCGCGGTCGTTGGCCATCAGGGCGAACACCATGCCGTAGGATTGGCCCTCGGAGGTGCTTTGCTGCTCCTTGGTGGACGGGTCGAGCACGCGGCCGTCGGCCTGCACGAAGCGGGACAGGAACTGCTGGTACAACGGCCACGCGCAGGCAATCTGCGCCGATGCCTTCGGCGCTGCGGCGCGGGCCAGCACGGGCCAGCCACCCAGCGCCCCGAGCGCGCCCAGGCCGGGCAAGCCCGCGAGCCATCGGCGGCGTGTGCGGTTCACGCTCACTTGTGTTCCCCCAGCTTGCGGCGCGCGGCGCGTGCCCGCAGCGACAGATACATCAACACCGCCAGCAGCAGCGCGGCGCCGCCGATCATCAGCACCATGACGAGCGGCCGCTGCGAGAGCCACCACTGCACATAGGTCCAGGGCGGCAGCTTGCCCACGTGGTAGTTCTGCTGTGCCGCCAGGCTGTCGATCTCCTTGCCGCGCACCAGCGCCAGGCTGCCTTGCACCTTCGTGACCCGGTCGGGATCGAGCAGCACCTCTGTCACGGTCTGCAGGCCTTGCGGCGCGTTGCTGGTGACGGCCACCACACTGCGCCCGGACGCCAGCGGCGACTCGAAGGCGCTTAGCGCGGCATCGGTGCTGGCGCTGCTGATCGACATGCGCGTCTCGACCGGGCGGTTGCGCGTGCCATCCGCGCCGTTCCACCAGCCCGTCACCGCGGACACCAGATCGGTCAGCGCAAAGCGCTTTTCATTGCCGGCCAGCGTGACCGGCATGCGCTCGGCCCATTGCGTGAAGAGCGGCTGGCTCTGCGTGGTGCCGATCACCAGCAGGTCGCGCGCGGCCTGCTTGTCGACCTGCGCGGCGCCGCTCACGGCCACTCCGGTAGTCGGATAGCCAGTGGATTCGCCCATGCGCCCCATCAGCGTGAGGTAGGTCGAGTAGTCCTCGGCAGCGGGCTTGTCCGGCAGGATGACGGCGGTCTCGGAGAGGTCGGCCATGCGCGTGAAGGGAAAGCCGCTGTTGCCGAACACCGCCAGGTCAGGCAGCGCGATAAAGTGCGGCAGGCCGGTGATGTTGATGGTCGAGTCCGGGTCGATCGCGCCCTTGACGTTGTCCAGCATCACGTCCTTGCACGCGCCCTGCTTGAGGTAGTCGTAGTAGAAATGGAACTGCAGCTGCGACTGCGCGGGCAGCATGAACAGCGGCAGCGCGATGCGCTCGTCGACCGGCACCGAGCCATCCGGCAGCACCTTGGCCAGCAACTGGCTGGCACGGCCATCCTGGTTCTTGACCGAGCGCAGCGCGTAGGCGCGCAGGAACTGGTTGCTCACGCTGATGTTGAGGGTGGACTTGTCCACCACCGGGCGCGGCGTATAGCGGTACTTCAGGTCGATCGGGATGCCCTTGCTGCGCCAGCCGAACAGGTCGGGCGGCAGCCGGAAATTCACCCGCACCAGGTCCGGATTGTAGCCCGAGACATTGAGGTCGCGCATTTCGGCTAGCTCGCCAAAGCGCACCGGGCGGTCGCTGCGGATCCAGTTGGGCGCGTCGTAGGGCACGCGCGGCGCCACGTCGTCGAGCTTGTTGATGGTGGCGCTCTGCCCGGACAGCGCGCGCGCGCCGAGCGTAAGCGCCTGCGCCGCGGTCTTGAGCTCGGCGCTGTCGCGGCCCATCACCAGCAGAAGCTTGCCGTTCGCATCGCCCGGATTCGGCACCACCGCGATCGACGGCCCGCCGATGGCGGGCACCTGCACACCCGCAGGTTTTTCTTCGTTGGTGACGAACACCACCGCATTGCCGGCAGCCGGTACCTGGTTGAGCGTGGCGGCAAACGACGCACCGCGATAGCCGGCCAGCGCGCCGAACCACGACGAGACCGTGCCCGCGGCTTCCAGCGTGGCCGGCGACGGCGCGCCAGCGAACACAAAGGGCAGCCTGAGGCGGCTAACGTCGCGCCGATCGAAGAACGGCAGCGGCAGCAGCGCCAGGTCGTTGGCCAGCGCCACCGGCGTGAGCGTGAGCTCCAGCACGCTGCTGTTGCCAACGGTGGCCCACAGGCTGGAGTGGAAGGGATCTTCGCAATCGGTGGTGTAGTGGCCGATCAGCTGCAGGTTGAGGCGGTTGAACTCGGTGATCAGCCGCGGCTCGATCGGCACATCGCGCTCCAGGCTGGTGCCCGCGGTGTCCTTGGGCACCGGCACGGCGCCGGCAACCTCGCCGTTGACCATCACGTTGATATGCGACAGCGCCGGTATCAGCGCGGGCGAATACGTGTAGCGCAATTTCAGGCGCGCGCCGGTCACGACCTCGTCAGCACGGATCGAGAATGGCACGCCGTTGATGGCGTCCACGCCGCGCAACTGGAACGGCGCGGCGGCACCCAGCTGCTTGAGCGTGAGCTGCACGGTGCGCGCGCCGCTGCGGGGCGCGGCGGCGACGGCCTGCGCCGCCACCCCGGCGGGCGACTGCGCGACGACCTCGTCGCGCGTGGTGTCGGGCACGCCGGCACGCTGGGCGCCGGCCGGGGTCACCGTCAGCATGGCGAGCGCGAGCAATGCGCTAAGGCGGGTCGCGGCGGGCAGGCGCGCGGTGCGGTGCGCGGTTGAGCGCGCAGGCGAGCGATCGGTCAGGCGTGGTGTCTTGGTCAAACGCATTCTCTGTCTTTTTGCCAGTGGTCCGGTGCGTGTTCAAGCCGCGACACGAACCGTTGCGGGACGCGGCGCTGGGCCGACGAGGCCGATCAACGGGTGGAAGCGCCAGGTTCTGGACGGCGCAACAATTGGCGCATCTCGCGCCCAAGGTGGAACATCACGTTATGGAAGCCAAGCAGGCCAATGCGCAGGATCTGGCCGGCGGCCAGCCCCGGGGCATCCGGCCGCTTGCGGCCCCACGAATCGATCCACGCGTCGGCTCGCGCAAAGGTGCACTGCACGAAAGCCATCTCCTCGCGCGGGCTCATTTCCGCCAGTTCCAGGCCGGTGTGCGTGTCGCCCTGGAACACCACCTTGGCGGGGAACATGTGCTCGTCGTTCTGCAGGTAGAGCGAGATCTGCACCTGCTCGCCCACGGCTGCCTTCATGCCCGGCGGCAGCCGCATGCCAATGCCACCCTCGGCGAAGTCGATGGTCTCGCACACCAGCGTGCGGCCATCGGGAAAGTGCAGCGTGGCGGGCAGCTTCATCGCCACGCGGTGCGCCACGCGGATCTGGCGCGTCTCGCTGGCGACCGCAATCGAGGCGCCGAGGATGATCAGGTTGTAGAACGTCCAGATCAGGTTGAGCACCACCGTGGTGGCCTCGAACTGGTTCCACAGGAACAGCCGCAGGAAGCCCACCACCACGCCCAGCAAGTTGAACAGCAGCAGCACCAGGTAAGGCCGCGAGATCACCCAGTCGAAGTAGGCTTCCTCGATCACGCCGCCCTTGGGCGTCACGTTGAACTTGCCGGCCGCGGGGTTAACGAACGCCACCAGCACGGGCCGCATGATGTACCACGCCAGCACGGATTCGTAGACTTCGTTCCAGAACGAATGGCGGAACTTGCCCTGGATGCGCGAATTGGTCATGTTCGCGTGCAACAGGTGCGGCAGCGCGAAGGTGGCGATGGTCAGCGCCGAGGCCTGGATCACGTGGGCGCCGAACAGCAGGTAGGCCAGCGGCGCCGTCAGGAACACCAGCCGCGGCAAGCCGTAGAAGAAGTGCAGCATGGCATTGAGGTAGCACAGCCGCTGCGGGATCGACAGGCCTGGCCCGAACAGCGGGTTGTCCACCCGGCAGATCTGCGCCATGCCCCGGGCCCAGCGAATGCGCTGCCCGACGTGGCCGGAGAGGCTTTCCGTGGCCAGCCCCGCGGCCTGGGGGATCGCCAGGTAGGCGGTGCCGTAGCCCTTGCGGTGCAGCTTGAGCGCGGTGTGCGCGTCCTCGGTCACGGTTTCCACCGCGATGCCGCCCACTTCCAGCAGCGGCGCGCGCCGGATCACGGCGCACGAGCCGCAGAAGAAGGTAGCGTCCCACAGGTCGTTGCCGTCCTGCACCAGGCCATAGAACAACTCGCCCTCGTTGGGGACTTCCTGGAAGGTGCGCAGGTTCTTCTCGAACGGATCGGGCGAGAAGAAATAGTGCGGCGTCTGCAGCATGGCCAGCTTGGGGTCCTTGAGGAACCAGCCCATGCTGATCTGCAGGAAGGAGCGCGTGGGAATGTGGTCGCAATCGAAGATCGCCACGTACTCGCCGTGCGTGCCCTTGAGCGCTTCGTTGATGTTGCCGGCCTTGGCGTGGCGATTGTGGTTACGCGTCACGTGGGTGACGCCGACCTTCTCGCAGAACTCGCGGAATTCCTCGCGCCGGCCGTCGTCCAGCACATAGACGTTGATCTTGTCGCGCGGCCAGTCCAGCGCCATCGCCGCGAATACCGTCGGCTTGACCACCGACAGCGGCTCGTTGTAGGTCGGGATGAAGATATCCACGGTCGGCCAGCTGGCAGTATCCGCGGGCATGGCCACCGGACGGCGCTTGAGCGGCCACGCGGTCTGGAAGTAGCCCAGCATCAGCACCACGAACGCGTAGATCTCTGCCAGCACCAGGCCGATGCCAAAGGCGGCGTCGAACCAGCCGCCCAGGCCCACCGTTTCCGTCAGGCGCCAGTACATATAACGGCTGGAAGCCGCGATCGACAGGATCACCATCATCAGCGTGGCGAGGTGGCCCTTGACCCGGTTCAGCCAGACCGCCAGCCCGAAGCACACCGCGGCAAACCCGACCTGCTGCCAGAAATCCAGCGGCACCGTGATGACCAGCGCAAACATGAGCAGCCCGGCCAGCAACGCCAGCCCCCGCGCCACAGCGCTATCCCAAAAGGGAAGCTCGACGACGGTGTTGCCGAAACGCTGCAACGCGGCCGACAGCGCGTTGGGCTTGTCGTCGCCCTCGCTTTTGACCTTGTCCTTGACCTTGCCCTTGGCCCGCGCGCCCTTGGGCGCCGCGGCGGCTTTTGCCTTGGCTGGCTTCACGCGGCTTCTCCGTGAGCGGCCAGCGCCTGGCGCACCCATGCAGCGCAGCGCTGCAGGTCGTGCGTGGCCTGGCTGTGAGGGTTGTACTCGAGCACGCTGCGGTCGTAGGCCAGCGCCTCTGCCACCGCCTGGTCCTGGTGGATCACGCCCAGCACGCGCTCGCCCAGCTGGGCGCGCAGCACCTGCACCACATCCTTGCCGAGCTGACGGCTCACGTCGACCTGGTTAATCACCAGCATATGGCCCAGGTAATCGGGCCGGCCCTCGCAATAGGTGCGGATCAGGTCTTCCATCAGGGGCATGGTGGCGTAGGACGCGGCGTCCGGCAGCGACACCATCAGGCACAGCTGCGCGCATGACAGTGCCTGGCGCATGTATGGCGACGGGCCCGGCGGCGTATCGATCACCACGACATCGTCGCGGCCCAGGCCAAGTCCGGCAAGCTGGGTGCGCAGCCATCCCGGATGGGTGGAGAGGTGCGCTTCAAACGCAGAGCGGTCCACCTCGTTGAGCGAGCCGAACGGCATGACCAGCACACGGGAGCGGCCCTTGTACATGCTCTGCTGCCACGCTTCTCCGGCCAGCGTGGCGCGCGCATGCCCGGCAACGTCCTGCGGCGGCATGCCGAAATGCAGGCGCAGTGCATTTTGCGGATCCAGGTCCACGGCGAGTACGTTCTCGCCGGCAACCGCCAGCGCTTCGGCCAGGTTGGCCGACAGCGTGGTCTTGCCCACGCCGCCTTTGGCCGAGACAACAGCAATGATCTTCACGAGCGATTCAGCCGATCAAGAAAGGAGCGGCGCGCGGGTGCGCGCTCGCTGGTAGTGGCCGGCTCCTGGCGGCCTTCGAGGCGGGCGAACACCTTGGACAATTCGGTGTCGGCGGCGCGGGCCGGCTCTGCCGGCGGCGCGGCCGCTCCCGCAGGCGCGGCCGGGGACCAAATGCGGGCCGGCTCGGGCTCGGGGGCAACGACCGGGTTCGCTACGGCTGCCACTGGGGGTAGCGCAGCGGCAACTTCCGGCGTTGAACGCGGCATCGAGGCCGACGCCGCCGGCGCCATGCCTTCCGGCGTGCGGAAAAGCGGCCTCATCGCCGAGGGGGGCGCGCCAGTTGCCGCCGGTGCCACCGGTGCCACCGTTACCGCCGGTGGGACAACCTGAGCGGCCGGAGCCTCGGCGGCGCGAGCCGGCTCCGCGGCAGGCGCAAGCTCGCCTGCCGGCAGGGCCGCGCGCCACAATGGCGCGGGTGGCGCGGCTTGCGCCGCTGCCGGGCCGGCAACGTCATGCGCATGCGGCGCGGCGGGCTGCACGGGCGGCACTACGGCAGCGCGGTCGACCCGCACGGACGTCAGCAGCGGCCAGCGCTCGCGCGCCTGCGTCGCCGCGTCTTCGCGCACGATCTCTTTGTAGGACTCCGCCTTGCCTCCGAAGCGCTGGAACAGCTTGGACAAATCGTCGGATTGACTCATGGGATCTCACTCACGCAAGGCTGTGCGCAGGCGCGAAAACTATCGCAAACCGCTGACGGCACTTCAACGCCCGAACCGGAATTCCACGCAGCCGGTGGCATCGATCGGTGTACTTTGGCTGACCCGCAGGCTCTCGGACGAGCCGAGCATGCGGAACCAGTGCTGGTACGCCCCCTCCAGGAATGCCGGCGACCAGGTGTCGGCCCCGTCTCCAAGCGCCGCGTTCAGCGGCGCGCAGTAATGCCGGACCACCAGAGCGCCCCCCACATCCTCGATGCTGGTCCAGCCCCAGTCCACATCCAGCCAGATCTGGGCGACGGCGCGCTCCAGCTCGGCAAGCGTCGCACAGGCGCCAGGATCGAAACGCTTGGCAAAACGCGCGCCAACGCGCCACATCACGGCGCGCAGGCCGGCCACGTCCATGGTCTCGGATAGTTCTTCGGCGAGCGCCGACAGTACATCACGCCATTGCGACGAGCAATGCCGCTCAGTGAGATATTGCAGAATTGCTTGATTCACCCCGACATCCTGTTTTTATTGCTTACAGTCAATATTCTTCTTATTGTTGGAGCGCCATTTTCTTACCAACCCCGCGATCTGGGCAAATGCTTTGCGAGCAGCAATGGCTATGTTCCATCCTTGCAACATCCACAACGGCAGCCCCCAATGCCCCGATCCGGACGATTTCCCGCGCGCGGGCAGGCGCCGCGGCCTTTCACAGGCAACCCAAGCCTGACAGTTTCCAGGTCACGGGGGAACCCACCCCCTTCTGAAGCGGGGAACGCTTCACATTGCCAGCCAAATGTCTCTACATTAGCCCGCAAGGTGCTGTTGCCGGTCAGTGAAGACCGCTAGTGCCATTCTGGCGGGATAAATTGCAGGCCAGTACACGTATTTTCTCCCTGCGAGGATATAGCGCGGCTGATGGCTAGAAACGATAGGACAGGGCCCGCGGCAGCAAAGCGGGCGGCTGCGGAGGCGGCCGCGGACTAGTCCGACATGACCTGTGCGCCGGGGCGGGCCGCAGCGACGAATGCATCGATCAGGCGCGCCCCGCGCCGTTCGCGCAAAAAATAAAGATACTCACTCATTTCCTCGCTACCGTCTTCAAAATCCAGCATTTTCAGGTGCGGATGGCTCGGCACCTCGTGGCGGGCGATAACGGATACACCGAGGCCGCGAATGACCGCCTCGCGGATCGATTCCCGGCTGCCGATCTCCATCGGCGTGGCAGGCACCACCCCCGCCCGGGCCAGCATCCGCTCGGTGACAATGCGCGTGGTCGACCCGGCCTCGCGCATCAGCAGCCGGCAACTGGCCAGCGCGGCGACCGGCACCCGTGCCTGCGCCGCCAGCGCATGGCTGCGATGCACCACCAGCACGAGCGGGTCCTCGCCCAGCAGCATGCGCTCCAGGCGGGGGTCGTCCACCTTCTGCGAGGACGAAGCCACGTCCACGCGATATTCCTGCAGGGCATCGAGCACCTCCTGCGAGTTGCCGGTCTCGACCGCCACATCGATGGCCGGATAGCGCGCGCTGAAGCGGCCGATGATGTCGAGCACGTAGTACGGCGCGGTGGCGCCGATGCGCAGGCTGCCCGTGCGCAGGTCGCCCGAGTGGCGCAGGAAGAAATCGATTTCCGTTTCCTGCTGTACCAGCGCTTCGACCTTGGGCAGCAACGCCAGCCCGGCATCCGACAGGGCCAGCCGCCGCCCGCCGCGATGGAACAGCTCGACGCCGTAGGCCTCCTCCAGCGCGCGGATCTGGGCGGTGATGGTCGGCTGCGAGAGGCCGAGCCGCTTGGCGGCCTGGGTCACGCTGCCGATGCGGGCGACCATGAAGAAGGACTTGAGCTGGGCAATGAGCATGCTGGAGACGCGTGGTGATAGCGCAGGTGATTCGGGCGCTGGGCCTCGGTGGCCGCGCCCGGCGCCACGGATGACGCCGTTGCTGCCGGGGGCGTATTCTAAGGCCCGGGATCTGTTGCCACGCCGCCTTCGGCCGAACAGGAGAATGCCATGCCCGAGCGCAAGCAGGACGCCACCCGGATCGAGACCGACAGCCTAGGCGACGTACCGGTGCCAGCCCGGCACCTGTGGGGCGCGCAGACCGAGCGCTCGCGCCAGAACTTCCGCATCGGCAGCGAGACGATGCCGCCCGCGCTGATCGAAGCGTTCGCCATCCTCAAGCTCTGCGCAGCGCGTGCCAACCGAGAGCTGCGCGTGCTCAAGCCGGAACTGGCCCACGCCATCGAGGCGGCGGCGCAGGAGATCATCGCCGGCAAGTGGCCCGGGGAGTTCCCGCTCTCGGTCTGGCAGACCGGCTCCGGCACGCAGACCAATATGAACCTGAACGAGGTGATTGCCAACCGCGCGATCCAGCTGCTAGGCGGCAAGCCGGGCGCGAAGCAGCCGGTGCATCCCAACGATCACGTCAATGCCAGCCAGTCTTCCAACGACAGCTTTCCCACGGCGATGCATATCGCCGCCACCCGGACAATCCAGCTGCAACTGTTGCCCGCGCTGGAGCGCTTGCAGCAGGCGCTCGGGCGCAAGGTGGACGCGTTCAGCGATATCGTCAAGGTGGGCCGCACGCACTTGCAGGATGCCGTGCCGCTGACGCTCGGCCAGGAGTTCTCCGGCTACGAAGCCCAGGTGGGCGATGCCCAGTCGCGCCTGCGCCAGGCCATGCTGCGCGCCATGCCGGTACCCCAAGGCGGCACCGCGGTGGGCACCGGGCTGAATGCGCCACACGGCTTTGCCGCGGCCTTCGCGCGCGCGCTGTCGGACTACACGGGCCTGCCGTTCGAGCCCGCGCCGAACCGCTATGCGCTGCAAGCCTCGCACGATGCGCTGGCCGACCTGTCGGGCGCGCTCAACACCACGGCATCGTCCTTCCTGAAAATAGCGCGCGATTTCATGTTGCTCGGCTCCGGCCCGCGCGCGGGCCTTGCCGAGCTGATCCTGCCGGGCAACGAACCCGGCTCGTCGATCATGCCGGGCAAGGTCAATCCCACCCAGGCCGAGGCGCTGGCCATGGTGTGCTGCCGGGTGATCGGCAACCACACCACCGTCACGCTGGCCAATGGCCTCGGCACGCTCGAGCTCAACGCGTACAAGCCCGTGATCATCTACAGCCTGCTGCAATCGGTCACGCTGCTTGCCGATGCCGCCGCGGGCTTTGCCGAACGCATGGTGGAAGGGGTCCAGGCGGATCGCGAGCGCATCGCCGAGATGCTCGGGCGTTCATTGATGCCCGTGACGGCGCTCAACCCGCACATCGGCTACGACCGCGCCGCCGAAATCGCCAAGCTGGCGCTCACGCGAGGCCTGGCGCTGCGCGAGGCGGCGCTCGCCTCGGGACATGTCACGGCGGCCCAGTTCGATGCATGGATCGACCTGAAGGGAATGGCCAAGGAAATATGAGGCCGCCGATTGCGGCCAACGCTTAGCGCTGGCCCATCTCGCACACCGCGCAGACGATTTGCGGCCTTGGCAGAAAACGCCGGGGCCCGCATTCGGCGATCAGCATGCGTGCCGCCCGAGTGCCACCCGGGCTGAAGCAGGGTTCGGCGAAAGCCGGTTGGCTATCAGGGGCCGTCTGACAGGGTGCACGGGCCGGCCTTTGTTGCCGAAAAGCAAAAGCGTACCCGTTTCTGCGTGCCTTCAAACCCATCTGCAACGGCCAGGAAGGGGCTCGCGCCTACTTGCCCGCAGCCTTCTGCCGGTAGCGCGCCAGTTCGGCGCCTAGCCATGGTGCGCTCTCCATCGGCTGGGCCTGGCCGCACTTGACCAGGTAAGGCTTGCCGCTGACGCTGCTCTTGCTCGCGCCCAGTTCGATAAAGCTCTCGCTGGTGCTGATGGCGCCCTTGTCGGCCAGGTAGTTGTATTTCTTCTTGAGGTGGGCGGCCGCATCCGGCGCCGGATACCAGCTGCCGTTGCGGTTGAACTGGCAATTCGAGCCTGCCAGGTAGGCAAAGAGATGGGTGACCTCGGCCTGCGTGGCGGCAGGCGGCGGCGCGGCGGCAGCGGGGGCCATGGGAACCGCCAGCGCAGTGGCTAGCAGCAGGGCGGACAAGAAAGCAGGCTTCATTTTCACGGAGTCGATAAGTCGCATCCGCTGCATTAGAGCGGCATTCCCGCTCCACTTCAAGGCTTGGCGAGCAGCCAGGGCGCCCGCCGCGTGGGCGGAACCAACTGCCCGCGCGGCAAAGCGTACCCGTTTCTGCGTAGCAATCCGGAGCGTCAGCCGATCGCGCCGCCGCCATCGAGCAGCACCGCCGAACCCGTGGCAAGGCCCGTCCCGGCCAGGTAAAGGATGGCTTGCGCCACGCGCGGGAGCACGCCAGCAAGCCCGGCGCACCGCCGCTACAATGCTGCGGTGCAGCTTAGGCCTCGTCCCGGGGCCGCTCACCCTCCTCCCAGCCGTCGCCAACAGCCCCGAACTTCCTGCCCATCATGAAGCCGCTCCTGCTCGTCCTCAGCCACAACAGCGCCCAGCATCTGTCCTGGATTGCCGAACAATACGAGGTGCTTTATGCGCCCGACAGCGCGGCCCGTGCCGCGCAGGTCCGGGAGGCCGGCGCCCGCGTGCGCGCGGTGCTGACGATCGGCACGGTCGGCCTCACCGCCGCGGAGATCGACGCCATGCCCGCGCTGGAACTGGTGTGCGCGCTGGGCGCGGGGTACGAGAACATTGCCGTGGCCCACGCCCGCGCGCGCGGCATCGTCGTGGCCAACGGCGCCGGCACCAACGACAGCTGCGTGGCGGACCACGCCATGGCGCTGCTGCTAGCCACCGTGCGCGCCATCCCGATGCTGGACCAGGCCACGCGCGCCGGCAAGTGGCGCACCGCGCTGCCGCTGCAGCCCAATGTGTCGGGCAAGCGCATGGGGATTCTCGGCCTGGGCACCATCGGCCGGCGCATTGCGCAGCGCGGCCTGGGCTTCGACCTGGAGGTGGGGTATCACAACCGGGCCCCGCGCGACGACGCGCCGTATCGCTATTTCGACAGCCTTGGTGCGCTGGCCGAATGGGCCGACTACCTGATCATCGCCACGCCCGGCGGCGCGGGCACCCGCCACCTGGTCGACGCCAAGGTGCTGGCCCAGCTGGGCCCGGGCGGCTTCGTGGTCAATATCGCGCGCGGCAGCGTGCTCGACACCGCGGCGCTGGCGGATGCCCTGCGCGCCGGCAAGCTCGGCGGCGCCGGACTTGACGTGTACGAGACCGAGCCTGAGCCGCCCGCCGAGCTGTTCGACTGCCCCAATGTGGTCCTGACCCCGCACGTGGCAGGCAGGTCGCCGGAAGCCATCGACGCTTCGGTGCGGCAGTTCCAGGAGAACAGCCGGCTGCATTTCGCCGGCGAGCCTGTACTCACGCCGGTAGGCTGAGCAAAGGCCCCGCCGCGCGCTCACGCGACGGGAAACGCCACCCGCACGCGCAGCCCGGGCGCGGCGTCTTCCAGCGAGACCCGCGCGCCGTGCGATTGCGCGATCTCCGCCACGATGGCCAGGCCCAGCCCGCTGCCCCCCGTGGGCGCTTCCGGCACCCGGTAGAAGCGGTCGAACACGCGCGCGCGCTCGGCGGCGGGAATTCCCGGGCCATCGTCCTGCACGATCAGCTCCGCGCTCTGCGTACCCGTTTCTCTTCCGCCCATCATGGTCCGCTCACGGCCAACCAGCACATCGACCCTGCCGCCGGCCGGCACATAGCGCAGCGCATTGTCGACCAGGTTGGTCAGCAGGATGCGCAGCGCATCGACGTCGCCGCGCACCATGACCGGGCCGGCGGCAGCGTCGAGCCCGAGGTCGATGTGGCGGTCGAGCGCGGCCTGGGTCATCTCCGCCACCA
Organism: Cupriavidus sp. YAF13; assembly: GCF_052113425.1. Taxonomy (NCBI): domain Bacteria; kingdom Pseudomonadati; phylum Pseudomonadota; class Betaproteobacteria; order Burkholderiales; family Burkholderiaceae; genus Cupriavidus; species Cupriavidus sp. YAF13. Next base: position 76,593 of record NZ_JBFRDD010000007.1, read on the forward strand.
CGCTTTGCGCCAGCGCGCACAGCTCCACCGGCTCATGCGGGGGCGCTGCCGCGCCGGGCTCCTGGCGCGCCAGCGTGAGCAACTGGGCCACCATGTGCGTGAGCCGCTCCAGCCCCTGGCGCAGCTTGCCCACGGCCTCCTGCCGCTCCTCGGCCGTATCGGCGCGCTCCACCAGCTGGGCCTGCAACTGCAGCGCGGCCAGCGGCGTGCGCAGCGCGTGCGCGGCGTCGGCCACGAAGGCGCGCTGGGTATCGATGGCGTGGGACAGCCGCGCCAGCAGCTGGTTGAGCGCCTCGGTCAACGGCGCGATCTCGTCCGGCATGCGGCTGACCGCCAGCGGGGCCAAGGCGTTGGCGTCACGCTGGCGCACCCCCGCGGCGATCTCGCGCAGGGGCCGCAGGCCGCGTCCCACGGCCACCCACACCAGCCAGCCAATCAGCGGCAGCAGCAGCAGCAGGGGCGCCACGGTGCGCAGCGCCATGCGCGCGGCTACCTCGCTGCGCGCCGACATGGGCTGGGCAATCTGCACCACGCCGAGCCCGAGCTGCACGCTGTAGATCCGCCATTCGCCCTGCTCGGTCTTGACATTGGAAAAGCCCAGCTCGGCGCGCGGCGGCAACGCCGGATGCGCGTGCGACAGATACAGGCTGCGGCCGGAGCCATCCCAGATATGGATCACGACGTCTTCATCGGCATGGAACAGGCTGTCGCTAGGCGAGCCCGGCGCGCCGGGCGACTGCTGCGCAACGAACGGCGGCATTACCGGATCGGCAAACTGGCTGGGCAGCGCGGCGGCCACCTGCTTCATCTGGTAGTCGAACAGTGCGTTGGCCTCCTGCCGGGCCTGCCCGTAGATCAGCGCAGTGGCAACGGCAATGCCGGCCAGCAGGCCCAGGGCAAGCCACCACAGCAGGGTTCTCTGGATGGAGCGCATCAGCCCGCGCTCCCGGCTTCGAGCTTGGGCACCACATAGCCCACGCCGCGGATATTGCGGATCAGCCCCGCGCCGAATTTCTTGCGCAGCGCGTGGATGTAGACCTCCACCGTGTTGCTGCCGACTTCATCGCCCCAGCCGTACAGGCGCTCCTCCAGCTGCGCCACCGACCACACCTTGCCGGGCCGCGCCAGCAGCGCCGAGAGCAGGCCGAACTCGCGCGCCGACAGGCGCACCGCCTCGCCGTCAAGGGTGGCCTCGCGGGTCACGGGATTGATCACGATGCCGCCATAGCGCAGCAGCGGCTCCGCCCGGCCTTCGGCGCGGCGCACCAGCGCGTGCATGCGCGCGGCCAGTTCCTGCAGGTCGAAGGGCTTGACGAGATAGTCGTCGGCGCCGCTGTTCAGCCCCGCCACGCGATCGGCCACGGCGTCGCGCGCGGTCAGGATCAGCACCGGCGTATTCACGCCGCGCGCGCGCAGCGCGGCAAGCACCTCCAGCCCGGAGCGGCGCGGCAGGCCCAGGTCGAGCAGGATCAGCGCATAGCAGGCCTCGCCATCGGGGCCGCCCGACTGGGTGGCCGCGGCCAGGCCGGCCTCGCCGTCCTGCACCCAGTCCACCGCGAAGCCTTCCTGGCGCAATGCCACCTTCACGCTATCGCCGATCATGGCGTCGTCTTCCACCAGCAACACTCGCATGGGCAGGTCCGGATCAGGCAGGGTTAGGTTGGTTGGCCGGGTTGGCTCGGCCGGCGCCATCGCCATCGGCGCCGTGCGTAATCGCTTCCTCCAGCGCCTGCGCCAGTCCGGGCAGCGCCGGGTACTGCGCGTTGATCACGTAAACCGGCAGGCTTTCCAGGTACGCGCTCAGCCGCCCCTTGGCGGTAAAGCGTGCGTTGAACGCGGAGTTGCGCAGCGCGGGCACGAAGCGCGGCACGATGCCGCCGCCCAGGTAAACGCCGCCACGCGCACCCAGTACCAGCGCAATATCGGCCGCCACGGAACCCAGCAAGCCGCAAAACACGGCAAGCGCGCGCTCGCAGAGCGGGTCGTGCCGGTGGATCGCGCCTTCGGTCACCTCTGCCGGCTCGAGCTGGCGCGCCAGGGGCGTACCCGTTTCTGCGTGCAACGCGGCATGCGTCAGCGACAGCCCCATGCCCGACAAAAGACGCTCGGCCGAGACACGGCCGAAGGCCTGGCGGGCCGCGCGCCACGCGGTCCATTCGTCTTCGGTCTCCGGCATCAGCTCGATATGGCCGCCCTCACCGGCCAGCGCCACGGCCGGCCCGGAGCGCGCGGGCACCAGCCCGGACACGCCCAGCCCGGTGCCGGGCCCGACCAACGCGAGCGGCGCGCCGGCCACCGCCATGCCCTGGCGCAGCGGAGTGAGATCCTGCGCGCCAAGGTGTGGCAAACCCAGCGCCAGCGCGGTGAAATCGTTGATGGCCAGCAGCAGGTCCAGGCCCAGCGAGCGCTGCATCTGCGAGATGGAGAACGCCCAGGCGTGATTGGTCAGCTTGACGCGATCGCCGGTCACCGGGTTGGCGAGGCCAACGGCTGCGTAGCGCGGCCTGGCACTGCCGGCCGGCAAGCCGCCGAGATAATGCTGCATGGCAGCCTCGAGCGAGGGGAAATCGGCCACTTTGAGCGCGGTCACCGGGCCGATGCGCTGCGGCGCGGCCTCCAGCGCAAAGCGCACATTGGTGCCGCCGACATCGCCCAGCAGGCGTGGAAAGTTCTGCATGGCATCAAGCCGAGAAGACATCGGTGCCGTGCCGGTGCCGGCTCAGCACCAGGCTGATGGGCAGCGCGGGGATGGGTCCCTTGCTGGCGCGTGCGAACACGGCTGCCTTGACGGGTCCCGCGAACGACAGGAAAACGCGCTCGGCGGCCAGCAGCGCCGCCAGGTTCAGCGTGATGCGCGCGTGCGGCGCCTCGCGCGGATGCGTCACCATATAGCCCGGCCGCGGCTCGGCAAGCGCCTGCTGCAACTCGGGCGCCTCGGGAAACAGCGAGGCGGTGTGGCCATCCTCGCCCATGCCCAGCACGATCACGTCGGGCTGGCGCCAGGCCGCGTTCAGCCGGGCCACCGCGCTGGCCGGGTCGGCCGCTTCGGCGGCATCGGCCACCAGCGGCACGAAGGCCGCCTTGCCAGCCGCCTCGCGCAGCAGGTGGCGGCGCACCAGCGCGCCGTTACTGTCGTCATGGTCCGGCGGCACCACGCGCTCGTCGACCAGCGTGATGGTGACCGCGTCCCAGCGGATGGTGCGATGGCGCAGGCGCTCGAACATCGCCACCGGCGAGCGGCCGCCGGACACCGCCAGCACCGCCCACCCGTTCACGCCGATGGCGATCTCCAGCGCGTGGGCCACCGAGATCGCCATCGCTTCGGCCAGGTCCGCCTCGGAGGTATGTTCGTAGCGTCGCATGGGCAATGTCTCCTGTTCGAATGAGGGTCAATCAATGATCAGCGGGCGCGGCTCACACCTCTTCGTGCCAGAGCGAGCCGTCGCGCGACATCAGCGCGGACGAGGAAGCCGGGCCCCACGTGCCGGCGGTATACGCCTTGGGCGGCACGGTGCTGCCCGCCCACGTATCGATGATGGGCTCGACCCAGCGCCAGGCCTGCGCCTGTTCGTCGCGCCGCACGAATAATCCAAGGCGTCCGCGGATGACATCGAGCAGCAAGCGCTCGTAGGCGCCCGCGCGGCGCACCTTGAAGGAGTTGGCGAAGTCCAGGTCGAGCGAGGTGCCCGTGAGCGCCACCGTATCGCCGGGCTGCTTGACCAGGAAATACAGGCGGATGCTCTCCTCCGGTTGCAGCCGGATCACCAGCCGGTTCTGCGGCGACAAGGTCAGCGGGCGCGGGAAGATGGCGTGCGGCACATCGCGGAAGTGGATGACGATCTCCGCCACGCGCGACTGCATGCGCTTGCCGGTGCGCAGGTAGAACGGCACGCCGGACCAGCGCCAGTTGGCGATCTCGGCCTTGATGGCGACAAAGGTCTCGGTATGGCTGTCGGGCGCGATGCCCTTCTCGTCCAGGTAGCCCACCACCGGCTTGCCGCCCACCGCGCCGGCCCGGTACTGCCCGCGCACGGTTTTCTCGGCCACGTCCTGCGGCGTGATGGGCTTGAGCGCCTTGAGGATCTTGATCTTTTCGTCGCGGATCGCGTCCTCGGACAGGCTGCTGGGCGGCTCCATCGCCACCATGCACAGCAGTTGCAGCAGGTGGTTCTGCACCATGTCGCGCAGCGCGCCGGTGTTGTCGTAGAACTCGCCGCGCGTCTCCACGCCAAGCTCCTCGGCGATGGTGATCTGCACGTCCTGCACCCACTCGCGGCGCCACAGCGGCTCGAACAGTGCGTTGCCGAAGCGGATCGCCATCAGGTTCTGCACCGACTCCTTGCCCAGGTAGTGGTCGATCCGGTAGATCTGGTCTTCGCCGAAATACTGCGCCACGGCCGAGTTGATCGCATCGGACGAAGGCAGGTCGTGCCCGAGCGGCTTCTCCAGGACGATGCGGACATTGGGATGGTTGAGCCCGGTGCGCGCGAGCTGCTCGCAGATGGGGACAAAGATATGCGGCCCGGTGGCGAGATAGCACACCACCACCTCTGGCGAGCGCTGCAGCACCTTGGCCGCCAGCGCGTCGAAGTGCTCGGGCACGCGGGCGTCGGCCTGCACATAGCTGATGCGCGCAAGGAAGGTGGCCCAGGCTTCGGGCGGCGCATGCTCAAGACCCGGCCGCACGCTCTGTTCCAGCGAGCCGATGTAGTCTTCGGTGGAAAGGGGATGGCTGCCGGTGGCAAGAATGCGGGCGTTGGGATGAAGCAAACCCGCGCGGTGTGCATCGAACAGCGCCGGCAGCAGCTTGCGCCGCGCCAGGTCCCCGGTGCCGCCGAACAGCACCATGTCGAAATCGGGCATGCTCACCCTGTACTCCTTGTCTTGGCCAACGTGGGTGCGGCGCAAGAGCCCGGCGGGGCCTGCGGGGTTCCGGGAACACCAGCGCGCGTCACTTTACTGAGTGCCGCGGTGCGCCGCATAAGTTCCGGCCAGTTTAGTTGAGTCGCTGCCGCTTGGCGAGGCGAGGATCGCTCGGCGCCACCCGGCGCGCAGCCCGCGATTCGCCGCCTGCGCGCGCTAGCCGGCCAGCAGATCCACCCACAGGCCGCGCGCCTGGAGCTGGTAGGCGCGCGTGGCCTCGATCAGGGCGCGGCGGGGCGCCGGGTCCATGATGGCCTCGGGCAACAGCGGATCGCGCACGATGGCGCGGATGATGGCACGCCCCACCAGCATGGTTTCGCGCGCGCCGGCATCCGGCGCCATGCGCGCCAGCTTGGCCCGGCTGCGCTCAAGCTGCGCCAGCGCGCGGCGGTACGCGGATTGCAGCGCCGGCACGTCCCACAGCTGGGGCATGCGCGCGGCGGCATCGGCATCGAACTCGCGGCCCACGAATAGCAGGCCGGCGCTGGCCATCCCGAGCCGGGACAGCGCCGCGCGCATGGCCGGGGCGCCGCCCGCGAGGTTGTCCGGGCGCACGTTGATGCCGGCGGCCAGCACCCGAAAACCGGACAACGAAAGCGCGCGCGCATGGTGGCGCCAGGCGGTCTTCTCGCTGCGCGCCACCGCGGCGTCCTGCACCACCAGCCAGTCGCCAGCCCAGTGCCCCAGCCGGCTCTCCTTTTCAAACCAGTGCTCGACCTCGTCGTAGACCGGGTTGCCTTCCGGCAACACCGCGTAGCAGCCGCGCTCCGTCTTGACGATGCGGCCCTGGCGCTGCAGGCGCGTCAGCGCCACCCGCACGCTGGGCGTGCCGATGCCCATCACCTCAGCGCCGCGCGCCAGCGCCTGCACCGGCAGGGTACGCTCCGGGTGGCCGTAGAGCAGGTCCAGGACCAGGTCGGTCGCCGAGGGCTCGCGGATTTCTATTTCATGCATGGGTCGAAAGCGGGAGCAACGTGGGCGGTAAAGAATGCCGCGAAGGGTAAACCAGGAATATTTCTTTTATTGGCATAAATATATCATTTGACGAAATATTTACGCATGTGGAAAAACACCTAGAAAGTACTTGAAAGTACCCGATTCACCCTTGCCAGGCGCAGGCACCGAGGATGAGAGCATGGATAGTAAGCCCAGTCAGCCCAACCATTATGTCAGGACCGAAACGTGCGGCCCGGTCCTCACCATCATTCTGGACCGCGCCGACAAGCGCAACGCCGTGGACGGCCCGATGGCGCTGTCGCTGCGCGAGGCATTCACCCGGTTCGAATCCGACCCGGCGCTGCGCGTGGCCGTGCTGTGGGGCGCGGGCGGGCATTTCTGCGGCGGCGCCGACCTGTCGGCGGTAAGCGACCCGGCGCGCCGTCACGAACTGGATCCGCAAGGCGGTGGCGCGGGCCCGATGGGCCCGAGCCGGATGGCGCTGTCCAAGCCGCTGGTGGCCGCGGTCAGCGGCTATGCGGTAGCGGGCGGGCTGGAGCTGGCGCTGCTGGCGGACCTGCGCGTGGCGGAGCGCGATGCGGTTTTCGGCGTGTTCTGCCGGCGCTGGGGCGTACCGCTGATCGACGGCGGCACGGTGCGCTTGCCGCGCATCGTCGGCATGGGCCGCGCGCTTGACATGATCCTGACCGGCCGCCCGGTGTCCGCCGAGGAAGCGCTCGCCATGGGGCTGGCCAACCGCGTGGTCGAGCCCGGCCAGGCCCGCGCCGCGGCCGAGGCGCTGGCGCATGAGCTGGCCGCCTTCCCACAGCGCTGCATGCTGGCGGACCGGGCCTCTGCCTACGGGCAATGGGACCTGCCGCTGGCCGACGCACTGCGGGCCGAAGGCGCCAACGGCACGCCGATCGTGTTCGAGGAGGGCATTCCGGGCGCCGCCCGCTTTGTCGGGGGTGCCGGCCGGCACGGCAATTTCTCCGGCTAGGCAAGTATCGGGAACAGGGACGGGGACGGGGACGGGGACGGGGACGGGGACGGGGACGGGGACGGGGACGGGAACGGGAACGGGAACGGGGCAAACACGCCCCGGCGCAATAAAGCGTACCCGTTTCTGCGTAGCCAAACCGGGACGCAATGGCCATGGAATCAGCCCCATACCGCCAGCGCCGAATTCAGCCCACCATGCATGGCCGGCCCGGCGGCCACGATCCCCTGGCACCCCCAGGCGAACGGCTTGCCATCCAGCGCGGTCACCACGCCACCCGCCTCGGTCACCAGCAACGCGCCTGGCAACCAGTCGTAGTAATCCTGCCCGCACTCCCAGTAGCCATCTAACGCGCCACCGGCAACCAGCGCCAGCAACAACGATGTGGGGCCGTATACGCGCTGCCCGAACACCTGCGGCAACAAACGGCCAAAGCGATCCAGAAAGGCCGCGGTATCGCTACGCACCTGCCCTGGCCAGTTGGGATGCGCCGTGGCGATCAGCGCCGAGGCCAGCTCCCCGCGCGCATTGGCCCGCAATGGCGCCCCGTCGCAATCGGCGCCCTGGCCGGCGCCCGCGCGATACGTCCGCCCGGTGGCCGGGTCATGCACCAGCGCCAGTGCTGGCACCCCTTCCACCACCAGGCACAGTGCAATGGTCCAGCCCGGCATGCCGCTCAGGTAGTGCAGGGCGCCGTCGATGGGATCGCAAACCCAGTAGGCGTCGGCATGCTCCGGTGCCTGCTGCGCGCCGCTTTCCAGTTCCTGGTCGGAAAACGGAATCCGCGGCCAGCGCTCCAGCAATGCCCTTTTCAGCGCCAAGCCGACGGCGCCGCTGTGCTGGTCGAACGCCGCCCGCAGGGCCTGGAAGTCGGCGGGGGCGCTGCGCGGCTGCTGCGTGCGCAGCCGCCGGCCTTGCTGGGCGAGCAAGGTGCTCAGGCTATCGAGCACTGCTGCCACGGGCTGGCCGAGACGTTCGGAAAGGGGCTGAGTGTTGGTGTTGATGTTGGTGTTGATGTTGATGTTCGCGTGGGCATTGATGTTGGCATTCACGATGCATCGCTCCTGGCTGGGTTGGAGCAGCCAGTCTAGGCACTTGCCACATTGCCCTCTAACGATAGAATGCCAACTTATATTCGAAACGGGCCAAATCGATGTCGCTACGAGAAATCCGGCCGATCGCACATGAAGCCGCCCGGGAACAGGTGCCGCATGCGCATGCCGAGGGCCAGTTGTTCACCGTGAAGTCCGGCGTGGTCAGCATCGAGGCCGGTGGCGGGCGCTGGCTGATGCCGACCGGCTGCATCGGCTGGGTGCCGCCGCATGCATCGCACGGTGCGCACATCCATGGCGCGATGACCGGAATGAGCCTGTATTTCGACGAGGCATGGAGCCGTGCCGCCATGCCGGAAACCCTCAAAGTGGTACGCCTGTCGCCGCTGCTGGCCGCGCTGCTCGACGCGCTGGCGCAAGCCGAGCCGCCGTCCGGATCGGTGCGCGAGCACTACCTGGCGGTCTTTGCCGATGACTTCATCCGCCAGCCGGCGCAAACACTGTTCCTGCCCATGCCCCAGGAGCCGCGCTTGCTGCGCATGGCCACCGCCTTGCTGGCCAGCCCGGACGACAACACCGGCCTGGATGGTTGGGCGGCACGCATCGGCATGGCCCGCCGCACGCTCACCCGCCACTTTCAGGCCGACACCGGCTGGAGCCTGGCGCAATGGCGCCAGCAGTTGCGCATGCTGGCGGCCATGGAGCGGCTGGTGGCAGGCGAAAGCGTCACTACCGTGGCGCTCGGCCTGGGCTACGCCAGCGTCAGCAGCTTCATTGCCCTGTTCCGCCGTTACACCGGCGCCACGCCGCGGGCCTACCTGGCGCTGGGCAAGTGCTGAGATAGGACAGGCGCGAGGGTCCCCTCGCGGGTGCAGCAAGCGCCGACCTACCCACTCTTGTATGCTACGGCTATTGCCGCCGAAGAAGCCTGACCGCGCCATGAGCCACAAATCCCGCAGCCTCCTGCAGTCGATCTTCAGTCACCCGCTCAGCAACAACATCCACTGGCGCGAGGTGGAGTCGCTGCTGCAGCAACTCGGCGCGAAGGTGGAGCCGATCCAGGGCGCCCGCTTCAGGGTGGTGCTCAACCAGTATGAGTTCTACCTTCATCACCCGCACCATGGCAATGTCTGCGCCAAGCAGGAGATCAAGCACCTGCGCGATTGCCTGGTTGCCGCCGGCGTCAGCCCTCCCGACGGCGACGACAAGCCGAAGTGACCCGGCGCTTGCCCGGGCAGGCCCCGCGGCGAACCCCGGCACGGCCATCCTCATCGGCCGCCAAGGCCAACCATTGCCCCAGCTCATCCATTCCCATTCCTACGGAATTCCATGACCAATCTTTCCGCCTTCCTCGTTACCAATAAATGGCCCGCCCTGCGCCCGGAGCGGATCCAGCTCTATTCGCTGCCCACGCCCAATGGCGTCAAGATCTCGATCATGCTCGAGGAAACCGGCCTGCCGTACGAACCGCACCTGGTGCGCTTCGACACCAATGACCAGTACACGCCGGAGTTCCTGTCGATCAGCCCCAACAACAAGATTCCCGCCATCCTCGACCCGAACGGCCCCGGCGACCAGCCGCTGGCCCTGTTCGAGTCCGGCGCGATCCTGCTCTACCTCGCCGACAAGAGCGGCAAGTTCATCCCCCAAGATCCCGCCGGCCGCTACGAGACCATCCAGTGGCTGATGTTCCAGATGGGCGGCATCGGGCCGATGTTCGGGCAACTGGGATTCTTCAACAAGTTCGCCGGCAAGGAATACGAGGACAAGCGCCCGCGCGACCGCTATGTCGCGGAAGCCAAGCGCCTGCTGGCCGTGCTCAACGGCCGCCTCGCGGACCGCGTCTGGATCATGGGCGACACCTACACCATTGCCGACATCGCGACCTTCCCCTGGGTGCGCAACCTGATCGGGTTCTACGAGGCCGGCGAGCTGGTCGGCATCCAGGACTTCCCCCACGTCACGCGCGCGCTCGAGGCCTTCCTGGCGCGTCCCGCGGTGGCCAAGGGCCTGGATATTCCGAAGCGCGTCTAGACCAACCCGGAGCCACACCAGTGCCGCTGATTCAGTTTGACGACCTTGCCGCCGCGCTGCCCAGCGCATGGAAGTCCACAGTCGTGGGCCAGGTCGGCCCCGCCCGCATCAAGGTCCTGCGCATGGATGAACAAGCGTATGAAGCGGAGACGCACGACTACAACGAAGGCCTGCTCGTGGTGAGCGGACGGCTCATGTTGCAAGTGCAAGGCGAAGCCGGCACCGTTGTCGTCGAGCCGGGGCAGATGTACCTCGCCCTTGCCGGCATCCCCCACGCCGTGCTGCCCGGCAGCCACGGCACGCTGGTGATCGTCGACGTCTGAGCGGGCGTGTGCGCGCCGGCGGATGAAGCCTCGCCGGTCGCCAGGGGGCGGGCACCCACGCGGCGCCCGCCCGATTGCAACCGCCGTCAGACTCAGCCAGCCATCTCCACCACCGCCGTGGCCGGTGCCGCGGCATAGTGATCGAACTGCATGCCAAAGCTGGCGCGGCCCGAGGTCAGCGCGCGCAGGCTGCCGATGTAGCCGAACATGCTGGCCAGCGGCACATGCGCCTCCACCACCATGGTGTTGCCGCCACCGCGTTGCGATTGCCCGCGCACCATGCCCCGGCGCCGGTGGATATCGCCGATGACATCGCCCACATGATCGGCGGGCGTCACCACTTCCACGCTCATCACCGGTTCCAGCACCACGGGCGCAGCCTGCCGCGCGGCTTCACGGAAGGCGCACGCGGCCGCGGTCTCGAAGGCCAGGGCCGAGGAGTCGCGCTCGTGATAGCTGCCGTCCAGCAGGATGGCCTGGACATCCACCACCGGGTAGCCGGCGAGCACGCCCTGCGCGGCCGCGCGCCGGATGCCGGCCTCCACCGCCGGCACGAACTCGCGCGGCACCGCGCCACCGCTGATGCGGCTCTCGAACCGGACGCCCTCGCCACGCGCCAGCGGCTCGAAGCGCAGCACCACTTCCGCGTACTGTCCCGGGCCACCGCTTTGCTTGCGATGCAGGTAGCGCGCATCGGCGGCACGGGTCAGCGTTTCGCGATACGCCACCTGCGGGCGGCCTACCGTGACCTCCACCTGAAAGCGTGTGCGCAGCTTCTCCAGCGTGACCTCCAGCTGCAGCTCGCCCATGCCGGACAGCAACGTCTGCCCGCTCTCCGGATCCTGGCGCAGGCGCAGGCTCGGATCTTCCTGCACCAGCACTTGCAGGCCGCGCGACAAGCCGGCCTGGTCGGACTGGCTCTTCGGCTCGATGGCCACGTCGATCACCGGCTCGGGCGAGTCGATCGTCTCCAGCACCATGGGGTGCGCGGGATCGGTCAGCGTGTCGCCGGTGATGGTGGCCTTGAGGCCCGCTATCGCCACGATGTCGCCGGCCACGGCAACCTCCAGCTCCTGCTTGCGGTCCGCATGCATCTCATACAGCCTTGCCACCCGCTCGCGCTTGCCACTGCCCGCGTTGAGCACGGTGTCGCCGACCGCGAGCCGCCCGCGATACACCCGCAAGAACGTCAGCGTGCCGTGCGCATCGTGCACGACCTTGAAGGCGAGCGCCACCAGCGGCTGGTCCGCGTCCGCGCTCACGGCATGACGGCCCGCTTCGCCAGGTGCCGGCAGGTACGCTGTCACCGCATCGAGCAAAGGCTCCACGCCCTTGTTCTTGAAGGCGGAACCCGCCAGCACGGGCACCACGGCTGCGCTGATGGTCGCGCGCCGGATGGCTGCGCGCAGGGTGTCCGCGGCCGGCTCGCGGCCCGCCAGGTAGTCTTCCAGCAAGGCATCGTCCTGCTCGGCCAGCGTTTCCAGCAAACGCTGGCGCCAAGCCGCGGCCTGCTCCGCCAGCGCCTGCGGCACGGCATCGGTCACGTAGCCCGTGCCGCCCGCGCCGCCTTGCCATAGCAGGGCCTGCATGGTGACGAGGTCGACCACGCCGTGGAAATCGCCCTCGCTGCCGATCGGCAACTGCAGCACGAGCGGCACCACGCCAAGGCGTTCCTCGATCATGCCGGCCACGCGCAGGAAATCCGCGCCGGTGCGGTCCAGCTTGTTGATGAAGGCCAGGCGCGGCACGCGGTAGTGGTCCGCCAGGCGCCAGTTGGTCTCCGTCTGCGGCTCCACGCCGGCCACGCCGTCGAACACCACCACGGCGCCGTCGAGCACGCGCAGCGAGCGGTTCACCTCGATGTTGAAATCGATGTGGCCCGGGGTATCGATCAGGTTGATCTGGTGCCCGCGCCAGAACACGGTGGTGGCCGCGCTGTTGATGGTGATGCCGCGCGCCTGCTCCTGTGGATCGAAATCCATGGTGGCGGCGCCGTCATGCACCTCGCCCAGCCGGTGGCTGGCGCCGGTGTAGAACAGGATGCGTTCGGACGTGGTGGTCTTGCCCGCGTCCACGTGGGCAATGATGCCGATGTTCCTGAGTTTCCTGCTTTCCTGCCTGCTTTCGTTTCTGCTTTCCATGATGGGCTGCCTGAATGCAAACACCCTGGCGGGTGCGTGCCTGCCAGGGTGTTTTTGGTCCCTGGGAGGCGATCTGCGAGGCCTCCCGGACTGCATGTGCAGCCAGGAGGCTATGGGATCGCTTGCGAGGCGGCGCCGGCATGCCGCATGCGGCACGCAATGGTCTCGGTGACTACGCCAGACGACGCCGTTACCGCACCAAGGGACGAGCGCAAGCCCCCGTTCCCTTGGCCGGTTTGAATCGTGGCAATCAACTTGTCGTAGGTACGCATGGCGTGTCAGATGGTGGCGAAACAAAAAAACAAAACCCCGGCGGGCCTGCGGGCCGTCCGGGGTTGGCGATGATCGGTTTCGTCGTTCCCGGAACTGGCCTTGCAGCCTTCCGGGCGGGACGCTCGGAAGACTAGACGTGAATAGCCAGCAGCACGCGTTCACCGTAAGGTGCCGCGGCAAACGCTGCAATGGCGGTGCGTTGCGCTACTTGCTTCATGTCGTTTGAACTCCAGAGAATGGGGCGGAGTCTAGCACTTGTGGAGAAAACGTGCAGCGGCTCATACTGGCGCCAACCGCGCGCCAACCGCGCGCCAACCGTGCACCCCTCCCCAAAGTGCACTAGGCTGAAAAAGCACCCACGCAGGAGATCCCCATGCCAAGTCACCCAGTCCTGGAACGGGTCACCGCCCGCATCATCGCGCGCAGCGCCGCCACCCGCCAGACCTACATGGACCGCACCCGCGCCATGGCGGGACAGAAGGTGGAGCGCGCGCAGCTCTCGTGTACCAACCTGGCGCACGCCGTGGCGGCCATGCCCGAGCAGGCCAAGATCCGCCTGAAGGCGCAAGAGCGCCCCAACCTCGCCATCGTCTCCTCCTACAACGACATGCTGTCGGCGCACCAGCCCCTGGCGGAGTATCCGCAATGGCTCAAGGAAGCCGCGCTGGAGGCGGGCGGCACCGCGCAATTCGCCGGCGGCACGCCCGCCATGTGCGATGGCGTGACGCAGGGCCAGGACGGCATGGATCTCTCGCTGTTCTCGCGCGACGTGATCGCGCTATCCACCGCGGTGGCGCTGTCGCACCAGATGTTCGACGGCGCGCTGTACCTCGGCGTGTGCGACAAGATCGTGCCGGGGCTGGTGATGGGCGCGCTGTCGTTCGGCCACCTGCCCGCCATCTTCGTGCCGGGCGGCCCCATGACCACCGGCATCGGCAACGAGGAAAAGGCGCGTGTGCGCCAGCGCTACGCCGAGGGCAAGCTCAGCCGCGCGGAGTTGCTGGAGGCGGAGAGCAAGTCCTACCACGGCCCCGGCACCTGCACCTTCTACGGCACCGCCAACTCCAACCAGATGCTGATGGAGATCATGGGCCTGCACCTGCCCGGCACCGCCTTCGTCAATCCCAACACGCCGCTGCGCGAAGCGCTCACGCGCGAATCCGCGCGCCAGGCGCTGCGCCTTGTGCATGGCGGCGATCGCTATACGCCGGTGGCGGACGTGCTCGACGAGCGCGCCTTCGTCAATGGCATCGTCGGCCTGCTGGCCACCGGCGGCTCCACCAACCATACGCTGCACCTGGTGGCGATGGCACGCACCGCGGGCATCGTGCTGGGCTGGGACGATTTTGCCGAGCTATCGGAAGTGGTACCGCTGCTGGCGCGCGTGTATCCGAACGGCAGCGCGGATGTGAACCAGTTCCAGGCCGCCGGCGGACTCGGACTGGTGATTCGCGGCTTGCTGCAGCTTGGCCTGCTGCACGATGACGTGACCACCGTGGTCGGCAAGGGCCTGGCCGACTACACGCGCGAGCCGGTGCTGCGCGATGGCAAGCTCACCTGGATCGAGGGGCCCGAAGCGCCGCTGGACGACAGCATCGTGCGCGCCGCCGGCCAGCCTTTCGCGCCGGAAGGCGGCATCAAGCTGCTTGACGGCAATATCGGCCGCGCCGTGCTGAAGATCTCGGCGGTCAAGCCCGAGCACCACATCGTGCAAGCCCCGGCGATGGTGTTCCACTCGCAAGACGCGCTGATCGAAGCGTTCAAGCGCGGCGAGCTGGAGCGTGACTTTGTCGCGGTGCTGCCATGGCAAGGGCCGGCCGCCTGCGGCATGCCGGAGCTGCACAAGCTCACGCCCACGCTGACCGTGCTGCAGGACCGCGGCTTCCACGTGGCGCTGGTGACGGACGGACGCATGTCCGGCGCGTCAGGCAAGGTGCCGGCCGCCATCCATGTGTGCCCCGAGGCATTGAGTGGCGGCGGCATCGCCCGCGTGCGCGAGGGCGACCCGATGCGCGTGGACGCGCATGCGGGCGTGCTCACGGTGCTGGTGCCCGAAGCGGAATGGGCCGCGCGCTCGGTGACGCCACCCGATCTGTCCGCCAACCGGCATGGCGTGGGACGCGACCTGTTTGCCAATTTCCGCCGCCACGTCAGCACGGCGGAGGCCGGGGCGTGCTCGCTGTTTGCCGAGGAGGGCTGACGGGAGATGGCTTGTGCGCGGCTTAGAAGCTATGGCTGATGCCGGCGCCGAAGCCGGTGCCGCCGCCTGCGTAGCGGCTGTGGCGATACGACACCGCGCCGTACAACGTGGTGCGCTTCGATAGCGCGTAGTCCACCCCGCTGGTGACGTAGCCGGTCGCGCCCGCCGTGCCATAGCCCTGGAAATCGCGCGCGCCCGAGAGCTTCAGCGTATAGGCGCCCACGCGCCAGTTGACGCCAAGCGTGGCGGCGCTGCGCCTGGCGCTGGCGTCGCCGAGCAAGGCCTGGCTCGCGGCGCTTAGATGGGTCTGGCTGTACGAGGCCATCAGCCGCACCTTGGTGAACGCGTAGGCCAGCCCCGCGAACCACGTGTTGTCATAAGCCGAATTGCGCTCCGCCGTCAGCATGGCCGACCAGGGCCCGGCATCGTAGTTGAGCGAGGCCGCCAGCGGGCGCGTGCGGTCCTGGTTGCCGGCGGCGTCCGGCGTTTCGTTCTTCTCCACGCCGGCGGATACGTGCACGTGCATCCCGCCCCATTTTGGCGAGTCGTAGAACACGCCGTTGTTCAGGCGCGAGTATTCGCCCGCGGGGCCATTGTGATACGGATCGGTGCGATAGGACGGGTGATACACGTACCACGCCACGGAACTCACGCGGTTGAAATTGTCCCAGCTGTCGTACTGCCAGTCGTATTGCCACATCGGCGTCAGCGCGCGGCCAACGCGCAGGTCGCCATAGGGCGACCTGATGCCGACGGTGGATTCGCCCTGGAAATACGGCGTGGCGCCGCTGGCTTCGAGCCGGCCATTGCCCATGTCGAAGCGCGTTTGCAGGTTCAGGGTGGCGGCCCAGCCGGGGGCCAGGGTTTCGCTGCCGCGCAGGCCGATGAAGCTGCGCTGCAAGGTGCCGAGCTGAATGGGCTGGCCGGGCGCGGGACGAAAGATGCCGACGTTGGCAAACCCGTACAGCGTGAGGCTGCCCTGCGCGTTGGCCATTGGCGCGGCGGGAGCGAGCACGGCGGCGCAGGCCAGCGCGGGCAGACACCGCGCGAGCCTCGCGCGCGATGCACAAGGGAAGATGCCTTGATTGGCGGGAGAGACTTTGCGCAAGCTGAGGGGCTTCCGGGCGAGGGGGTTCAGTTCGAGCTTGTGTGCAGACAGCAAATCCAATTCCAGAGATTGAAGGCATGCCGTGTTGCGCCGCGTGGCGCAACGAAACGCGGATACCGGTGAAGAACCCGAAGGGGAGAGAGAAATGGAAAGGCCAATGGCGGCGCAAGCGCTCACCACCAAACGAGATCGCCACCGGGGTGCTTGCGCACCGCGGCGGCGGTATCCGAAGAGGTTGGTTCGTCAGCTCAGGCGATGCGCGGGACTCGGCGCGGCGGGCGCGGCCGCTTGCACGTCCTCGGACACGCGCCACTCCTGCACCGGCAGGGCGATGGCACAGCCGGCGGCTTCGAGCACCTGCTTGATGCGGTGGTAGAAGGCGAAGCGCACGTTCCAGTAATCCCCGGCGGCAACCCAGCAGCGCACGTTGAGCGTCACGCCCTGCGCGGCGTAATTGACCACCATCGCCTCGGAGGCCGGGTCCGCCAGGACGCGGCCCTCGGCCGCAAGCATGGCGCGCAACGCATCGAGTGCGGCCTGGATGTCGGCATCGAAGGTGACCGTGACTTCAATGTCGAGCCGGCGGGTGGGATTCTCGCTGTAGTTGGTGATGGCGCTGCCCCAGATCTTGCCGTTGGGCACGCGCAGGCAAACCCCGTCGAAGGTGGTCAGCTCGGTCATGAACAAGCCCGTCTCGCGGACGGTGCCGGCCACGCCCTGCGCATCGATGTATTGGCCCACGCGAAACGGCCGCAGCAGCACCAGCATGATGCCCGCGGCGATGTTCTGCAGCGTGCCCTGCAACGCCAGGCCGATGGCCAGGCCGGCGGCGCCGAGCATGGCGATGATGCTGGCGGTCTGCACGCCGAATTGCGACAGCACCAGCACCACCGTGATCACGCGCACGATCCACTGCGTGACGCTGGCCAGCATCGGGCGCAAGGTGGCATCCACGCTCGGGCGGTCAAACGCGCGCAGCACCGCGGCGCGGGCGCGCCCGGAGAGCCACCAGCCCAGGATCAGGATCAGCATGGCGGCGATGCAGTTCAGGCCTTGCTGCACCACCAGTTGCAGCAAGTACGCCCAGGCTGCTTCCAGCTTGTGGGGCTCGATGAAGTTCAGGTTCATGGATTCGGCTCCGGCGATCAGTGTGGAAAGGCGAGACATGCTTGGCTCAGGATGCATCGTCGTCGCGGCAGCGGTGCACCGGTTCCCCGGCATCCGGCAGCGGCGTTTCGCTGCGCGCCGGTTGGCCCGGATCGAACTGGTGCGAGAAGCCAGCCACCGAGCGCATGCGGCGCTGGCGGTCCTCCGGCAAGGTAAGCACGCTCTGAATATAGACCGCGAGCCATTCCGCAAGGCGCACCAGCACGGACAAGCGTGCGCGCGCGTAGCCATGCGAGGCGTCGGCGCCGAAACAAAGCAACGCGGTACGCACATCGTGCCCGGCGCTCACCGCCGCGCCCGCATCGGCATGATGGAAGCGGAACATATCCCGATGGCTGGGAATGCCGTGCTTGTCGCACAGGCGCGGCGAGCGCGGCGGTGACGAAATCGCCCACCTGTATACCGATTTGCGCTGCGCCTGCGGCGTGGTCTTGAGGTAAAGCGGGTCGATCTTCAGTGTCTGCATGCGGGCGGGTTCATGGTTCGGTTCGAAAGATTTCAGGAAGAGGTTGGTACGCTATTGATCGTGAAGAGGTTGGTACGCACGAGCGTGGCATCGGGCCATGAAGCGCTCGGCGACCGGCTGCGGTTCGTGGTTGGCCACGCCGGTTCGCTCGTTGGCTTCGATGATCACGTGCTGCGGCTGATCGTGCGCCGGCACCAGAAAATCCACCCCCACCACCGGGATGCGCAGTGCGCGCGCAGCGGTGACGGCGGCCTCGCCGCCCGCGGCTTCGAAGCCGATGGCGTAGGCACGCAGGTCGGGCGTACCCGTTTCTGCGAGCAATCCGGTGATCGGGCTGGCGTCCATGCCGCCCGACAACAGCCCGCTCATCGACACGTCGGCCACGGTGCGGCGATAGTCGAACGCGCGTGCGCCCAGACCGACCAGGCCCTCTGCGCCGGGGCCGCGCCTGGCCCGGTCGCGGGTCATGTCTGTGACGGCGCGCAGGTCGGCCATGACCCGATCAGAGCGTCGTTCTCCAGCAATGCCACACATGTTTGGTCACTCTCCTGTCACTGGCGGTGCCCGGACTACCAAAGCCGGCGATGGCCAGACTTGATATCAGACGATTGCCTGCATTTGATTGAAATTGAGGATACTTTCAGGACAAATGACAGGGGAATTGGTTTCCCCCAGATGCGCGGGAACAGCGGGGCGAATCGGCGCCAGCCCTGCGTGGGCAAGGGCTGGCCCCGATTGAAAAAATCTTTCGCCGGAGTGGGCTTGGGCGTACTTTTTATGTGGGGAACATCGTGCGGCACCGCTGCGCGGGAGCACGCAGAATTGGGTACGCTTTGGTGCGAAGGAAGGCGCGGAGGAAGAACGGGCGCTGCACCCGGCCGGTGCTGGGACCGGCCGGTTTGGACCTTATTTCAAGCTGTGACGGGGTGATTGTGCAAGCGGTCGCGCGAGGCTAGCGAGGGGAACAGGCGCATCCACACCACCACCACCAACAACGTGCCGATGCCGCCAAGCAGCACCGCGCCAACCGGCCCGAACAGGGCAGCCGTCACGCCGGACTCGAACTCGCCAAGCTGGTTGGACGCGCCGATAAAGACCGAATTGACCGCGCCCACGCGCCCGCGCATGTCGTCGGGCGTATCGAGCTGGACCAGCGTGGAGCGCACCACCACGCTGATCATGTCGGAGGCGCCAAGCATGACCAGGGCCGCCATCGACAGCGGCAACCAGTGCGAGATGCCGAACACCATCGTCGCCACGCCGAAGACGGCCACGGCGCCGAACATCACGCGGCCCACGCGGCGGTTCATCGGATGGTGGGCGAGCCACAGCGCGGTCGCCAGCGCGCCGATGGCGGGCGACGAGCGCAGCAGGCCCAGGCCCCAGGGGCCGGTATGCAGGATGTCGCGCGCGTAGATGGGCAGCAGCGCGGTGGCGCCGCCTAGCAGCACGGCAAAGAGATCCAGCGAAATCGCGCCAAGCAGCACCGGCCGGCCGCGGATATACGAAAAACCCGCGAACAGCGTGGCGATGCTGACCGGCGTGGTCAGCCGCTGCGCGGCCTGGCGCAGCTTGAGGGCGGTGACCAGGCAGGCGGCCACGGCGAACAGCGTGGCGCTGATGGCGTAGACCACGCCCGGGCCAGCCACATAGGCGAAACCGCCCAGCGCGGGGCCGATGATGATGGCCGTCTGCGTGGCGGAGCTGGACAGCGCGACCGCGCGCGGAAACATGCGTGGCGTGACCACGCTTGGCAGCAGCGCTTGCAGGGTCGGCGTTTCAAAGGCTCGGGTGGCGCCGATCAGGGCCACAAACACGAAGATGTGATCGCGCGTGATCCAGCCCGACAAGCTTGCCACCGCCATCGACACCGCGATCAGCGCTTCCAGCGTCTGGCAGATGCGCACGATCAGGCGCCGGTCGAAGCGGTCGGCCACGTGGCCGGACATCAGCAGCAGCATCACCGAAGGCAGGAACTGCACCAGCCCCACCATGCCAAGCATGAACGGGTCGCGGGTGAGATCGTAGATCTGCCAGCCTACCGCCACCGTAAAGATCTGGTAGCCGATGGTGGTGCACAGGCGGGCAAACCAGAACAGCCGAAATGAAGGGTCGCGAAAGACTGAGTCCGGCTCGGGGGCCGGAACGGAAGCAGGGGTCGGCATGGATGGCTGTGATGACAGGACGGGCGGCGGGGCAAAGCTGGCACGAATTCTATCCGAGCCGCGGCGTGCATGCAGGCGCATGCATCACGTCCCACCCCCTTTCATGTATCAACAATGATGCATTGTTGCAACGGGGAAGACACACACAGTGGAATCGATAATGATTCGTATTTATAACGCGAGCCCTCGATGCGGCGGATGCACGGATCCCCGCCAGCGCTTCCCAGGAATTCCATTTTGCAGCCCACCTTCAAGCTCTCCAGCGCCGCCATCGGCGCTGCCCTGCTTTGCCTGACCCTGTGCGTGCATGCGGCCGACCCGCAGCCCGCGGCCGCGCCGGCAACCGCCCCTGACGCGGCAACCCCAGGTGCTTTCAGCGCCGAAAGCACCCTCAATGCCGTCACGGTGGTCGGCAACTGGCTGGAGAGCCCGAACGAGGCCAAGGTGCTGGAGCACCCCGGGGCGCGGACCATCGTCGACCGCGAGACCATGGTGGAAAGCGGCGCGAGCTGATGAACCTGCGCCTGGGCTACGACTTCGGCAAGGCGGCGCAGAACCTGAAGATCGCGGTGGGCGTGAAGAACCTGTTCGACCGCCGCTACTTCACCCGCTCCACCGACAACAACGCGGGCAAGTACGTGGGCATGCCGCGCACGTTCTACGTTCAGGCTTCGCTGGCCTACTAAGCGACTAAGGCGATTAAGGCGACTATCGAGGCGACAGCGCCGCACGCAGGCACTGCGCGAGCGCCGCGGCGGCTGGCGCGGCGTCGCGGCGCGACAGCAGCAGCACGCGCGTATCACATCGACTATCACAGCGACTATCACAGCGACTATCGCCGCCGGCATCGGCCAGCGGCACGCAGCGCACGCCCGGCGGTGCCAGGCGACTGAGCGAAGCCGGCACCAAGGCTACGCCAAACCCTGCCTCCACCAGCGCCAGCTGCGACAGCTTGCGCGAGATCGCCGCCGCCGCGCGCGGATAGAAGCCACGCTCCAGGCAGCACTGCGCCACGCGATGGCTCAGGCCGCCCCGGTCCGGATGCGGCAGCGACACGAAGGACTCTTCCCGCAACCGCTCCAACGCCACGCTTTGCTCATGCGCGAGCGGATGCGCACTGCATACCGCCAGCACCAGGCGCTCTTCATAGAGCGGGTCCACCTCGACGCCGGGGAGCCGGCGCAGCAGCGGCTCGCGCGCCAGGCCCAGGTCGGCGCGGCCCTCCTCGATCTCCATGGCCTGCTGTTCGCTGGAGGCCTGCGAGATCTCGAAACGTATCCCCGGGTGCGTCGCCTGGTACTCGCGCAGCACCGCCGTGCATGCCGGCGTCAGCGGCACCGAGCTGGAATGCAGCAGGCGCACCGTGCCCTGCTCGCCGCGCTCAACCTGACGCGCCTGCGCCGAGGCCTCGGTCAGCTCGGCCAGGATGCGGCGCGCCGCCTCCAGGAAAGCGCGGCCGGCTGGCGTGGTCTCCACATGGCGCGGCTTGCGCACCAGCAGCACCACTTGCAGCATGCCCTCCATCTCCTTGATCTGCCGGCTCAGCGCCGACTGCGCGATAAAGAGCCGCTCCGCGGCCAGGCTGAAGCTGCCGGCATCGACAATTTCAACGAAGTAGCGCAACTGCTTGAGGGACGGACTCATTGAATGGGCGGGCTCATGGGACGGACGGGCTGACATCGGCCTGGGTCGTGCGCGCAAGTGTGCCATGGCGCGCGCGCCGCGCCCAGCGCGCTGCCATGCCGCTTTGCGATGGATCGCGGGGCGCTTTGATATTGGTCCGAGCACGCACGCGTCCCTATGCTGTGGGGCACGCAACCCTGATGCCAATGCCCGTGGACCTGACCGCCCTGCTGCCCGACGTTTCCCTGCCTGCCTACCTCGCCATGTGCGTGGCCATCGCCGGCGCCTATGTGATCTTCGGCATGGCGGGCTTCGGCACCGCGCTGGTGGCCGGGCCCCTGCTGGCCTACCTGATGCCGGTGCGCCAGATCGTGCCGCTGCTGGCGCTGATGGACTGCACGGCCGCAGCCTTTGCCCTGCTGCGCGATGGCCGCGCCGCCGACCACGCCGAGCTTGGGCGGCTGCTGCCCTGCATGCTGGCCGGCAGCCTGGTGGGTGCCGCACTGCTGCTCAAGCTGCAGTCGGACCTGTTGCCGCTGCTGCTTGGCGTGTTCGCCATGGGGTATGCGATCTGGTCGCTTGCCGGCAAGCGGCCCACCGGCTTCACGCCACGCGCGGCGCTGCCCTTTGGCCTGGGCGGCGGCGTGTGCTCGGCCATGTTCGGCAGCGGCGGCTTTCTCTATGCGATCTACCTGTCGGGCCGGCTGGGCAAGGACGCCATGCGCATGACGCAGTCCACGCTGATCGGCGTGAGTACGCTGACGCGGCTGGTGCTATTTGCCCTGGCGGGAGTCTATGCGGGTGCGGCCATCATCAAGCTGGCGCTGCTGCTGGCGCCGGCGATGGCGCTGGGCCTGTGGGCCGGGCGCAGGATCACGCTGCGCTTGTCGCGCGAGCAGTTCCTGCGCATGGTCAATGCGGTAGTGCTGTGCTCCGGTTGCACGCTGGTCCTGCACTACCTCATGCGCCTGGATTAGGCGCGCCGCCCGAGCGGGCGGCGCTTGCGCCAGATCGCTCTGGCAGCGCGAAAATCAAACGATTTCGCGCGTCTCCATGAACTGCAGCTTGGGGAAGCGCTCCTGCGTCAGGCGCAGGTTGACCATGCTGGGCGCCAGGTAGACGTGGTCGCCGGCGCCGTCGAGCGCCACATTGTGGCCCGCCTTCTCGATCAGCTTATCGATCTCCGCGGGGTCGCCCTTGAGCCAGCGCGCGGTGGCGCAGTCGTGCGACTCGAAGATCGCGTCGACACCGTACTCGTGCTCCAGGCGGTGCGCCACCACATCGAACTGCAGGATGCCGACGGCGCCCAGCACCAGGTCGTTGGAAGCGATCGGGCGAAACATCTGCGTCGCACCCTCTTCCGCCAGCTGCTGCAGGCCCTTTTGCAACTGCTTGACCTTGAGCGGGTTGTTCAGCCGCGCGCGGCGGAAGAACTCAGGCGCGAACGACGGGATGCCGGTGAACTTGAGCGCCTCGCCCTCGCTGAACGCATCGCCCAGTCGGATGGTGCCGTGATTGGGCACGCCAATGATGTCGCCAGCGTAAGCCTCTTCGGTCGTATTGCGGTCCTGCGACATGAAGGTGATGGCGTTGTTGATGGCCATCGTCTTGCCGGTGGACACATGCTGCACCTTCATGCCGCGCTCGAAGCGACCCGAGCAGACGCGCACGAACGCGATGCGGTCGCGGTGGCGCGGGTCCATGTTGGCCTGGATCTTGAACACGAAGCCAGTGAACCTGGGCTCCTGCGGCTCCACCGCGCGCGACTCGGCATTGCGGCCCTGCGGCGGCGGTGCCAGCTCGCACAAGGCATCGAGCAGTGATTGCACGCCAAAGTTGTTGACGGCCGAGCCGAAGTACACAGGCGTCTGCTTGCCGCTAAGGAACGCGTCCTTGTCAAAGGCATGCGACGCGCCGCGCACGAGTTCGATCTCGATGCGCAGCTCTTCCGCCTGGGTACCCAGCACGCGGTCCAGCTCCGGGTTGTCCAGGCCCTGGACCATGGCCGAGGTGCCCTTCTCGCCGTGCGGGTCGAACAGCTGCACGCGGTCGTCGATCAGGTGGTACACACCGCGGAAAGCCTTGCCCATGCCGATCGGCCAGGTCATCGGCGCGCACTGCATCTTCAGCACGTCCTCGATTTCGTCGAGCAGCTCGATGGGCGAGCGGCCTTCGCGGTCGAGCTTGTTGATGAAGGTGATGATGGGCGTGTCGCGCAGGCGGCAGACGTTGAGCAGCTTGATGGTCTGCGCTTCCACGCCGTTGACCGAGTCGATCACCATCACCGCGGAGTCCACCGCGGTCAGCGTGCGGTAGGTGTCTTCGGAGAAGTCCTCGTGGCCCGGGGTGTCGAGCAGGTTAACGATGTTCTCGCGGTACGGGAACTGCATCACCGACGAGGTCACCGAGATGCCGCGCTGCTTTTCCAGCTCCATCCAGTCGGAGGTGGCGTGGCGGTCGGCCTTGCGCGCGCGCACTTCGCCCGCGACCTGGATGGCGCCACCGAACCACAGCAATTTTTCGGTCAGGGTCGTCTTACCCGCGTCAGGGTGCGAAATGATGGCAAAGGTGCGACGACGCGCAATTTCGGATACGAGCGAGCTCACGGCAGTGGATTCGGCAAACAGAAGATGAAAAAGGGCCCGGGGCGCAGCGGACCGGCGCCAGGGGCCGGCGCGACCATCAGCTTGCGGTCGGGGGCCGGGCACTGCGGGCATGCACGAAGGGAATCGGGCCGTATTTTACCGGTTCGCGGGACCGGCCGCGCGCGGATCGGGCGGCGGGCCGATGCTTTGCCCTCGCAAACTGCCGAATTGCAGCGCGTATTGGCGGGTCAGCTCGGCACCGAAGAAGAAAATTTGTGCCGAATAATACACCCACAACATCAACGCGACCACCGACCCCGCGGCCCCATAGGACGAAGCCACGGCGCTATTGCCCAGGTAAAGGCCAATCAGCCGCTTGCCCACCGAGAACAGCAAGGCGGTGATGATGGCGCCCATGGCCACGTCGCGCCAGGCGATGCGGGCATTGGGCAGCATCTTGAAGATCACTGCGAACAGCAGGGTCACCACGCCAAATGAAAATGCCGTTGAAAGCACGTCCGCCACCGGCGAAAACCACGATTGCGTCCACATCTGGCCCCAAAACCGGTCGACTACCGCCAGCGCGGCATTGACGATCAGCGACACCAGCAGCATGAAAGCCAGTACCAGCACCAGGCTGAACGAGAGCAAGCGGGCGCGCAGCAATTGCTGCCAGCCGGCACCCTGCGGCGCCGGTGTCTCCCAGATCTCGTCGAGGCTGCCTTTGAGTTCCGCGAAGGCGCTGGTGGCGCCGACAAACAAGATGCTGGTGGCGATGGCTGCGGCCAGCCCGCCACCACCCGAGCGGTGCGTGGCGGCAAGGATTTCCTGGATGGCAGCCGCGCCCTGGGCGCCGACGAGGCCGTCGATCTGGGCAAAGATCTCGCCCCGTGCCGCTTCCGCGCCAAAGAAGATGCCGGCAATCGAGATCACCAGCACCAGCACTGGCGCCATCGAGAAGAGCATGTAGAAGGACAGCGCCGCGCCCTTGCTGGCGGCCCGGTGCGCCAGCCATGCGCTGACCGCGGCCAGCACCACCTTGGCCGTGCGCGTGGCGGTGTGGCGATCGGGCAGCCAATGGCCGATGCCGCGAGCGTGTCGCTTGGGTGGCGTGCGGTCCAGGGACTGGTCGGGAGAATCTGCTGGATTCAAGCGTGGATCCCGTTGTCGGTCGGGCGGCTAAAGGGCTCGGCGACCTGCCCTAGCCCCGGTCTTTGCTCAGGCCCCATATCAACGACACCGCGCACAGCACGAGGAAGATGATGAAGAGGATCTTGGCGAACTCCGCCGCCGCGGCGGAGATGCCGCCGAAGCCAAACACGGCCGCGATCATGGCGATGACGAAGAAAACCACGGCGTAGCGCAACATGATGGGACTCCAATGAAGCCTTCTCCCGTTTTGTTATCCGTTCCAAGGTTCATGATACAGCCCATCCCGCGCTTTGCCCAAGCCGCCCGGGCGCGGCTCGCGCCCCCGGTTCCGACCCGGTCCGGGCCGTGAACGGCTAGACTAAAAGGTGGGCTACGCGCCGTCTCGCTGCGGGTGAACGGCGCCGCCGGGGCGGTTGGTCGCAAGCACCAGCCGTCCAGGTACCGTCCTCCCGCACACCACCTTTCGACAACCAGAAGGAGGCACCATGAACCGGAAAACCCTCCGCCGCCTTGGCACCGCCGTCTTCCTGGCGCTCGGCCTGCTCGCCGCCGCCGGCTGCGAACGCAGCCAGCCCGGACCCAAGCCCATCTCCGGTGCACTGGCCGAGCAAGCCGCCGGCACCGCGCAGACACCTCTTGCTCCATCAGCCTTGCCCGTGCTGCCGGCCTGAGCGCCAACAGCTTCGCAACGGCGCGCCCAGGCCAATGCCGCCGACCCAGGCATCACGCTCCTGCAAGCCCGGAGCGTACCCGTTTCTGCGTACGGAGCCGCGCGCCTGCAAACGCGCGTAAAGCGGCGCAGGCGGGACGCAGACTGCCCGGGCCGCCCGCCTTGCCGCCGATACCAAAGACCGGGCGGCACGCTTGCCGGCCCCAGCCCTGTTTCAGCGATGCAACCAGCACCGGCCCGCCCTTGCGGGCGCTCATGGCGCGTCGTCGTGCCTGACTCAGCATGGCCTTGCGCCCAATCGGCGATCGCTTTCGTCCGGCACCATCGGCAATGCCGCGTTACAGCGCTGCAACCATAATGTTCTTCCTCTATCAGGGAACTTCCGCGCGCTCTCGCGCACCACCCGCAAACCGTTGCCAGCGCTCGATTGCAGGGTATTGGCACGCTTGTCGCTCTGTTCGCCACAGGGAGACATAAAAAGATGACGCGACGAGTCCTACAACGCGGGAGTGAGTTCAGCCATGCGTCAGCCGCCAGCGCGAATGACGGCACGGAGGCGTTCGTATCGACTGGCGCGGCCTGCGCCATCGGTCTTGCAGCTTTTGTCGCCGCCCTTGCTTCCTTCTCCGCGATTGCAGACTCAAGCGATATCGTCGTTCTGCGCAGCGTCGAGCCGCGTATTGCCTATCGCGGCATACCGCAGGGGGACATGCCGATAGCCGCCGCTGTCGAACCGTTTCCGTCCGCACGTTTCCAGCAGTCCACCGCCGCCATCGCCAGCGACCTGACCGACAGCGATCTCGCTGCCGCGGTAGGCCGCAGCGCGGCCGGCAACGCCGTGTCCGGCGCCAGCCAGTCCGCCACCGGGCGGCTGGCCCTGGCGCCCCGCCAGATCGAGGGCCTGGCTAGTGGCAGTGGCGCCGGGAGCGTTCCGGTCGGCATCGCCGGCCAGGTCGCGCAGGCTAGCGGCAACATGACTGGCGCCTTGATGCGCGGACTGGCGCCGCTCGCGGTGGGAGGCCGGCCATGACAGGCGTCCACACCATGCGCGGCAACCACGCTGCCTGGCTTGCCACCCTGATGCTTGCCTGCCTGCCGCTCCATGCGCAGGTCCAGGGCTCAACCACCGACAGCACCCGCATCGATGTCGGCGCGCTCACCGGCGTTGCCGGTCGCGCGGCCGTGAACCTGGCCGCCGGCAGCGGCAACGCGCAAAGCAACCAGGCCGCCATCGCGAGTGGCAGCGCGGATGTGCAATCGCGGCAGCGTGCCGGCGCAACCGCACCCGCGACAAGCGCCGTCAGCCAGATCGGCGGCGGTGCCTTCGCCAATGGCAGCGGGATGCTTTCGGCAAACGTGGCCAGCGGCAACGGCAACGTGCAAATCAATGCGGCAGTGCTGGCGCCGGCCGCCAGCGTAAAGATCGAAGCCATCTCCGACGGCTTGCTAGCCGCGGAATCGGCCGGAGGAAGTCGCCCGGGTTCAGCGGGCCACGCAACGGGTCCGCGCGAGGCAGTCATCCAGCCAGATGCCTACCGCAACGCAACTGGCCTGGTGCAGCTGAACCAGACGGCAGGATCGGGGAATGTCTCGTCCAACGTTTTTGTGCTCCGTCCCCCGGCGGGCACTTTTTTCTAAGCAGGGAAGGAGAAAATCATGAGAACGAAAATCCTCGCCATTGCAGCGGGCATCGCGCTTTCAACCAGCGCATTCGCGGGCGGCTTCAGTTACTTCGACCGGCCGGACGACGCCGATATCTACAGCCAGACAGCGATCAGCAACGACATCTATGTCCGTGGCTTCGGCTTTGCCTGGGGAGATATCCACTTCAGGTCCGAATCGGGCGCGGTGGTCAACAGCCAGCAAAGCGCGCGCGACAACAGCGTGCGCATCGGCCCGTCCACCAACAGTGCATTCGGCGGCGGCAGCGCGCTGTTCAATGCGCAAGGCAATATCGGCGTGAACATATCCGCTGGCGCTGGCAACGGCCAGTCCAACCAGGCCGCGCTGGCCAGCATCGACGCGTCGGATGTCTTCGCCTCGGCGCAGGTGTTCTCCAGCCAGAAGACCGGGGATAACGGCATGCACATGGTCGGCGCCGCAAACAGCGCCAGCATGGCCGATAACATGCTGGCCGGGGCCAAGGGCAACGTCGGCGTGAACATCGCCGCGGGCGCCGGCAACCTGCAGAGCAATGCGCTGGCGGCCTCGGTCAATATGGGCAGCGGCGACAGCGGCCGCAAGGGCGGGGACCCTGTCGGCGCGCTGGCCAAGGCAACCGCGTCCAATGACCAGACCACCTACGGCAATGACCTGTCCATGTGCGGCTGCAGGCCGAACAACGCCGCCACGCTCAACGGCGGCGCCCTGGTCAACGCAGTGGGCAACATCGGCGTAAATATCGCCGCCGGGGCCGGCAACGCGCAGAGCAACGGGCTCGCCATTTCCACGGCGACCCACTGAGCAAGCACTGCGGCAACAGCACGAACGCGGCAGGAGAGCCGGGGTCCGGGGGACGCCGGCTCAACCCGCCCAAGGGGGAGTGTCATGCGCGCGCTATTCCGCGTGACCGGGGCATGCATGCTGCTGGCAGCAGCATTCAGTGCCGATGGTCAGAGCACGATGACGATCGACATCGACGGACAGCCGATGCTCAGGAAGCCCGTCAAGAGCATGCTCGAGATGCGCTACCAGAACATGATGCGCCAGCAGCTTGACTTTAGTTGCGGCGCGGCCGCGGTAGGCACGCTGTTGCGCTACGGCTACGGCTATGACCTGGCGGAGCCCAGGATCGTCGAGGACATGCTGCGCATCTCCGACGCCGACACCGTGGTCAAGAATGGCTTCTCCATGCTCGACATGCGCAACTACGTCGAAACGCTGGGCTTGCGCGGACGGGGATTCCGCGTGGACTACAGCGCCCTGCGGCAACTCAAGATCCCGGTCATCACCTTGCTCGACGTCAACGGCTACCTGCATTTCGTGGTGGTGCGCAAGGCTATCGACGGGCGCGTGTTCGTTGCCGATCCGGCGCTGGGCAACCGCATCATCAAGGAGGAGGATTTCGCGGCGAACTGGAACGGGCTGGTGTTCGCCATCGTCGGCCGGCCGTTCGATCCAAACTCGCCGCTGCTCGATATCGCCGCGCCCGCCTTGCGCGACCGGACCAATGCCGCGCTGGCCGGGGGCATGGTGCCCGCGGCGCTTGACTTTGGCCTGATACGGATGGACTACTTCTGACATGGACACCGCACTGCGCCTCCTCTGCCTGAGCTGCTCCGCCGGCATGGCGCTGGCCACGCCAACGCCTGCGCTGGCATCCACGGCGGCTGACGATGCCAGCGACGTGATGGCCTCGCCGGCAATGGCGGAACTCGTCTCCGACGCGGAAATGGCGGGCGTGCGCGGCAAGTACATGGGCGCGAGCCTGGTCAGCGGCTTTGTGGTGGAGATGGTTTCGCGCTGGCAGAACGATACGGCGATCGCCACGGCAACCGCCCGCGTCGCCGCCGCCAACCTCGCCGCCAGCACCGCGGTGGCGCAGGCCACGGCGAGCTTGTCGGCTCGCGTCCAGAGCCTTGCCCCCGGCAATGTGCAAGGCAATGGCGGCACTGCCAGCTCCGCGGTGCAGGTGGCAGGCGTGGGCCAGGTCGCGCAGATCGCCGGCGATGGCAATTCGGCCAGCAACGTCAGCACCATCACGACCCAGACCACACCCATCGCGGCGGCGCCCACACCGAGCATGGCAAGCAGCAACCCGGCAGCACAAGTGGCACACGGCAATGGCATCACCGCCAGCGCCACGGTCGCGCCAGGCGGCGGCGTGTCGCTGGCCATCCAGTCGGCCGCGGGCAGCGCCACGCAGAATGCGCAAGGCGGCAGCCTGATGCAGGCGGCACGCATCACGGGCGATGCGCAGCAAGTGCTCAACCTCACCAACATTACGTTGCAGGTGCAGCAACTGACGATCCAGCAACTGACGCAAACCAGCATGCGGGACGCACTAGCGGCAATCGCAACGATGCGACGATAATCCAGCATGCACAGGGCTGGCGCACCCGCTTCGCGCCCATTCAGATTTCCGGGGGGAAAGATGAAGACCGAACTCGCTCTGATAGGTACCCTGGCGGGTACGCTGATCTCGGCCGGCGCGTGGGCGCAGGTCAGCGCCCAGCCCAGTGCCGACGAGCGGATCGAACGGCTGACAAGACTGGTCGAGCAACAAGACAAGACCATCAAGGCTCTCGAACAGCGCCTGAACGACCTGGAAATGGTCGGGGCGCGCGGGCGGGGGGTAGTAGCAGGAACGGGGAGCAGTGCCAACGGGAACGCCGGTGGCGGAATGACCGCCGCCGGCGTTCCCTCCTTGGCACAAAGCGCAAGCCCTGCCGCGGGCGGCACGGCCACCGCAACGCCCGCCGGCGACACGCCGGTGGTGGGTTCCGATGCGCGCGAGACACAGCAACAGGCACGCGTGCAGAGCAAAGGCCTGGTCTACCAGAGCGAGCATGCGCCGCTGTTCGAGCGGCGCCTGACCATCGACAGCGGCTTCATCTACAGCTACTACGACCGGCGCGCGCTGTCGCTGTCCGGCTTCCTGGCGCTGGACGCCATCTTCCTCGGCACCATCAACCTCAACCAGACCAAGTCGCACACGCTCACGTACGACACCATCGCACGCTACGGCCTGTCCGACCGCCTGTCGATGGACTTCGATCTGCCGGTGATGTACCGCAACACCAACTTCATCTCCGGCGGCGCGGGCGGCTCCGCCTCCAGCCTGTCCGATGCCACGCTGAGCACAACGGCGCTGGGCGATATCAGCATGGGCCTGTACTACCAGTTCCTGCGCGAAAGCGGCGCCGCGCCCGACGTGGTCGGCAGCATCCGCGTGCGCGCGCCCACCGGGCGCTCGCCGTTCGGCATCAAGCTGGTGTCGGCGAATGCCAATAACAACAACCTGAACATTGCCGACCAGTTGCCCACGGGCAACGGCGTGTGGGCCGTGACGGCCGGCTTGTCACTGCTCAAGACCTATGACCCCGTGGTGTTGTTCGTCAATGGCAGCTACACCTACAACATCAAGCGCTCAGTGAGCGATATCTCCTCGGTGCAGGGACAAGTCACGCCGGCCGATGTGAAACTGGGCGACACCATCGGGTTTGGCGGCGGTCTCGCGCTCGCGCTCAACGACCGCACGTCGATGTCGATGGCCTTCAATGCCGCCATCTCATCGAGCACGCAGGTCACCACCGCGGGTGTCAAGCAGACTGTGATCGGCAGCCGGGCCAACGTAGCCACCATGACATTCGGCTTCAATCACGTGATCACCAAAGGCTTGTCAGTGAGCACCGCGATCGGCCTCGGACTCACCCCGGATGCGCCGAACTACACGGTGACGCTGCGTTTTCCCTATACGTTCTGAACACCCCAAGGCCGGACAAGAAAAGCGGGCCGTAGCCCGCCCGTCCTTCGATGGCCGGCTATTCGCCGGCGCCGGGATGCGCCTCGATCCGGATATTGTGCTTGTGCATCAGCCGGTACAAGGTGACACGCGAAACGTTGAGCTCGCGCGCGGCAGGTACCACGTGGAAGCCGTGGCTTGCCATCACGGTACGGATCGCCTCGCGTTCCGCCTCCTCGCGGATCGCATCCAAGGTCTTGCGTGGCGAGTCGCTGCCACCGTGCAATTGCAGGTCCTCCGCGGTGATCTTGCGGTTATCGGTCATCACGATCGCGCGCCGTACCCGGTTGATCAGTTCGCGCACATTGCCCGGCCACTCGTATTGCATCATGGCCTGGGTGGAACATGGCGAGAATCCGCGAATGCGCCGATGGGCCTCGTGGCCATGCTCGGCAAGCACCGAGTTGGCCAGCAGCAGGATGTCCTCGCCGCGCTCGCGCAATGGCGGGATCGAGAGGGTCAGAACGCATAGCCGGTGGAACAGGTCGGCACGGAAGCGTCCGTCGGATTGCGCCGCCACCAGGTCCACGTGCGTCGCCGAGATGATGCGCAGATCCAGCGGGATCGACTGGTGCCCGCCAAGCCGGGTGATGGTGCCTTGCTGCAAGAAGCGCAACAGGGCTACCTGGCTTTCCAGCGGCAGGTCGCCGATTTCATCGAGAAACAACGTACCGCCCTGCGCCTGCTCGATCCAGCCGATCTTGCGCTGGTTGGCACCGGTGAACGCCCCCTTCTCATAGCCGAACAGCTCGGATTGCACCAGGTGCGGCGGAATGGCGCCGCAGTTGATCGCCACGAACGGGCCTTTGCGCCGGCTCGAGGCTTCATGGATGGCCTGCGCCGCCAGCTCCTTGCCGGTGCCGGACTCGCCGGAGATAAAGACGGGCGCCTCGTTGTGCGCGACCTTGGCGAGCGAGCGGAACATGCTGCGCATCACCGCGCACTCGCCGATCATGGGGCCGTGGCCGACCAGTTCGTGGCTGCGCGCGCCATGCAGGCAGGCCATGCCGTGGGCATGTTTAAGCGTGTAGAGCAGTTCGCTGAACGAAAACGGCGTGCGCACGTAGTCCACGCAGTAGTCGCGTATCAGCCTCCTCACGCGTTCGTCTTCCAGCATGCGCGACGACGTGATCGCCACCCACATTACGTGCAGGTATTGCAGGCTCTGCTCGAGCTGCATCAGCTCGGCATCGCTGTATTCGGTCTCGAGATCAAGGACGCCGGCCATTGGCGCGCTGCCCCGCACCACCCGGCTAAGGTCCCGGATCTGCTGGATGTGGCGAATCTCCCAGCCGGAGCCGAACTGGGCCGGATCAAATCCATAGGGTTCGTGGCGAGATACGACCAACACCTGTGCGGTGCGTGTCGCCGCCTTGCACAGTCGGTCCATAACGTTCTCCCTGACATTGGGCATCTTGACTATTCCGGCTTGCACCGCGATCCCGCTCTCGTGCGGGCTCTGTGTGCGGTCAAGCTGAGTCGGTTGGGGGAGTTCCCCCACGCGCAACGTCGGCATTACGGCTTGGACAGACTGCGGGACTGCTCGCCAAGAATGGCGGTGTGGTCGCTACCGGCATGGAGCTGGTCGCGAATACGCCGGCGCACCTGGTCTTTTTCGCGCATCAACTCAGCGCGTGGCGCTTCAGGCGATTGCCCGGAATACCGGTAATAGAGCGCCTTGTAGGTCAACTGGCTGAGAATCCATTCCTGCAGCAGCGCGCGCTGGCGGGACAGCTCGCCATCCACCGATCGCTGCCGCTGCAGCAATTGTTCGATCGCGGCACGCACGTACGCCGGCAACGCCTGGTCCTGGCTCAGGAACGCTTCGACGGTACTGGCGGCAGGATCGCCGCGCTCGCTGACGCGGCTTCGGCGCGGTGGCTCGGCGGCGGTTTCTCCCAAAGCCGCCCAGGCACGGTGAATGGAAAGACTGGCGGACTC
Organism: Cupriavidus sp. YAF13; assembly: GCF_052113425.1. Lineage (NCBI taxonomy): Bacteria > Pseudomonadati > Pseudomonadota > Betaproteobacteria > Burkholderiales > Burkholderiaceae > Cupriavidus > Cupriavidus sp. YAF13. The sequence continues at coordinate 109,816 of NZ_JBFRDD010000007.1, forward strand.
GCTGATGGGCCCCATGGCGGGTCGCCGGATTTCTCCTGCAGTCATGATTGATCCCCGTTGAACAACACCCCCGGCACTACACGTTCGCGATTACCACTTTTGTTTAGTCTTATTGTTTGCTCTTGTCGGGCGGGCGTGTCTCCGCGCGCTCCTTTCGTGGTGGCGAAGCCATCTTGGCGATGGTCTGCTCATTCAGTCCCTGCCCTCGCATTTAAGGTGGACTTGTTGTTGTCGCTATTGCAGGCCTGAAGACGCTGAGCCAGCAGGCGCGGCCCCGGAGTGCCGGAGTCAAGAAGGGGCGCCCTGAAGCGCCCCGCAATCTGCCACGCCTCTAGTTCAGTGCATTTAGGCCAGTTTGTCCAGTCCTCAGTATGGGTACTCAACCGAATATCATCCTTTAGTATGAGCACATTGGCACTCACTATCTGCCATGCGAGGTAATTGGTCACTTACATTCCACGCAGAAATGGGTACGCGGGTGTCATGCCTCGGTGTGCGCCGGATACGCAGAAACGGGTACGGCGCCGTCTGGAGGGGAAGGACGGGAGGGCCACGCCCAGCCACGCAGAAACGGGTACGCTTTTCTCGTCACCCGGCAAACGCTCGCCAACGCGGTCCTTCAAACGGGCGCCAGTAGGCTCAATGCCCCGGCAGGTAATAGAACTTGAAGACGAAGACCGCCGCGATGATCCACACCATGAGCGGGACGCTCCTGGCACGTCCGGTCAGCAACTTGAGCCCGGCATAGGTGATGAAGCCGAAGGCCACGCCGTTGGCCACCGAATAGGTGAAAGGCATGCCAAGCGCCGTCAGCACAGCCGGCACCACCTCGGTCGCATCGCTCCAGTCCAGATCCACCAGTTCGCGCAGCATCAGGCAGGACACGTAAAGCAGGGCCGGCGCCGTGGCGTAGCCCGGGACAGTGCCTGCGAGCGGCGAAATGAACAGGCATGCGAGGAAGAGCACGCCTACGGTGACGGCGGTCAACCCGGTGCGCCCGCCTGCCTGCACGCCGGAGGCGCTCTCGATGTAAGCGGTGGTGGAGGAAGTGCCCAGGAACGAGCCCGCCATGATCGCCGTGCTGTCGGCCATCAGCGCCTTGTTCAGCCGGTCCATCTTGCCCGCCTTGAGCAGCCCGGCGCGATTGGCCACGCCCATCAGCGTGCCGGTGGCATCGAACAGTTCGACCAGGAAGAACACCAGCACCACGTTGATGATGCCGATCGACAGTGCGGCGGAGATATCCAGCTTGAACAGGGTCGGCGCAATCGAGGGCGGGGCGGAAAACACGCCGTGGAAGGTGTTGTCGCCCACTGCGAAGCTGAGGAGGGTGGTCAGCAGAATGCCGATCAGGATGGCGCCTTTGACCTTGAGGTGGTCTAGCGCGACGATCACGAAGAAACCGACGATCGCCAGGATGGCAGGGGTCCGGTGCAGGTCGCCAATGGTGACAAGGGTAGCGGGGCTCGCGGCGACGATGCCGGCGTTCTTGAGCGCGACGATGGCAAGGAAGAGCCCGATGCCTGCGGTAATCGCCACCCGGATCGAGTGCGGGATGCCATTGACGATCATCTCGCGCACGCGGAACAAGGTGACGAGGAGGAACAGGCAGCCTGAGATGAAGACGGCGCCCAGCGCGGCCTCCCAGGGAAATCCCATGCCCTTGACGACCGTGTAGGCAAAGTAAGCGTTCAGTCCCATGCCCGGCGCCATCGCGATCGGGTAGTTGGCATACAGGCCCATGATGAACGTGCCGATCGCGGCCGCCACGCAAGTTGCCACGAATACGGCGTCCTTCGGCATGCCGGCATCGCCCAGGATGCTGGGGTTGACGAAGATGATGTATGCCATGGTCAGGAACGTGGTCAGCCCCGCCAGGAACTCGGTGCGCACGTCGGTCTGGTGCTCGCTGAGCTTGAACCAGCGTTCCGCCAGCGAAGTGCCGGCGGCGGCGGGTGGTGTGGGCTGGCTGATGGGTTCCTGTATCGGCATGGGGTCTCCTGTTATCGTGGTCGCGCCGTGCTTCCGGCTTGCACATGCGGCTGAGGTTGCGGGCCGTGCACCTAGACCCGCCGAGCGTACTGTCGGGCAATTTCCCCCTCGGCACAGCACTAGCGGCGAATAGGAATCATCTGAAAAACGTGATGACCCGACGATGGCTCGTAGTGGATCCAGGCAGACATCCAGAATGACCCTACCTTGACGCTGACGCTAATCCGCCGTATAAACCCCGCTAGATTCAAGCGACGAGGCAACAGCACATTCGTTAGCCACCGTCATGGTACTTCCGTTGTCCATGGTGTCCTTTCCTTGAGTTGCTTTGCTCGGATATGCGTGAGCTATCCGTTTCTTTTAAATTTTTCCCAGGAAAAGCAATACCATGCAAACCGGTATCGTTAAATGGTTCAACGACGCCAAGGGCTTCGGTTTCATCAAGCCGGACGCTGGCGGTGACGATCTCTTCGCGCACTTCTCTGAAATCCGCTCCGACGGTTTCAAGTCGCTGCAGGAAAACCAACGCGTGTCGTTCGAAGTCAAGAACGGCCCGAAGGGCCTGCAAGCTGCGAACATCACGCCGCTGTAAGCAGTAGACTGGCACCCCACTAGGGGGTGCGCCCAGTCAGGAAAACCCCGCCTCTCGAGGCGGGGTTTTTTTTGTCCGGCAATCCTCCTGGCCTCGCCCGGATCCCGCACCGCAGCGAGATCGCCACAGGGACGGCGCCGCTGTTCCCACCTGGCAACGCAGTCGGCCTCCCCCTCAAAAGGCACGCAGAAATGGGTACGCTCCGCTCTCTGCCGCCGCGTCGGCTCCGGAAGGCCTCCGGAATCCCGCGCAGAAATGGGTACGCACCCTCCCGGGTGCCGTGACTTCTTTAACCCGTAGCCGCCTCTCCTGACGCCAGGCAGCCACTAGGCACGCAGAAACGGGTACGCACTGCTTGAAACTCCACTGCGTGTCGGCATTCGGGCGCTGCGAGCACCTCCGCAGGCATCCCGCAAGGGGGTGACTGACGCAATATCACAACGCAGAAACGGGTACGCCCCGTTTTTTTTTCTTCTCGCCGTCCAGTAGCTCAGACACCTGAAATCGCGCAGAAACGGGTACGCGCAACGACCGGAATCGCGTTTCCGGTATTCAGCCGTCCCCTTCAGGCGGGCCCTCGACCGCATTCCCCGTCTCCTCCCCTCCCAAAGTCCTTGCCCAGGAAGGAATTTGTCTTTTTCCCGCAGAAATGGGTACGCATAGCGCCCCTCTCGGCCCTGTCACGGCCGCAGAAACGGGTACGCACACCTGACTGGTGCCCGCAGCAGATGCCCGTGCCGGCGACAGCCCGATCGGAGGCATACGCAGAAACGGGTACGCCTGCAAAAGTCCTTTTACTTATTTGCTTTTTTTGAGTGCAAGCACTCGCTTTCGATATAAGTCTTATGTATAATAGAAAGAAGAGAATTCTGTGCGCAGGACGACCGGCTTCGATGTCGCAGAAACGGGTACGCGAAGAGGAAAGCGAGGTCGCAGCAGGCACGCAGAAACGGGTACGCTTTTGGTGCCGCGTGATTCGGAAGGCAGGTTCGCAGAATTGGGTACGCCGCAGAAACGGGTACGCTTCGGGGCAGCGAGCCCCGAAAAGTCTGTTTTCAAATGCCGCAGCGCAGAATTGGGTACGCAAATGGAACGGCGAGGGCCTTCGCGACGCAGAATTGGGTACGCAGGGCAGCAGGAGAGGCTTTGGTAAACCTGGAGGCGTACCAATTTCTGCGGGGATAACTACTCCGGAACGCCGGTTTACGCGGTATACGTGGCTGAAAACGCTCGGCGTGCGCAGAAACGGGTACGCTTTTGGTGTCCCCAGCTGTGGAAAAGCCTGTGGGAACAGGGAGTTATCCACGCAGAAACCGGTTCGGGCTTTGCGCTGAAACGGGTTCGGTATACCGCAGAATCTGGTACAGCACTTCGCAGAATCGAGTACGGTTTCACGCAGAATCGGGTTCGCGGAGGGTGTTTTTCCTCATACAAATCAAGGTCCTGAGTCTCCCGTATACGGTTTACAAGTAGTTAACCCATACTCTTAACGTTTACCGGTAGCTGATGGCTGGCCTTCCGTGGACAACCCTTCGGGATTGCCCACCGTAGTCCACCATGCAATCAGCCATGAGACCCAGCACACCCAAAACACGCGGCATTGCAGGAAATTCGTCTACCGAACCCGTTTCTGCGTGACAAGGCGGATTGCTTCGCGTAAAAAGTCGTGTATTCCGAAGCACGCCAATATGCCCATCAAACGCAACCAGACCATCCTTGGGTCCCGCGGTCCAGCCGATCTGGACAGTGAGCCCTCCCGCATCATCGTTCCCGGCGACGAGAACAGTCTGGTTCCGTCCGAGAAATTCCAGCGCCTGTTCGACGAAGCCCAGGCCATGGAACGGGAAGATGCCTGGCAAAGTGGCGAAGTCGGCTTTTTGAGCCGGGCCAGTGTGCAGGTCACCTTGCCTTACCGGGCGCCAAAAGGTGCGCCGCCCGTGTGGACGCGGACCAGCGGGAATATTTCGCTGATGATCCAGCCTGGGTACTTCACGCAGCAACGTTCAGAAAAGGCCAGCAACGGTCGCCAGAAACTGGTGTCCGAAACGGTCTCGCTCGGCTATCCCTATGGCTCCTATCCGCGCCTGATGCTTGCCTGGATCGGCAAGGAGATCATGGCCAAGAAAAAGCGCGGCGAGTTTACCGGGACGGTCGAGGACCGCCGCATCTCATTGGGCAATTCGCTGTCCGAGTTCATGTACAACCTGGGCATTCCGATGGCCACAGGTGGCAAGCGTGGCACCATGACGCTGGTGCGACAGCAGATGATCCGCCTGTTCTCCGCCACCATTGCCATCGTTCAGAACAAGTCCACGCCAAGCCAGAATCAGAACCAGAGCCATGAGCCGCTTTCGATCGATCGCGTCGGCTATCTGCTGGCAGACCAGCTGTCGACCTGGTGGGATCCCATGCAGCCGGGGCAGGGCTCGATGTTCGAGAGCTTTGTGGTGCTGTCCGAGCCATTTTTCAATGAGCTGGTTAACCGGCCCGTCCCGGTCGACATGCGCGCGCTTAAGGCGCTCAAGCAGTCGCCGTTCGCGCTGGACGTATACTCCTGGCTGACCTACCGCTTCTTCACGATCCAGCGGCGTACCGAGATTCCGTGGGAGGCCTTGCAGATGCAGTTCGGCACCGAAACCGAAAGTGAGCGGAAATTCCGTGCACTGTTCCGCAAGGCGCTCAAGGATGTGCTGGTTGTCTATCCGGGCGCCAAGGTGGATGCGGATTCGTCCAAGGCCCTGATCCTGCAGCCTTCCCGTACGAGCGTTCGCAAGCTCGCCTGAGCCTGGGCACATGCATTGCCGAACCCGCCTGCTGAATGAGCTGGCGGGTTTTTCGTTAAAGCCCCCCTGGAAATGGCGCGAAGGTGCCTGGATGCAGAGCAGACGTTGTCGCACCGCAAGAAGCACAAAAGGCAAGCGTGAAACGCTTGCCTTTTGCTTTACTCACCACGTCAAGCCCGAAAGCCCGGCGTAGTTTGCGATTTCGGCGTGATTCGTGAGATCAGGCCGGCTTGATGGCGGATGCCTGCAAGCCTTTCGGGCCCTGCTTTACTTCAAACGTGACGCGCTGACCATCTTTGAGCGTCTTGAAGCCCGAACCTTGGATTTCGGAGAAGTGCGCGAACAGATCCGCACCGCCGTCATCCGGGGTAATGAAGCCAAAGCCTTTGGTCTCATTGAACCATTTGACCGTACCGGTTGTCATGTGAATTTCCTTTCGAAGCAAGTTCTTGTACACAACGCAAACAACGCTAACAACCGTTCAAGCACGCTAAGTTCTCGTAGTTACCGAACGGACGCCGACGAGGTGACACGACTTGACTCGACTGTTGCGGGCATCATAACCAGTTTGTCTAGTTGTGTCATGTGCGTCGAAAGACGCACTATCGCTACTTTAGGCGTATTCCGTGCCGCATTTCAAGTGGAAATCTATCGTTTCCATAACGCGAAATATCCTCGCTAATATTATATTTAAAATATAAATTCAAAAAACAGTTGAGCCAGCACGTCACTTTGACTAAAGTTGCGGCTAGCGATAATCGCGCTTTCAGCGCTGAAAGAGAGGTCGTAGTGCCAGCTAAAATCATCACGGTCTTCAACCAAAAGGGCGGGTGCGGAAAGACCACAGTCAGCATGCATCTCGCAGGTACGCTCGGATTGCGCGGCGCGCGGTCGATGCTTGTCGATATGGACGAGCAAGGCACGGCAACACGCTGGGCCGCGCAGGCAAGCGACGAGCGGCCTTTTCCTGCCTCCGTGATCGGCCTGGCGCCGTCCGGCGGCGCAATGCACCGCGAAGTCAGGAAATTCATCCAGGACTACGATTACATCGTGGTCGATTGCCCTCCGGCGGTACATTCGGCTGCGCCCTCGAGCGCCCTGTTGATTTCCGATCTGGCTATCATCCCGGTCGTCCCATCGCCTCCCGACCTTTGGGCGGCGGTGGCCGCCAAGACCCTAGCCCAACACGCTCAGGTCCAGAATGAAACGCTGCGGATCCGCGTCATGGCGAACATGGTGCAGCGGCGCGTTTCCATTGCGCGCCAGGCGATTGAGATTTTGGGGGATGATCTGGAAATCCCGTTGATGCAATCGATGATCGGTTCGCGCTCGCCGTTCCGCGAATGCCAGGCGATTGGTTGCACCGTGCACGGCGTGGCCGGGGCGCGCGAGTCCGTGCAGGAAGTCGACATGATGGTCGACGAAGTATTGTCTTTGATTGAGCACTAGGTATGGCGACAAAATTGAAAAGCCTCAAGGCAGGCATGTTGGCGGGAATGGCGGCAGAAAAAACACGAGGGGACGCGATCGATCGCTTTGCCCGCGCCGAAGCGGCAATTTCGCAGCACCCCAACGGATTGCTCCAGGTGCGCGGCCGAGAACCGAGCCCCATTTTCAGCGCTGAAAGTGAGTCCGAGGAGGAGGGTGGCCGAATCCTGATGAAGGTGCCGCTGGCGCAGCTCCACGACAATCCGTTCAATGCCCGCCGCATCTACGACCCTGTGGTGGTGCAGGAACGCGCGGCTTCGATTGCCACCCACGGCCAGAAAACACCGGGCCTGGCTACGCCGGATCTGGCCCGGCCGGGGCACTACATCCTGATCGATGGCCACTACCGCAAGCGGGCGTTGGCCTCCGCGGGCAAGCTCGAGATGGAATGCTTCATCGAGAGCAACCTGAATGACCTGGATTTCTACCGGCTGTCGTTCCTGCTCAATGAGCAAAGGTCCGACCAGTCGGCGCTGGACAACGCGATTGCCTGGCGGCAACTGCTCGACGAAGGCAAGGTCCAGAAAGAGGAAGACATCTGCGAACTGACAGGGATGTCAGCCGGCACGGTCAACAAGACACTGGCGCTGCTGAGACTGCCCGAGTCCGTCCTGGGCGTCATGCGCGAGCGTCCCAGCGCAATCGGAATTGCCACCGGCTATGAGCTGACGCTCTATTGCAAGATCGTTGGAGAGGACCGCACACGGGACCTGGCCACGCGCATCATGGCAGAGGGCTTGTCCAGCCGTGAGGTCGAGGCGATTCGCAAGCACGCGCAGGAAGGCAAGGCACGCAAGATCAAGGAGATCAGCCGCCAGTACAAGATCCGCAGCGACGCTGGGCAGTTGCTGGGCACGATCAAGGAGTGGGATTCCGGGCGCGTGGTGCTGGATGTGCAAGTGAGCGACCGAGGCGCGCGCGAAGCGCTGGTCGAGACCCTCAAGGCGCGTTTTGGCCTGGAAAAGACCGCTAGCTGACAGCTGCAGCTTGCATAGTCGGAGTCGAGGGGGAAGGGCAGCGATCACCCACCCCATCCGGTCACTCCAAGGCCGGAACGACATGAACATGATCCGCTGTGCAGGCCCCGGAAGCCTCAGGGGCCATGACTCCCGCCCCAATCCGTTTCACCCGGGTTCTTCGCCCTGCAAGGTCGCGCGGCGAGCGGGCCGCGAACTCGGCATCCTCGGCCTCCCGATATCGCTCGATCACCTGGCTCAGCAAGGCATGCAATCCCCTGACCGAGTAGCCTGCACCCGGCGACCTCTCCGCCTTGCGCCTGGCACGGCCGGTAGGCGGAAGCCGGGGAGGGCCGACGAGCACGATCGGCTGGCCGGCCTGCCTGCTCCAATCCAGCCCGCGGTCCTGCCAGTGACGCTCCAGTGCGCTGCGAGCCGCCTCGCTTAGACCCTCACCCTCGCCGTGCCCCTCCTCGGCACAGGGCGTACCAACTTCTTCATGCGTACCAACTTCTTCGTGCTCGCTAAGCTTGCCGCGCGTGAACGTCGCCAGGCTCGCAAATCCGATGGGCTGCTCCTGCAACAAGCGGACTGCCGCTTCGGCGGCGCGATAGCGAATGCCTTCGGGATCCCGGCCCTGGGCCGCTAGCCAGGCAAGGAATCTGGCCAGCGATTCGGACTCAAGGGTGGTCCCGGCGGCCACGGGCACGGCCATGCGCGGCGCCATCCTCTTCGACTGGCTCTCGGGCTGCCAGACGTGCTCCGCCACATGTCCCTGGCTTTGCAGCCATTCAAACAGCGCGCCCAGGATGCGCGAAGCATGGAGCACGCTGCTCTCCGACAGCGGACCGGTGAACGGGCGCCATGCCGCCGACTCCCTGGGCGCACGCGGACCGACCCACAACTGTACGGGAGCAGGATGACGAAGGAACGCCAAATAGTCCTGGCGATCCTGCCGATCCAGCATGGCCAGCGGCTTGCATCGCGCCATCGCCGTCCAGAGCAAAAGCCGCTCGGCCTCCTTACGGTACGCCAGCCAGGTACTTTGCTGCGCCTGATTTGCTGCGAGCCAAGCCCGAACGGCGGCGAGATCGCTTATAAAAGAGCCTTTTAGATCACTATCAGGTGAAGTCGCCGTCACCGTACCCGATTCTTCTTCGCGCATCAGCTCAAACGGCACCAGTTGGCGCAAGCGCGGGCCAAGCGTGGCTTCGGCCAGGCGGCCCCGCGCGAAAACGTGCTCCCGCAGCAAAGGTTCTCCCCGCTCATCCCGCACCACATCGCGATGATCGGCCAGCCACCGGTTGATTGCCGCTCCGGCAAGGGCGCCGATGCGGGGCACCGAACGCCACCACGCATTGCCGTGGCGGTTGGCAAGATCCACCAAAATATGCAGATTAGATATCTTTTGTGCTCGCAAGCGCCTCGCCAGGGCGGGGGAAAACCAGAGCTCGATGCCGTGATCGGCGCGGGGCTGGGCGGTACCAAGCCGTTCCAGCTCGGCCAGCGCTTCGACCCGGCGGTCCATGCCCCGGTTGGAGCGCCCGGGGCCACCTTCCAGCAGTTCGGCCAGATCCTGCCGGCTATGCAGGTGCGCCAACTGCACCATGCGGTCGCGCAGCCCCAGCAACAGCCGCAAGGCGGATTCGCCGCCTGCGTCATCGTCGTCGTCGTCATCAGAGAGGTAGCGCCCGGCTACCATGGCGGCCGGCATGCCTTGCACGTAGGCCCGCACAGCGGCAAATTCGCTGCGGGTGAGACTCAGGCTAGGGGCCTTACCGGGTTGCATGACAACGTTCGATTTGGTCGCTAAGATCTTGATTCATAAGGCACTTATTCAATCGCTAAATGCATCCGGGTGTAAATGCATAGTGAAGTTTAATGCCGATAATTATACCGGCAAAATCCCCCATTTTCGCCGGTTTGCCACCTGCGGTAGGCCGATCCGGCCGCGCAGCCCAACGCCGCTGACATTGCACGACATGCTTCGCCCGGTGTAACCCTGACTTGCATTCACCCCCGCCAGTGCATATCCTGAGACCCAGAGTTAGACTTCTTTAACTCTGAATTAAGAAACATCTACAGCGTAAGAAAGCGCAAACGGGGCGATTCGAGAGCGACTCCACGGGATGGTCAGTCGGGCAGCGGGACCTGGACGGGTACGCTGCCACGGCCTGGAGACGAAACGGATCGTATGGAAATGCAACCGCAGCATAGTGGGGCATTTCCGTTAGCATGTGCGGGTTGTCGCGGGGCTCGCCATGCCGTAACAAAAAAAGAGAGCGGCCATGGCCACAATCCTCTTGATCGAGCCTCATCCCCTCCTGCGCCTGGGTCTGCGCCATTTGTTGACCCAGGCCGGCCTCCACGGCGACCTCGTCGATATCGATCCCGGCGCCCTGCCCTATCCAGCCGAGTGGCTCTGCCATGCCGACCTGATGATCTACGGATTGTCGGCGGACCCGGCGTTGAGCTGGCAGGAACTGGATCAGGCCTGCCAGACACTGATGCCCAAGCGGGTCCTGGTGCTATCCGAGCAGATCTTGTCGCCGCAGAACGGTACCTCCATGCCCGATAGCGTGCGCGGCCTGTTGTCCAAGGCCTGCAGCGCCGACATGCTGGATGCGGCGATCCGCCTTGTCCTTGCAGACGGCGAGTGCTTTCCCGCCCGGGCCCAGGCGGCGCGCGCCGACGCGAGTCCTGTGCCGTGGCCCTCGATTCCGGCCAGGCCGTCGCTGGCCACGCTGCATATGCACGCCGGACCGACCCAGGTCGATGGCGAACATGACGCTGCCGTCCACCCGGCACAGCATCTGCCGGGCGACACCGCCCCCGAGCCGGAAACGCCTTCGGCCGGATCGCACCTGCTTAATATTACCGAGCGCCAGTACGAGGTGCTGGCGCTGCTGGCGCGCGGCTATCCGATCAAGACCGTCAGCCGTCTGCTGAACATCTCGGTGGCTACCGCCAAGACGCATGCGTGCACCCTTTACCAGCGGCTGCACGTGCGCAACAAGGGCGAGGCGGTTTACGTAGCGCTGCAGCGCGGCGCGAAGCTGAGCTGGCCGGGCCCGGCAACCGCTGCCGTGCCGATTCGCGGCGCGGGGCCGTCGCCGGTCGAGCTGGCCGGTGTCTGCCAGGCGGCCTGATTGTTAGTCCCGCTGGGCGCGCGCAGTGGCGCCCGGCGGCCCAGAGCACCAGCGACTCCATCCTCTGCAACACGCTGCCTCATCCGAATGCACGAGGCGGCGTAGTGCTGCACTTGCTACCCTGATCAACAAACAAGTGGCTCTCGCGGGAAGCCGGTCCCGGCACTCGCTGGCTAAGCGCACCTCGCGCAACCAACGCAACCCGCTGTCGCCCACAGCCGATGACAACGCTCCTGCTTGCCCACAACATGATGCTGCGACGAGGTGTGCTGCGGCACCTCCGCGAGCTTGCCGCGCTCGCCCCCGTGCTATCGCATACCCCCGAATGGCTGCTGGAGGCGACCCCAGCCGAATTACCGCCGGGGCCCATCGATTTCGCGCTGCTTGACTGCAGCGGCACCGATACCGATTCGTTCCGTCTGCTCGATGCACTGCACTCCCGCCTGGCGCCCCGGCGCTGGCTGGTCATGTGCGAGACCCCCGACCCCGAGTTCGCGCGCTACGCCGCCGGCCTTGGCGCTAGCGGCTGCCTGCCGGTGCCAGCCTCGCCCGAGCAAACGCGGGCTGCGGTGGCGCTGGTGCGCGCCGGGGGCCAGTGTTTTCCGCGCCGGGCCTTTGCCATGCCACCGTCCTCCCCCATCTGTTCAGGTGGGTCTACGGCAAGGGGATGATGCGCGCGCCACTGCGACTGCCTATGCTGAACGTGCACGGGTCATGAAGCCGGGACGCTCAATGTCAAGCCGGCCACCGCGCGATGCACAGGGGGTCGTATGGAAAACGGGCTGGATATCCTGGTCGTGCGCGGCTTTGCCGTGCCGGAGGGCCGGGGCAAGTGGGCGTGCTGCTACGAAATCAGGCTGACTACCGGGCGCGACGAACCGCTGCTGTATCGCGGAGAGTTGCATGGCAGGCGCTACACCTGCGAGGCTGCTGCGATCGCGGCAGCTACCTTTGCCGGTGAGCAGGAAGCACGCAGGCAGGTGGCATCCGTGCGGGCCGGACTGCTTGCTCGCCACGAGTACTGCGTGGTGGTGGCAAGCGAACCGGCGCTGGAGAGCGTGCATGAGCCGGCGCCCGGCTAGGCCGTGGCCGCTAGCCAGGGCATCCCGGTAGCAGTGCGGGATGCCACCGGCTGTTCATCCGCCACAAGACAACGAGAGTAAGGCAAGAGGGGGCGACGACGAGCGCGTGTTCGGGGGACCGGAGCTTTTCCGGTGCGCATGCCGGCAGGGATGCGCGCACGCGCGTTTCGGCCGCAGCGCATGCTGCGCCGGATCTTGATGGCCACGGTTGAGCCGGCTGGCAGAGGCGGCAAACCGTGGCCTGTTTCTTTTCCTGCCTGCGCTGGCCGCCCGCATAATTGCCGAAATCCAAAGGCGCCGCACAAAAAAAGAGTCCGCCGACCGGGGGACCATGCGGACTCTAAAGTGGCCAGCTCGATTCCGCTCGGCGGGCCACTCTCCGACGATAGCCAAACACCCGCGGTAGCTGTATCGACCAGAAGATGCAACTGCCACATGGCTGAAGGGATTGCCCGCCAGTGCCTAGGGAAACCCGCCAGCCCAGTGCGTGCTTCGCATCGCCGCATGGCCAGCGGGTGGCACCTTGGCCGCCTCATGCTTCTGGCTGGGTTGAAGCCGGCCCGAAGGCCCGCGCAGCCGGCAAGCCTGCGGGGAAGGCTGTTATGCAACTGTGTTACTTTGCTCGCGTGCTCGACCCTCCAACAGCCATCATGATTCCCTGGCACCTCATCTCCCGCTTCGGCGAAACCTCCCTGCTGCTGCCCTGCGCCGTGTTGATCGCCGCATGGCTGTTCCATGCCGGCGCCGTTGCCAGCGCGCGCCGCTGGGTGCTGAGCTTCGGCGTGACCGCCGCGGTGGTGCTGGCCTCCAAGCTGGCCTTCATGGGCTGGGGCATTGGCTGCGCGGCGCTCAACTTCACGGGGGTTTCCGGCCATAGCATGATGTCGGCGTCGGTATTGCCGGTGCTGTTCTACCTGATCGTGTCGGCTCGGCATCCTCGTCTTGCCGTTGGCGCCGGCGGGATCGGCCTGTTGCTAGCGTTGCTGGTGGGCGTCTCACGGCTGAAGCTGCAGGCGCATTCAGGCTCGGAAGTGCTGAGCGGGCTTGCGCTCGGCTTTGCCGTCAGCCTGAGCTTCATCTTCTGGGGCCGGCGGCCGGCCCGCTCGGCGCCGGCCCTGGCAGCCGTGCTGGTGGTCGTCCTGATGCTGGGCGTGTCGGCGGTTGGCGTCGCCGCGCCCACGCATCACTGGCTTGAAATCATTGCCGCCCGGCTGGCCGGGCGTGACAAGCCGTTCCAGCGCGGGCAATGGCGCGAATGGGCTGGCCAGCGCGAGGGATCCGCGGTGCTGGCTTGCCAGCCCCCCGCCCCGCTCCGCTGAGCCGGGAGGCCCGGCCCGCCAGCACGCGCCCCGAGCCCGTCTGTGCGCAAGCAAACAGACGGTAGCGCTGCCGCGGCGTAACCATGATCTGCATAGCAAGTCCGGCTCGCCGGATGGAGGCAGATCATGTCGACGGTTCGCGCATTCGTTGCCGAGAGGCAGGCCGCCCTCCAAATCCTGTATCGCTTCGCCGATGCGGCCATCGTTGCCGCCTGCGGCGCGGTGGTAGGCGAACTGCTGTTCCCCCAAGGCCTGCGTGGCGCCGCCCCGGTCCATGGCTTCATCACCGTGTTGTGCTCGGTCAGCACCTTGCTGGTGTTCCCCGCCTGTGGCCTGTACAACTCCTGGCGCGGCCGCAGCCGTGCCGCGTTGGCGGTGCGTACGCTCGCGGCCTGGGGTGCGGTGTGCATGCTGGGCCTGGTCACTGCGTACCTGATGCACCAGTCGGCCGCGTTGTCCCGGCTCTGGTCGATGGGCTGGGTCCTGAGCGTGGCCGTCATGCTGCTGGCCTCCCGGGTGGTGCTCTACGGCATGCTGGGCAGCGTGCGCGAGCTTGGCATCAATGCCAAGCGTGTGGTGATCCTGGGCTATGGATCACTCGGCCACGAGATGTACCAGCGCGTACGGAACAATCGCGGCGCGGGCTACGACGTGGCCGGCATCTACGACGAAGGCATGGAGCAGCCGGTGCCCGCGGGCGTAACGCGGCTGGATTCGCTGGAGCAGGTCTGCACGTTCGTGCGCAACAACGGCGTGCGCGAGATCTGGCTGACGCTGCCGATGGCTGCGTGCCGCGATCTCTATGACGTGGTCTCCCACTTCCGCAACGACCTGATCGACATCCGTTGGGTGCCCGACATCATGGCGGTCGAACTGCTCGGCCATCGCTTCAGCGACTTCCTCGGCCTGCCGGTCATCGACCTGAACAGCCCACCGCAGTCGGGCATCACGGGTTTGCTCAAGGGCAGCTTCGACCGCGCTTTCGCGCTGGCGGCGTTGGTCGGGCTGTCGCCGCTGCTGCTGGTGATCGCCGTGCTGGTCAAGCGCTCGTCTCCCGGCCCTGTCCTGTTCCGCCAGACTCGCCTGGGCATGGATGGCCGGCCGTTCCACGTCTACAAGTTCCGCACCATGGTGCAGCATCAAGACGCGGGCTGCGTGACCCAGGCCGTGCGCGGCGATGCACGCGTCACGCGCATCGGTGCCTTCCTGCGCCGCACCAGCCTGGACGAGCTGCCGCAGTTCATCAACGTGCTGCGTGGCGAGATGTCGGTGGTGGGCCCGCGCCCGCACGCCATCGAGCACAACGAACTCTACAAGGAAGTCATCGATCGCTACATGCTGCGCCACCGGGTCAAGCCCGGCATCACCGGCTGGGCGCAGATCAACGGCTTTCGCGGCCCGACCGACACGGTAGAGAAGATGCGCCAGCGCATCGAGTTCGACATCTTCTACATCCGCAACTGGTCCTTCCGCCTGGACCTGCACATTATCTTGCGCACGGCGCTGTATGGCTGGACGGGACGCGAGGCGTTCTGAGTCCTTCTCCCCCAGTGCGCCCGCGCCGCCAACCTACATGCAAAGTTGGTGGGCCAGCGCACCGAAACCGGCCGGTAGCTGCGGCCCAATGATGAGACCCGAGCATCCTCACCGAGGAGAACCAGTGATGAAGGCAACCATTCGACAAATTCTTGCCGAGGTGGCGCGGCTCGACGTGTCGGTAGACGCGCTCGACGACCAGGCCGATCTTTACGAAGCCGGATTGTCATCGCTTGCCACCGTTCATGTGATGCTGGCAATCGAAAACGCATTCAACATCGAGATCCCGGACGCCATGCTGACCCGGCAGCTCTTTCGCAGCGTCAACTCGCTGGCAGCGGCGGCCGAGCAGCTAAGACGGCAACAGGAGGCAGCATGAGCCCCCCCTTAGCCCGCGTGGACCTGGCACGCCCGATGGCTGCGCACAGCACTGCCGCCGAGCTGATGGCGGCGGCGCAGCTTGCCGCGCTCGAAGCGGCCAAGCACGCCGATCAGGTCGACCGCGACGCAGCGTTCCCGCACGACGCGTTTACTGCAATCCGGCAGCACCGGCTGCTTAGCGCCATGGTGCCCGCGGCGCACGGCGGCGCAGGCGCGTCGCTCGACACGGTCGCGGCCATCTGCCGCGTGCTGGGTGCGGCCTGCTCCTCGGCCGGCATGGTCTACGCCATGCACCAGATCCAGGTGGCCTGCATCGTCGAGCACGGAACAGGTAACCCCTGGCACGAGCAGTTGCTTCAACGTATTGCCTCAGAGCAATTGCTGCTGGCCTCGGCCACGTCCGAGGAAGCCATCGGCGGCGCCCTGCGCAACAGCGGCTGCGCCGTCAATGTCGAGAACGACCGATTCCATCTGCTCAAGATGGCGCCCACGATTTCCTATGGCGCGCAGTCCGACGCCATCCTGGCCACCGCGCGCCGCCATGCCGATGCCTCGCCCTCGGACCAGGTCATGGTGTGCCTGCTCAAAGACGATTTCACGCTGCAGAGCCTCAGCACGTGGGACACCCTTGGCATGCGTGGTACCTGCAGCAACGGCTTTCGCCTGGAAGCGCGCGGCGCCTGCGAGCAGATCCTGCCGGTGGCGTTCGGCGAGATCGCGGACGGCACCATGACGCCGGTTTCGCACATCCTGTGGGCCGCCTTGTGGACCGGCATCGCTGGCGATGCCGTGCAGCGCGCCAAGGCCTTCTTCCAGGGGCAGGCGCGTGCGCGCCCGGGGTCGCTTCCGCCGTCGGCCACGCGGGTGGCCGATGCGGTGGCGATGGTGCAGATGATGGAAGGGCGGCTTGAGCTCGCATTGGAGCACCAGCGCCAGCGTCACGCGGGCCTCTCGGTGTCGGCACTGTTCTCGCTCGCCGCGGAGATGAACGGCCTGAAGACCAGTGTGAGCACGATGGCGATCGAGGTGGTGCAGCAGGCGATGATGATCTGCGGCATGGCCGGCTACAAGCAAGGCACGCCTTACAGCCTCGGGCGTCACCTGCGCGATCTCTGGTCCGCGCCGCTGATGATCAACAACGACCGGATCCTGACCAATACCGCTAGCTTGCTGCTGGCCGAGCGTTCCAGCTAAGGAGCACGACATGGATGCCAACGTCAGCGTGGAAGATCGCGCCAACTCCGCGCCCGCGGACGCCGCCGCCGCGTCGGCCGCTACGCCTTCGTACAGCGATCCGCAGGCAGGCCAGCGGCGCTACCAGCAGGCATTGATCGAGGCGGGCCTGCTGATCCCGAGCGGGGTCGATGGCGTTTATGGCCGCAGCGCGGTGTTCGAGGCCATCGCGGACGGCCTGAACGTGGCCGTCACTGCGCTCGGTGCCGACCAGCGCGCGGAAGTGATGCGCTTTCCGCCCGCCATGTCGCGCGAGGATTTCGAGGCTAGCGGCTACCTGAAGAGCTTTCCGCAGCTGGCCGGCACCGTGCACAGCTTTTGCGGCAGCGATCGCGACCATCATCGCCTGCTTGCACGGATGGAGGCAGGCGAGGAATGGGCCGACGAGCAGCGGCCGACCCGCGTGGTGCTCACGCCGGCCGCGTGCTACCCGATCTATCCGGCGGTGGCGCGGCGCGGCCCGATGCCGCCGCAGGGGCTGGTGGTGGATGTGCTGTCATATTGCTTCCGCCACGAGCCTTCGATCGATCCGGCGCGCATGCAGATGTTCCGCCAGCGCGAGTACGTGCGCCTGGGCAACGCCGGGCAGATCATCGCCTTTCGTCAGCTGTGGATGGAGCGCGGCCAGCAGCTGGCTACCATGCTCGAGCTCCCGCACGAGGTGGAGGTGGCCAATGACCCGTTCTTCGGGCGTGGCGGCAAGATCGTGGCGGACTGCCAGCGCGAGCTGAAGCTCAAGTTCGAGTTGCTGGTCCCGATCAACGAGGGCGCCCCGCCCACGGCGTGCATGAGCTTCAACTACCACATGGACCACTTCGGCCAGGTGTGGACGCTGCGTACCGCCGACGGCGAGCCGGCGCACACCGGCTGCGCGGGATTTGGCATCGAGCGCCTGACGCTGGCGCTGCTGCGCCACCACGGCTTCGACCTGTCGCTGTGGCCCAAGGACGTACGCGCCACCCTGGGAGGGCTGTAATGCTCGTTGACCCGCGGAACCTGGAGCGCGGCATGCACGTGTCGCACGCCTTGCACAATGGCAATCCCGTCTGGCCGCAGACCAACTGCTATGTGGACTTGTGGATCGAGCTGCTGCACGGCTGGGAGCTGGACCCGGTTGCGGCGCTCGGATTCACCGTGTCGCAGGATTTCGAGGGCGATCAGTTCACCTTCTTCAAATACCCGCCGGACGATCTCGAACGTCTCTACGGCGTGGTGGTGCAGGAGCTGTCGCTGTATGAGTCGATGGAAGACCGCGTCGCCGGGCAGACCTGCCGCGGCCACGTGGTGCTGCTCGAGGTGGATGGATTTTACCTGCCGGACAACCGGGCTACGTCGTACCGGCGCGAGCATACCAAGACCACCATCGGCATCGACGTGATGATGCCCGAGGCGCAGTCCGTGGGTTACTACCATAACGAGGGCTATCACGTGGCCACCGGCGAGGACTACGCCGGGCTGTTCCGCCGCCTGCCCGCGCTGGCGGACGACGTGAACCTGCTGTTTCCCTATGCCGAGGTGGCGCGCCGCCGGTTCCCCTCGCTGGAAGGAACGATGCTGGTGCGCGCCTCGCTGGCGCTCTTGCGCAAGCACCTGGCGCGCCGTCCGCGCCAGAATCCCATCACGGCATTCCGCACGGCGTTTCCCGCGCATCAGGAAGCACTGATGGCCGGTGGCGAGCAGACCTTCCATCCCTACGCCTTTAGCGTGCTGCGCCAGCTGGGCGCCAACTTCGAGCTGCTCGGGCAGTACCTGCGCTGGCTGGCGCAGCATGGCCAGCCGATGCCTGAGAGCATAGCGGGCGCGTGCCAGAAGCTCGCGTCCGAGGCCATGGTGATGCAGTTCCGCCTGGTGCGCTCCATCATCAGCCGCCGCGTGGATTGCTGCCGGGATTGCCTGGACCAGCTCGAGGCCTCCTACGAGGCCGCGGTGCCGGCGCTGGCGGGCTACGTGGGCGAAGCCGAGTATTGAGGGTGCCTGCCATGCATGCGCCGCTTGGCTTGACACCCGTCCCCGGGCGGCCCGTGCACCGGCAGCCGCTCGCCGGCAACTGGGCCTTGCTGGAGACGCCCGCCGGCGCCGTGGCATCGCCCGCGGCGCTGGCCGGGCGCGGCCCGTGGATGGCGGCCCAGGTGCCCGGGACGGTGGCACAGGCGCTTCAGGCTGCGGGGCAATGGCAGGCGGCGGCACCGCGGCCGCTGCACGACCACGACTACTGGTACCGCGTGACGGTGTCCGGCGCGGGCGCGTACCGGCTGCGCCTGCACGGCCTGGCCACCGTGGCCGAGGTCTGGCTGGATGAGGTGCGCGTGCTCGACGCGCAGAACATGTTTACGGCGTTCGAGGCCGAGCTCCATCTCGATGGCGAGCATGTGCTCTGCCTGTGCTTCCGCTCGCTGCACCGCTGGCTGCGCGCGCAGCGCGGCCCGGTGCGCTGGAGGCCGCGCATGATCACGCCGCCCGCGTTGCGCCTGGTCCGCACCACGCTGCTCGGCCACATGCCCGGCTGGTGCCCAAGCGTGCACACGATCGGGCCCTGGCGCGGCATCGACCTGCTGGCGCTTGCCACCGACGCGAGCCCGCTGCTGACGGCGCGCCTGGACCTGCAGGCAAGCCTGGCCGCCGATGCCGCGCAGGGTGGCGTCATCCGGCTGCGCCTGCGCGACGTGGCATCGCTGCCGCCGGCGATGGCGATCATGCTGTGCGCCGATGGCCGCGAGGCACCCATGAAAGCCGTGGACGCGGGCACCGGCGGCATCGCCTACGAGGGCGAGCTGGCCGTGCCCGAGCCGCGCTTGTGGTGGCCGCACACGCATGGCGAGCCCGAGCGCTATGCGGTGCATCTGCGGCTGGGCGAAGAGCGCATCGCGTGCGGGCAGGTTGGCTTTCGCCGTATCGAGCTCGACCGAACCGTCCATGGCAGCACCGACGGCCTGGCGGACCGAGAAGAGGACGCCCAGGCGTTTGCGCTGCGCATCAATGGCGAGCGCATCTTCTGCCGCGGGGCCTGCTGGACCAGCCACGACCTTGCCGGCCACGCCGATGCGCCCGACCAAGTGCAGAAGTGGCTTGCGCTGGCGCACGGCGCGGGCATGAACATGGTGCGCGTGAGCGGCGTCACCTGCTACCAGGGAGAGGCCTTCTTCGACGCGTGCGACGCGCTTGGCCTGCTGGTCTGGCAGGATTTCATGTTCGCGAACTTCGATTACTCGGCCAGCGCCGAGGCCGCGCGCCCGCTGATGGCGCAGGCCACGCGCGAGGTCAGCGAGTGGCTGGCGGCGCATCGCCACCATCCCAGCGTGGCGGTGCTGTGCGGCGGCAGCGAAGCCGAGCAGCAGGCCGCGATGATGGGCACGCCTGCGGCCAGCTGGCGCCAGCCCTTGTTCGACGAGATCATTCCGGCGTGCATTGCGGCCTGGCATCCCGACGCGGTCTATGTGCGCAACTCGCCGTGCGGCGGTGCATGGCCCTTCCAGGCCGACAGCGGCGTGACGCACTACTACGGCGTGGGCGCGTACCAGCGCCCGCTTGACGACGCGCGCCGCGCCAATGTGCGGTTTACCTCGGAGTGCCTGGCGTTCTCCAACGTGCCATGCGCACGCACCCTGGCGGACGCGCTCGCGGTGCCGCCCGTGCATGATCCGCGCTGGAAGGCCCGTGTGCCGCGCGATGCCGGCAGCGGCTGGGACTTCGAAGACGTGCGCGACTACTATTTGCGAGAATTGTTCAAGGTGGACCCACCGCGCCTGCGCTACGAGGACACGGCGCGCTACCTGGCGTTGTCCCGCGCCGTGGTGGCGGAGCTGATGACCGACGTCTTCAGCGAATGGCGGCGAGCGGGCTCGACCTGCTCGGGCGGCCTGGTGTGGCAGCTGCAGGATCTGCTGCCGGGCGCGGGCTGGGGCATTGTCGATGCGCTGGCCCGGCCCAAGTCGGCTTGGCATGCCTTGCGCCAGGTGTGGCAGCCGCTGCAGGTGCTGATCACTGACGAAGGCCTCAATGGCATTCACCTGCACTTGATCAATGAGCGCGCCACGCCGCGCAATGTGCGCCTGCAACTGCAATGCTGGCGCGGCGGCGAGACCGCGCTACTCGATGTCGCGCGCGATGTGTGCCTGGCCCCGCGCTCCACGCAGCACATCAGCGGCGCCGCGCTGGCAGGGGCCTTTTTCGATTTCACATACGCCTATCGCTTCGGGCCGTGCCTGCATGACGTGGTGCGCGCCGCGCTGGTCGATCCCAGCGACGGCGCCCTGCTGAGCCAGGCCTGCTACCTGCCCGAGCGCAGCGCGGCCGCTCTCGAGCCGCCGGAGCTGACGGTGGGCGTGGCGCGCGAGGATGGCGATTGGTGGCTCACGGTATCGACCCGGCGCTTTGCGCGCTGGGTGCACATCGACGATATCGCCTTTCGCGCGGAACACGACTGGTTCCATCTCGCGCCCGGCAGCCAGCGGCGCGTGAAACTCTTACCCGATAACGGCCAGCAAGGTGGAGGCCGTGAAGGCGCGCAGGGTGTAGGCCGCGCGCAGGCAGATCCCATCCCGATGGGGGAGGTCAATGCGCTCAATGCGCGCCGCGCGATTGCCTACAGCGCGCCATGCGCCTGAAGAGGCGGAAAAACGCCAGGCGATGACGGTGCGAAGCGCCGCCTAGGTGTCATTGCCGCGCACCGGCGATGCGGCCCCGGCCGCGCTCTCACACCTACCGAAGGATGATCAGGTTTCAGCCGTGCGGCTACTGTTGGCAGGGCCACATATGGCACTTAATACAAGCACAAATGCCGTGCGAACCAGGGTCAGAGAAAAGGTGGTCGGCGCGGGTCTTCCGGATCACGGCGGGCCGGCTTCGGTCGAGGTGTTCGTACGGCTGGTCACGGGGAGAGAGTCATGATCAGTCAGCGTTCGGATCTGCACGTCAATCATGTGCTTGGCGCCTTGCCGCGCAACGATTGGGAAGCACTGTCCTCGAATCTTGAGCTGGTACGCATGCGCGCCGGGCAGTTGCTGACCGATTCCGGCCAGCGCATCCATCATGTCTATTTCCCCACGACGGCCATCGTCTCGATGCTGTCGCTGCTGGAGGACGGCGCCACCGTCGAGATCGCCGCCATCGGCAATGAAGGCCTCGTCGGCATCCCGGTGCTGACCGGTGGCGACACCATGCCCTGCCGCGTCGAGGTACGCACGCCGGGCTTTGCCTACCGCCTTTCCGCCGCCACGCTCAAACAGGAATTCACGCACTCCCCGGCCATCCAGCGCGTCACCTTGCTCTATGTGCAGGCCGTGCTCACCCAGATCGCGCAGACCGCCGTGTGCAATCGTCACCACTCGCTCAACAAGCAGCTTTGCCGCTGGCTGCTGCTGGCCCTCGATCGCATGGCGTCCAACGAGCTGGTGATCACCCAGCAGGTCATCGCCAACATGCTGGGCGTGCGCCGCGAAGGGGTGACGGAGGCCGCCGGCAAGCTGGAGGACCTGGGCCTGATCCAGCATAGCCGCGGGCACATCACGGTGCTCGACCGGCATGGGCTGGAGGCACATTCCTGTGAGTGCTACAAGCTCGTCAAGCGCGAGTTCGATCGTTTGCTGCCGGCGCTTGCCAGTGCTTGAGGCGGGAGTGGGGTTGGGTCAGGGAGATTGCCGTGAACAGGTTGACCTTTGCCGGTGCGTCGCCGGCTGCAAATGAGCCGGCGCAGCCGCGAGCGCACGGCTCGCGCGCACTAGTCGATCACCTTGGCTGGATCGTCGCGCTGACGCTCGCCGGTGGCGCCATCGGTGCCCTGGTCGCCCTGTCCATGCCGCAGCGCTATCGCGTCGAGGCACTGGTGCAGGTGGAGCCACACGACGCAGGCCAGAATGCCGGCGCGCGCGGCGCGGCGCAGGCCGGCCCCGCCGCCCCGTTCGATGCCGGCATGCTGACCAGCCGCGCAGTGGTCGGGCCCGTGGTGGAGCGGCTGCACCTGGACGTCTCGGCGGTGCCGTTGCGCGCGCCGCTGGTGGGTGCGCTGGTGGCGCGCTTTGCCGAGCCAGGGCAAGCCATGGCCCCTTGGCCGGAAAGCCTGGGCTACGCCTGGGGCGGCGAGCGCATCCAGATCGAAAGCCTGGCGGTGCCCGAGCGCCTGCTTAACGTGCCGCTGACGCTGGAGGTCCAGCCGCAGGGCCACTATCGCTTGTATGCTGGCAATGCGCTGCTGTTCGAGGGCGTGGCGGGCGAGCTGGGTGCGGGCAACGATGTGGAGCTGCAGGTGGCCAACCTCGATGCGCAGCCGGGCACGCGCTTCGAACTGATCCGCCGCGATCCGCTTTCCACTGTGGATGCCATCTCGCGCGAGCTGGTGGTGGACGAACACACACGCGACGCCGGCACGGTTCGCATCTCGTGGCGCTACCCCGATCGCAAGCTGGCCGCCGCGCTGGTCAATGGCGTGGCGCAAGCGTATATCGACAGCCAGACCACCCAGCGCCGCGACGATGCGGCCGGCAGCCTTGCCTTTGTCACCGGCGAGCTGCCGCGCGTGCAGGGCGAGCTGGAGCGCGCCGAGGCCGCGCTCACGCGCTACCGCACCCGTAGCGGCACCATGGCGCCGACCCAGGACGCGCAGTCGTACCTGAACGGCAGCATGGACTACCAGCGCCAGATCGCCGCGCTGCGGCTGGAGCGCACCCGCCTGCTGCAACGCTTTACCACCGACAGCAATGAAGTGCGCACGGTCGACACCCAGATCCAGGAGCTCAGCAAGGTGCGCCGCGACATGGACTCGCGCATGCAGAACCTGTCGGAGACGGAGCGCGAGTCCGTGGCGCTCACGCGCGACGTGAAGGTGGCCGAGGACATGTACATGACGTTGCGCAACCGGGTGCAGCAGCTCTCGCTGGTGCAGTCGGATCGCACCAACAACATGCGTATCGTCGACGCGGCGCTTCCGCCCGCCCGCCCCGACGGGGTTGGCCCGTGGCCGCTGACCGGCGGCGGCGCGCTGCTTGGGCTGTGCCTCGCGCTGGCCGGCGTGGCCGCGCGGCAGCGCTACAGGCCCTCGGTGGCCGACGCAGCCGATGCCGAGGCGCGGCTGGGCATGCCCATGCTCGGCGAGATCGCGTTCAGCAGCGAGCAGACCGAGCTCGAACACCAGTCCGAGGTGCATCGCCGCCTGGGCATGATGATGGGCTTCGCCGCCCAGCCCGCCCCGCGCCTGTATGCGCCCGCGCCTGGCAGCGCCTTGGCCGAGCCCGGCGGGTTCTCCAGCGGCGAGGCCGATCGGCTGCTGCGGTGCGGGCTGCATGACCGCTTCCTGCTGGCGCGGCGCTCGCCGCACGCGCTCGCGGTGGAGGGCCTGCGCAGCGTGCGCGCGGCCTTGCATTTCGCCGTGCGCAACGCGCCCGATGCGGTGCTGGCCGTGACCAGCCCGGCACCGGGCACCGGCAAGACCTTTGCATCCGTTAACCTGGCCGTGCTGTTCGCCGAGGCTGGCCAGCGCGTGCTGCTGATCGATGCCGACCTGCGCCGCGGCAAGGTTGCCAACTGGTTCGACCAGGCCGCCGAGCCGGGGCTGGCCGAACTGCTCGCGGGCCATGCCGAGCTCGCGGCGGTGATGCGGCCCACCGTGGTGTCGGGGCTTTCGGTGATCACCGCCGGATCGATGCCACCCAATCCCTCCGAGCTGCTGATGATGCCGGCGCTGGCCGAGACGCTGCAGGCCTGCAAGGCGCGCTTCGACCTGATCATCATCGACACGCCGCCGGTGCTGGCCGTGGCCGATGCCACCCTGGTCGCCAACCTGGCCGGCTCGACGCTGCTGGTGGTGCGCGCCGATGTCACGCCCGCCGCGCAAGTGGACGAGACGCTAAAGCGCCTGGCTCGCGCCGGGGCGCGGCTTGCCGGCGGCATGCTTAACGGCGTCACGCGCCGGCGCAGCAACCGCGCGGACTTCGCCGCGATGAGCCCGTACCTGGGGCTGCCGCTGCCGGCCGCGCAGCCTGAAGCGCTGGCGCTGGAGTCGCGCCCCGCACGGGACGGCACGGCGGAGCAGCAGGCGGGCCGTGGCTCCATGCCGGCCGCCTGATAGCCGGGGATGCCAGGGAAATCGCCATGAGCGTACCCGTTTCTGCGTGCGCCTGGACCTTGTGAAACGCCGCCTCGCAACCTGCGCGCAGCGTGCCCCGCACGTTGCGCGTTGTCATGAAAATCGCAGCCTGTGGTGGCCGATCAGGGCCGTTGGGCGGGCCGCGGCACGGATTTTGATGGCTTGTGCCAGGTCGGTAGCCGCCGGCGGGCATGGCGCACGAACACGAACTAACAACATCAGCAGGCAAAGCGTACCCGTTTCTGCGTGCGCCAATGCCTGGGGCCAATGCCTCATTTTTCGCTGGGAGAGGTCATGAAACCGGTCTTGTTCGAGGGCTGTGCCGGCTGGCTGCACGAGGCGCCAGGCACCACGGGCGTGGTGCTGTGCAACCCGCACGGCCACGAGGCGATGTGGTCCCACCGGGCGTTTCGCCACCTGGCCACAGACCTCGCCGCCGCGGGCTTGCCTGTGCTGCGTTTCGACTATCCCGGCACCGGTGACTCCGCCGGTACCGATGCGGATGCCGAGCACATTGCCTGGTGTGTGCATGGCATCCTGGCCGCGGTAACCACGCTGCGCGAGCAGGCCGCGGTGAGCCGGGTCGTGCTGTGCGGCCTGCGCCTGGGGGCCACGCTGGCCGTGCTCGCCGCCGAGGCACTGGCCGCGCGCGAGCCCGGTGCCGTGGCCGGCCTGGTCTTGCTGGCGCCGGTGGTGAGCGGGCGCGCCTATCTGCGCGAGCTGCGCGCGTTGCACACTAGCTGGGTCAACAACGTCATCCCCGACATCGAGCTCACGCCGCCCACCGACGGGTCGCTCGACGTGCTGGCCTATCGCTTCCAGCCCGACACCGTGACGGCGCTCGAAGGCCTGCGCCTGACCCGCCGCAAAGGCTGCCCCGCGCCGCGCGTGCTGCTGCTCGACGCCTGGCCGGGCGCCACCTCCCCCGTCGCAGAAATGGGTACGCTTTATCGCGGCTCGGGGGCTGAAGTCACGCTGGGCACCTTTGGCGAGTATCCCGGCATGATGCAAGCCGCCGAGTACGCGCAGGTGCCTGAGAGCGCCTGGCAAGAGGTGCTGGCCTGGGTGCGCCCGGCCATCGCCGCCGGGCGCCGCGGCGCCGCGCCCGGCCGGCCTGCGCCGGGCCATGAGAGCCTTGCGCTGGAGTGCGAGGTGGACGGCGTGCGCGAGCAACGGGTATGGCTGGACCGCGGGCGCCAGTTCGGCATTCTTTGCCAGCCCGCGCGGCGCGGCGCGAGCGATGTCGCGGTGCTCTTTCCCAATACCGGCGGCAACCATCATGTGGGCGACGGGCGGGTCTTCGTGAGCCTGTCGCGCGAGCTGGCCCGGCACGGCGTCACCGCATTGCGCCTCGATCTCTCCACGCTGGGCGATAGTCCGGCCCCGGCTCGCCAGATGAGCATTCCCGCGGTCTACGCGCAGAGCGCCTGCGACGATGCCAGTGCCGCCGTCGACTGGCTGCGCGCGCAGGGGTACCAGCGCATCGTCATGGCCGGGGTTTGCTCGGGCGCGTTCATCAGCTTGCATGTGGCGCTGCGCAATCCGGCGGTCAACGGCCTGGTCCTTGCCAACCTGGCGAAATTCCGCTGGGACGATGCCGACACCGCCGCGGTGAACGAACGGGTGCAGTCCATGCGAGGCTACGTGGCGGCCGTGCGCCGCGCGCAGAACTGGCGGCGGCTGTGGCGCGGCCAGGTCAAGGTCTGGCCGATCCTGTCCGGCTTCGCACGCCGATGCACGCGGCGCGCGCTGCAACGCGGCGCAGCCGTCGTGGCGCGCTGGCGCGGCAGCGACGACACCACCACCGTGACCGGCTTCGCGCGGGCGGCCATGCGGGAGCTCGACCGGCGCGGCGTGCGGACGGATTTCCTCTACGGCATGAGCGATATCGGGCTGGAAGAAGCCAAGGACCGCTTTGGCGGCAACCTCGAAGCGCTGCAGGGCCTGGGCAACATCCGCGTGCGCACCCTGCCCACGTTCGATCATTCGCTGTTTCTTGCTGACAGCCGCGCCGCGCTGGCGGCGCATCTGGTGCGCTACGTCGAGGCGCAGCTGGCGCGTGGCGAGCCGGGCGAGGTGAGCGAGGCGGACGAGGACAGCTCCGGCGCGCTGGCGGAAGCGGTGTCGGGCACGGCGAGCGCCTGAGCGCGGGCGGCGAGCCCTCGTGGCCCCCGTGCAACGACGAAAGAAGAGGCGCCGGATCCCGGCGCCTTCGATTGCGCGCTGCGCGGGGCAGCCCTACCGGCTCTGCACCGTATCCACGTCCTGGTACCGATAGTTCAGATACCGGTACTTCCCGAAGTTGTAATGCGCCCGATACCACCGCCCTTGCACATTCAACCCGTTGAACAGCACGCCCTTGACTTCCCCGCCCACCTGCCTGATGGCCCTGCCCGCGGCTTCCAGTTCATCCACGGTAGTGGAGTCCGCCCGGGCCACCATGAAGACCGCATCCGCCTTGGTAGCGAGGATTCCGGTATCCGAGGCGGCCAGCACTGGCGGCGTGTCGATCAGCACGATGTCGTAGTTCGCCTTTAGCGCGTTGAGCAACGCGTCCATAGCGGGACTCAGCAGCAGGTCCGCGGGATGCTCGGGCAGCGTCCCAGTGGGAATGAAATCCAGCCCGGGCACAACCTGCCTGCGCACGGCGGGTTCCACCGGCGCGCCCTGCAGCAGATCGGTCAGGCCGGGGCCGCGGTCGGTGTCGAAGCGCCGGTTCAGGCTGCCCCGCCGCAGGTCGGCGTCGATCAGCATCACACGCTTGCCGCCGGCGGCGAGCACCGCGGCGAAGTTGGCGCAGATGAAGGACTTTCCGACACCGGGCGCCGGGCCCGTCACCAGCACCACCGGATGGCGGTTGCCAAGCAGCGAGAACTGCAAGGCGGTGCGGAAGCTGCGCAAGCTCTCCATGGCGGGATCGTCAGGCATCTGGCAGGCCAGCAGCGCGGCGTTCGGGTTGCCCTGCGTGACCAGGCGCGACTGTTCCGGGCTGAACGGGATGGTGGAGTACACCGTGAACCCTGTCAGGTTCTCGATATCGTCGGCCTCGGCGACGCCGCCGTCCAGCATGTGGCGCAGGCCCACGACGATCAGCGCGCCCACGGTGCCAAGCATGGCCGCGAATATCACCAGCAGCGACCGGTTGGGCCGCACGGGCTGCAAGGGCACTTCGGCCGGATCGACCATGCGCGCGGTCCCCACCTTGCTGGCCTTGGTCAGCTTGAGCTGCTGGGCGTCATTGAGCAGCGATTGGTAAAGCTCGGTGCTGACCTTGACATCGCGCAGCAGGCGCAACACGTTTTGCTCCACTTCGGGCAGTTTCTGGATACGCGTGGTCACGCCGGCGAGCGCGCCATTCAGGCTGCCGATCTGCTCATCGATGATGCCGATGCTGGGATGGTTGCCGGTAAAGCGCGTCACCAGTTCCTGGCGTTTCGCGCGCAGCTCCTGCAGGCGCGTCTGGATCTGCACGGACTGCGAGAGGATCAGCTTCGACTCTTCGGTCAGGTCGATCGTGCCGCGCTGGTTGCGCAGCGCGTTGTAGCGCGTCTCGGCGGTTTCGACCTGCTGCTTGACCTGCGGCAGCTGCTGGTCGAGGAAGGCCAGGGATTTCTCGGCTTCCTCCGCCCTGCGGCGCACGTTCTGGTCGACATACTCGCTGCCGATCTCGTTGAGCGTTGCCGCGATCAGGTCCGGGTCCGGGCCTTCAAGGGTGACGCCGATCACTCCGCTCGACTTGCCGCGCTCGGCAATCTGCAGGGATTGCTGCAGCCGCGCGATGGCAATGGCCCGAGGCAGCCGCGTCACGTTGAAGGTGGCGCCAGGGTTGCCTTCCAGTTCCGTAATGAGGATCTCGACGTTGCCGCGTGAGGTTGGCACGACCAGCGGCTGGCCGACGGTGCCCGTTGCCATGGCCTGCTCGCCCTTGACTTTCAGCCGGTACCGTTTGCCGTCAAGGGCCGTCACCGTCATCCTGGTGCCTTCCAGCCGCGTCGGCATGTCGAGGCGGTCTACCGTAATGCGCTCGTCGCCCCAGACGAAGCCGCCCCAGCCGAAGAGGCCGGGTTCCGACAGGCCAGGGTTGTAGCGTGCCAGCGCCTGGCCGATCAGCGGAAAGTAGCTCGGCCTGGCATCGATGAACAGCTTCAGGCTTTCCACTGCCTTGCCCACCACCATGCGCGATTGCAGCAGCTCGATCTCCGCGGCGGCGGCCGGCTTGACGTCGAAGACCGGCGCCACGCTGCCCGCGAGCTTTGTGTTGGCGCTGCTCCCCGTGTCCTCCACTTGCACCACGATATCGGTACGGTAGACGGACTTGGTGAAGAACGCGTAGGTCGCGCCCAGGGCGAAGACCGTGCCCGCGATCAGGATGAAGGTCCAGCGATAGCGCATCAGCACGTCGAGATAGCCGGTCAGGTCAACCGGTTTTTCCCGCTGAGTGCATCCCCCCGGCAATGCCTCGTTTGGATTGAACGTGTTCATGCGACCTCCCCGTGACATTGATCCTGTGCAATGGCGCGAATGCGCACCGACCATGAATCGACCCCTTGCTTGATCAGCCCCAGCACGATCCTGAACATATTCTGCGAACAGCCATAGGGATCGGGCACGTCGGCGTGCATGAATTCGCAAAGGCGGTAGACCTTGCCGCGTGCCTGCGGATACTGGCGCTCAAGCGCTTCTCTTTGTTCCGTGTCCATCACCAGCACCAGGTCGGCGCCGTTGATCATGTCCCCGTCCAAGGTGCGCGCGCGGTGCCCTGAGAGATCGAGGCCGTCCTCCTCGAGCAGGCGCACCGTGTGCGGATCGGCGGCGGCGCCCTCCAGCGGGGCCAGCCCGGCGGAACTCACCGTGCAGCCGGGCAGCGCGTGGCGCAGCAGGCCCTGCGCCATGGGGCTGCGGCAGGTATTGCCAATGCACACAACCAGGATTGAGCGGATCATCGCGGCCTCGCTTACTTGACCACGCTGGCGGCGCTGAACGCACCGCTCGTCGATGGCAGCAGCAGGTTGACCACGCGGCTCCAGCGCACCAGTTCGCGCGCGTCGACATACACCACGTCCTTTGCCTCGAGTTCGAAGCCTTCGGCAATGGCCAGGGCCACGGGCGATGTGCCGTCGAGGTGATACACCTTGGGTTCGCCGTCCGCCGCCTTGCGGATCACGAAGATCTGCTCTGCGTTGGCGGTGTTCGGGTTCACGCCGCCAGCGTCGCCAATGGCCTCATTCAGCGTCATGCGGCCATTGCGCATCAGCAAGCTGGTGGGGCGCACCACCTCGCCGGTGACGAAGATCTTGCTGTCCTCGCGCTGTTCCACGCGCACGATGTCGCCGTTCTTGAGCATGATGCGCGAGGGATCGATGCCGCGCGCGAGCAGTGCGGGGATGTTGACGTGCCAGCTGCGCTCGCCGCGCGTGATGCGGATGCGGCTGTTGTCGCCTGTCAGGTTGAGCACGCCGCCAGCGCGGTTAAGCGCCTCGATCAGCGTCATCGGCGCGTCGTCGATCGGTTGCATGCCAGGCGTGCGCACTTCGCCATCGACATAGATGCGCTGGCTGCGGAACGCGAGCACGCGCACCGTCATCTGGGGATCACGCACCACGCGCGAGAGCACCTTCGCGATCTGGTCGCGCACGTCGTTCGCCGTCCTGCCGGCGACCTTCATCACGCCAGCGTAGGGAAACTGGATATCGCCCTGCGCGCTCACCACATAGCCGGGCACATTGGAGCCGCCACCCACCGCGGGGATTTCATACGCGGCGCCGATGCTGTAGGTCTGGTTGGGGAAGACCAGTTCCGGGTGATCCCATACCACCACCGAGACGATGTCGCCCGGGCCGATCAGATAGGGCTGCGGCTTGCCGTAGAGTTCGTCCAGCTTCTCGACCTCGCGCTGCGCCATGGTGCGCTGGTTGCGCACCACCTCCAGCGTGATCGGCGTGATGTTGGGCATGGCATCGGGTCCGACCGCGCCGACGGGCGCCTTGGGGTCGAAGTGCATGCCTGGGGAGCTTGCGCAGGCGGCGAGCATCAGGGTCGCGCATAGCATGGCAAGGCATGCCAGCGGCCGGCCTTGGCGTTGCGTCTTCCTGTGTTGCCCGTCATGGTCGGTGATCTTGTTCACGGCAGCCTCCTGCATTGGGCGACAGGGACATCGCAACCGCTGCGACAGTCCCCCGATGCTGCCATCCTAGGAGGCGTGAGGGGGCCAATCGGTGCGCTGTCACACATTGCACTGCGATGCCGGAACCAGCGTGCGCGAGGCGCCAGGGCGAACGAACCGGGCCTGCCCTTGGGCGGGGCGAAGACACACGACGGATGCTGGAGAGCGTGCCCTGCGGCCCGGAGAAAAGACAACGGCGGCAGGCTTGCGCCTGCCGCCGCCGGTTGGTTGCGTCGCAAGCGCGCCTCAGCGCATCGCGGCGGAAACGCCCGTGCCGTACTCCGCAACCGTGCGTACCGGCCTGGTGCCGGCAGACGGCGCGGTGCGCGCCGCCGTGCGCGGCGCGGCCTCGTCGCCGCTGACCCATTCCAGCGACGCGCCGCGTTGGAGCGCCGCGTAGACCGCCTCGCCCTTGTTGCGCACCTTGAGCCGCTGGTACAGGGTGCAGGCATGGCTCTTGACGGTCGCCACCGAGATATTGAGCATGCGGCTCACAGTCTTGATGGGATGTCCGCGCGCCAGCAGCACCAGGACCTCATATTGCCTCGGGGTGATCTGCAGCATCTCGGCTTCGTCGTACGCGGTCTCGCTGTGCCCGGCGGTGCTACCGGCGTCGGCCGGGACAGCGCTCTGGCGAGACATAGCAGCCAGGGACTCGCGCGAGGATGGCGCGGCCTGGATGCGCATGCCGGCGGAGTTGCATTGCGCGCTGTCAGCCAGCGGCGCCAGCACGGGAATGCGTCCACCTACAGGATAGTTGCCGGCCGAGAGGCCCGGCGATCCGCTGCTTGACGCGCCGGCCTGGCGGTTGTTCTGGCCGCGCACGTATTGCCCGCCGACCATGGCCAGGCGGATGCCGGCTTCCAGCACCGCCAGCGAAGCGGATTTCGGCAGGCAGCCGCAGATCCCTTGCGCCATGGCGAGCGCGGGAATCTGCAGCGGGATCATCTCGGCGAGCAGCAGCAAGCGATCGGCCGAGAGCACGGAGCGCACCTTGTTGAGCAGTTGCCATCCGGCGTCGGTGTCGGCCGGCATGCCGAACACGAGCAGGTCGCAATGATTGCCTTCCAGCAGGGCGACGTCGGCCGGGTCGACGGTGATGACGTGGTCGACGCCATGGATGCGCTCGAGCATTTGCAGCAACCCGAGACGCAGCAATGGGTGACCCTCGATGAGCAGTGCGTTCATGTTGTTATTCCCCCCGTATGATTGCGGTAGGAAACAGGTTGAACGCAGCGGAATAATGACCTGCGCGACCCTCGTGGTGCTCCACGCGCGCCGCCCCAATTTATCCCCGTACCACCGCCAAGCCGGAGCGCCCGTTCTTATTGCCGGGAACTGACCGCGAGCCGGAAGGCTGACCCCCTGAACCCACCCCAAAATGCCATTCGTCTTAAAACGAATTAAGGTCATATTATGGTCTGATCTGCACGAAATCAAGTTGCTTTGGCGGCGCTCTAATTGGGTTGGAGAGGTTTGTTCTCATCATCCGGAAAGCCTTGGTAGTGGCCGCATGGCGGGTTACCCGAATGGGTGATGGATAATTGCCGGGATTATGTTTCAGGACTGAAACAGTTATTGGCCAATATAGTTTCACAGCTGCAACAGAAAGGGGTGTTGCTAGCGCATTTACGGCTTTTCCGGGTGGCGCGCCCGCGTGGCGAATCAATCTTGAAACGCGCGCCGAGGTGGAGTCCGCGACCCTCTTGCGCCTCCGGCATGAGCCTTGGGCGAGCGCCGCGCGACAAACGGATGAGAGCCATCTCAGCCATCAGGATGAGGGGAGAGCGCCAGCCGGCACGCGAGCATGCCCGCGGTGCCGGATGCCCCCCTTGCGCTGCAGGAAAGCGATGCTGGCGGTACCCCGCCGCCGCGCCTGAGCAAGGCCCCGCATACCTCGCGGCGCACGCCGGTCTTGCCTGTTCCCGGCGTGCCGACCCGTGTGTGGCAACGTACAGAAACCCGAATTCCGCCCCGGCATCCTCACTGCAGGCAGAACGGTCATCCGCCCGGCATTGCATGCCAGCGGCACGGCTGCGCTTTGGTCCAACGTTGCTCATCTTCACGAGGATGTCATGGCTTCAGGCACGGCGCAGGATCGCATCAATCAACACGCATGGCGTAGCTGGGGCGCGCGCCGGTGGTTCGGCACCGCCAGCGATTGGACCGACCCTGGCGAGGCCGCGGCGATCGCCCGGGTGGCGGACGAAGTGCGGGGCCAGCCCATCCTCGACGTTGGCGTGGGCGGTGGGCGCACCGTGGCGCTGCTGCGCGCGCTGAGCGACGACTATACGGCGGTCGACTACATGCCCGAGATGGTCGAGATCTGCCAGCGCAATCATCCCGGCGTGCGGGTGATGCAGATGGATGCGCGCAACATGTCGCGCTTTGCGGACAGCAGCTTCGCGCTGGTGATGTTCAGCTTCAACGGCATCGATGCGGTCGACTACGCGGGGCGCGTCGCCATCCTGCGCGAGTTCGCGCGTGTGCTGCGGCCCGGCGGCCTGATGCTGTTTTCCACGCACAACATGCGTGGGCCCAGCTATCGCGAGAATCTCTCGCGCTTCGTGCGGCTTCCGCATCTGTCGGCCAACCCTATCGCGGTTGGCATCGATACCGCGCGGGTGATCTGCAACCTGCCGATTGCCACCTTCAACTATCTACGGCACTCGCGGCTGAACCGCGAGTTCGATGGCTATGCCATCCGGGTTTGCGCCGCCCACAAGTTCGGCATCGTGATCGTCTACACCGAGTTCGCCGCGCAAAAGCGCGCGCTCGCGGAGCTAGGGCTGCACACCGATGTGGTGTTCGGCAACCTGAACGGCGAGCCGGTGCGCGAAGGCCAGGACCTGCGCGACGTGCACTGGTTTCATTTCATCGCGCGCAAGCCCGCGTCCGGCGACTCGTCACCGGCGGCCCCCGGAACCCGGCAATGAAGATCTTGCACGTGATCTCGTCGATCGATCCGGGTGGTGGTGGCCCCATAGAGGGCGTGCGCCAGCTGCGCGCGCCGCTACGCGAGCGTGGCGTGCAGGTGCAGGTGTGCTGCGGCGACGCGCCCGACGCGCCCTGCGTGCGCGATAGCGAGCTCGACGTCATCGCGCTGGGGCCGTCATCGCTCAAGTACGGCTTCAACCGGCGCATGGTGGCCTGGTTGCGCGCGCATTGCGATGAGTACGATGCGGTCATTGTCGAAGGCCTGTGGCAGTTCCACGCGCTGGCCGTGTGGCTGGCGCTGCGTGGCAAGCGGGTACCGTATTTTGTGTTTACGCACGGCATGCTGGACCCCTGGTTTCGCGACCACTATCCGCTCAAGCATCTGAAGAAGAGTCTCTACTGGCTGGTCGGCGACTACTGGGTCCTGCGCCACGCGCGCGGCGTGCTGTTCACGTGCAGCGAAGAGAAGCAGCGCTCCAGCGGCGCGTTCTGGCCATATCGGTGCCGGGAGGTGGTGGCAAGCTACGGCACGGCGCAGCCACCGCAGGACAGCGCGCCGTTGCGTGAGGCCTTCCTTAGCGCCTTCCCGGAGGTGCGCGGCAAGCGCATCGCGCTGTTCCTTGGCCGGATCCACGAGAAGAAGGGTTGCGACCTGCTGGTCGACGCCTTCGCAGGCGTGGCCGCAGCGCATCCCGCGCTGCATCTGGTGCTGGCCGGACCGCACGACGCCGCGTTGCGCGCGATGCTGGAGCAACGCATTGCCGCGCATGGGCTGTCCGCGCGCGTGAGCTGGACCGGCATGCTCAAGGGCGAGCTCAAGTGGGGCGCGTTTCATGCGGCCGAGGTGTTCTGCCTGCCTTCGCACCAGGAGAATTTCGGCGTGGCGGTGGCCGAGGCGCTCGGCTGCGGCGTGCCGGTGCTGATCTCCGACAAGGTCAACATCTGGCGCGAGATCGTCGCCGACGGCGCCGGGCTGGTGGGCCCGGACACGGCGCAGGGCGCCGCCGCCTGCCTGCGGCAGTGGCTGCAGGCCGAGCCCGCCGCGCAAGCGCGCATGCGTATTGCCGCGCGGCAGTCCTTTGCCCGGCGCTTTCATGCCGGACAGGCCGCACAGCGGCTGCTGGACATCCTCCATGGCGCGACCGAGGCTGCGCAGCCTGTCCACCACGCGGCGGCGGGATAGAGGAGGCAAGGCCATGCTCGCGCCGTCATGCCACAGCGTCATTGAGCGGGGAGCGGGACCGCCATGAAGCTGCTCGGATTCCTCGTCTATGCGGTGCTTTCGCAGGGGATCGGCGCGGTCACCGGCCTGCTGCTGGCCCGTTGGCTTGAGGTGGGCGACTACGCCATCTACACCGTGGTCGGCCTCATCATGGGCGCCATCGCCATCGTCACCAAGGGTGGCATCCAGCTTGGCCTGAACGCGCTGCTGGGCAAGACCTGGCCGGACCGGGAGCGTGCCGCGGAACTGGCCTGCGCGGCCATGGGCCAGCGCTGGAAGCTCTCCGCCTGGCTATTGCCGGTGGTGCTGGCGATCGCCGCGTGGCTGCTGTATCGCAACCATGCTGGCGTGCTCCTGATCGTGTTGCTGCTGGCGCTGTTGCTGACGACCTGGTACTTCGACATGCAATCGCGCGTCGTGGACCAGGTGCTGCTGTTTGCCAACCGCGCGCCCGCGCTGCAGGCGCTGGATACCGGCTTGTCCGTGGGCCGCCTGGTGCTGTCGTCCGCGCTCTACGCGCTGGGCCTGCTCGGCGTGCTGGGCGCGACCCTCGTCAACGTGCTGTTCGCGGGACTGCGCGTGCCGTTTGTGCGGCGCTGGATCGCGCGTGAGATACCACTGGCGGCGCACGCCGGCAGCGCGGGCAAGGCGGAAGACAGCCAATACATCGGCCGCATCATGCGGCGGCAATTGCCGCTGGAGGCGTTCTACTGCGTCCAGGGGCAACTGGTGTTTGCCATCGTCGCCTATCACGGCGCGGTCGGGCAAACGGCCTCGCTGGGCGCGCTGTCGCGCATCGGGCAATTGCTGATGCCGGTGGGCGCCGTGGTCGCCGCGTATGTGATTCCGCGCTTCGCGCAAGCGCGCGACGGCGTGCTGCGGCGCTTTGCCGGCTGGGTGGCGCTGGCTTGCCTGCCTGCCGCCGCGCTGGTGCTTCTTGCCGCGACATGGCCGGGGTTGCTGCTGTGGCTGGTGGGGCCGAACTACGCCTCGCTGGGCGCCGAACTGATGATCGCCTGCCTTGGCGCGGGCGTTGCCAGCGTGGTCGGCATCGCCTGGCAGTTGCTGGCCAACCGCGGCCTGAATCATTTTGCCTTCGTGCAGGTGCCGGTGGTGCTGGCCTGGTGCGCGGCTGCGCCGCGCTTTCTCGATCTCACCACGCTCGATGGCGTGCTGTGGTTCCAGCTCGGGCTGTCGTCGGGGCTGGCCGCGGCCATTGTCTGCGAACTCGCCGCGGCCGTGCGTGCCGGACGCCTGCTGCCGAGCGACGAGCGCCTTGCCCCCCATGGAGGAAGCACGCAATGAGCGATGCGCCCAGCGTTACGCTGATGGTCCCGACCTACCGGCGCCCGGACATGCTCCAGCGCTGCCTGCGGGCCGCTACCGCGCTCGTGCCGGCGCCGGATCAACTGATCGTGGTCTGCCGCGGCGCGGACGATCCCGACACGGCGGCGTGGCTGGCAAATACGGCGCAGGCTCGCTATCCGGCGTTGCGGGTAGTCAAGGTGACCGAGCCCGGCGTGGTGGCTGCCATGAATGCCGGCCTGCCGCACGCAACCGGCGAGCTGCTCGCGATCCTGGACGACGACGCGCTGCCGCGCGCGGACTGGCTGGCCCGCTTGCTGCCCCACTTTGCCGATGCCGCGGTGGGCGGCGCTGGCGGCCGTGATGTCGTGCGCAGCGCCGATGGCGCGCCACTGGCCGTGCCGGATGTGCCGCTGGCCGGCTATCGCGACGGCTGGGGCAGGATCATCGGCGAGACCCATCGGGTGTGCGGCGCGCCGCGCGCGGTGGAAACGCTCAAGGGCTGCAACTGGATCCTGCGCCGGGCGGCGCTTGGCACCGCGCGCTTTGACGAGCGGCTGCAGGGGCAGGGCGCGCAGCCCGGCAACGAGACGTGGATGTGCCAGATGCTTCGCCACGCAGGATGGCGCCTGGTGCTCGATCCCGGCGCCATCGTCGATCACTATCCGGCCGCGCGCTACAACTACGAGCGCCAGAGCTATGGGCGCAGGCGCTGTTTCGAAGAGACCTGCAACATGACGGCGATCTCGATGGCATACGCACCGCCGGCGATGCGCCTGCGGCTGGTGCTGTTCCAGCTGCTGGTGGGGTCGCGCAGTTGCCCCGGCGCTTACTTCCTGGCGCACAGCCTGCTCAAGCGTCCACGCAGCCTGCCCGGGCAATTGCTGGGTGGCTGGGGTGGTTTCGTGCAGGGCGTGCGCCTGGCGGGCACGCTGCGCATGCAGCCGCCCGGCCGGCCCACGCGCTGCGCCGGGCCGCCCGCGCAAGCCGTGCCCGCGGGGGCGAGGCTCGATGGCCCCCCACAGGGGAGCGAAGCATGAAAGCCCTCGTCACGCATCCCGGCCTGCAGCATTCGCACCAGATGGCACAGGCGCTTTATGAGCACGACATGCTCAAGCAATACTGGTCCGGTGTGCCGGTGCGCGCCCCGGGCGAAGCGCCGCCCTGGTGGCTGCCGGCCGGATATCGCGCCAAGGTGCGCGAGGTCGCCATCCCCAAGGCCCTGCGGCGGCACCCGGTGTTTTTTCCCGGTGTGCTCAAGCTTGGACTCAATCGCTATGTCGGCCGCTCCGGGTCGGCCTACGCGCACCGGATCTTCCATCTGTTCGACCAATGGGTGGCCGCCCGGGTGGAGGCGGTGCGCCCGGATGTGGTGGTCGCCTACGAGAACTCTGCGCTACGGACCTTCCAGGCGGCGCGGCGCATCGGCGCGCGCTGCGTGCTGGAGGCACCCTCCGTGCATCATCGCGCGGCCGAAGCCATGGTGCCGGTCGAGGACCGCACCTACCTTGCACAGATCAACGCGCAAAAAGATGCGGAGATCGCGCTGGCGGACATCATCATCACCTGCTCGGCGTTTGCCGCGCGTACCTACATCGACGCCGGCGTGCCCCCGGCCAAGCTCAAGCCGATCCTGCTTGGCGCAACGCTGCCGGACGGCGTCCGCCGCCAGCGGCTCGCCGGCGGCCCGCGCTTTGTGTTCGCCGGGGCGGTGCGCGTGGGCAAAGGCATCGACCTGCTGCTTGACGCATTCGCGCGGGTGCGGGAGCGGGTGCCGGAGGCGGAGCTGGTGCTTGCCGGTGCGCTAGTGGAGCCGGAGCTGGGCGGGCGCATCGCTGCCACGCCGGGCGTGCTTCAGCTTGGCGCGTTGCCGCAGCCGGCGCTGTTCCAGGTATTTGCCGATGCCGACTGCTTCGTGCTGCCGTCGCGCTTCGATTCCTTTGGCATGGTGGTAGCCGAGGCCCTGGCATGCGGCACGCCGGTGCTGCTCTCGGATCGGGTCGGTGCGAAAGAAATCATCGATGAATTCCCGCAGGCCGGGTGGGTGGTGCCGCTTTGCGCGGACGCGCTGTACCAACGCATGCTGGCCCTGGCGATAGATCGCGCGCAGCTGGAGCGGGCGCGCGCCCATGCCCGTAGCGCCGGGCAGAAGTACACCTGGGCGAGGTACCGCCTGAGTGCAGCCGAAACGGTAGGCGCGCTATGCTGAGCCATTCCCTTCCCTACGCGAAACCCGCCGTGCCAGCCCGCCGGGCGCGCGTCACCGTGTTCGGGCGGATCTTCATCACCGTCTTCGTGATTGCCGTGTTCGAGGGCGCCGCGCGCAAGTGGGTCTCGGATTCGCTCACCATGCCGCTGATCCTGCTGCGCGACCTGATGGTGGTGTATGCGCTGTACCACGCGGCGCGCTATTCAGGCTTTACCCCGGCGCGGCGCACCGTGCGCATGCTGCTGTGGTGGTCGGCCATTGTTTGCTTCTGGGGCTTGCTGCAGCTTGCTGCGGGCATCAACTCGCTGCCCATTTTCCTGATCGGCGTGCGCTTCTGGCTGCTGTACCTGTGGTTTGCCTACGCCGCGGCCGAGCTGCTCGAGGAGCAGGACCTGCAAGCCATCTCCAAGGCCGCGCTTGCCATGCTGCTGATCATGGCTCCGCTGGCACTGATGCAGCATTTTCAACCGCCGGAGAGTTTCCTCAATCGTCAGATCGAGGGCGATCCGGATACGGTTTTCCGCGTGACGGCCGACGTGGTGCGCACCACGGGCACCTTCTCGTTCACGCTGGGCTACACCTTGTTCCTGGCGATCGTCAGCCCCTTCGCGCTGGAGGCCGTACTGGGCGAGCAGAAGCCGGGGCTCTGGGGCAAGCTGCATTCGCTTGCGGTCATCGGCAGTCTGTTCATCGCCTCGCTGGTCAGCGGGTCGCGTTCGGCCATCCTGCTGTTGCCGATCGTGTTTGGCATCGCGCTGCTGGCAAGCTTGCGCTACGGCAAGGGAAAACGGCGCAGGGCGGCGGTGTCGTGGGGCATTGTTTCCATCCTCATGAGCGTGGTCATCGTGCTGTTCGTCAGCTCGGCGGTGGACGCGACCTTGGAGCGCTTCAGTTCCGCGGCGCAGATGGAGAGCTTCGGCGACCGGGTGGAGTCGATGTTCTTCGGTGTTAACGATATTTCGGCCGAGCAGAGCCTGCTTGGGAGCGGGCTCGGGCTTGGCAGCAACCTGGCCAACTACTTCCTGCAGACCGGCCTGCTGTTCGTGATCAGCGAAACCGAGACCGGCCGCGTCATCGGCGAGATGGGCCTGGTCGGCTATCTGAGCATCTTGCTCAAGGCGCTGATCTTCATCAACGGCATGTGGCGCGCATTGCGCGTGGCCAGGCGCACCGGCAGCGCTTTTCTCATCCTGATGTGGACCGTTGCCATCTTCGGGCTGACCTCCTGGCCGATAGTCGGGCAACTCACGGCCAACGCGCTTGGCTTCGTGTTTGCCGGCATTACGCTGGCGGCCACGCGGCAAGCGAGCCAACGCTTGTATCACCCCGGCTAAGCCCTGTCCCGGATCGGCATGACGAAATCAGGACAGAAAAAAACGACACGGCAACGACCAGCTATCCGCACACTTTTCAATCGCCATGAAAATCATCTTGTTGGGTCACCCCGCCTTCTTTGGCAGCCACAGCATGGACCGCTTTGCCGCGATGATCATCGACGGCATGCGCGCGCGCGGCCACCAGGCTGAACTATGGACCCCCGCCGCCGTGATGTGCCGCCTGCCGGCGCGCGGTGG
The DNA here is from genome assembly GCF_052113425.1 of Cupriavidus sp. YAF13. Classification (NCBI taxonomy): domain Bacteria; kingdom Pseudomonadati; phylum Pseudomonadota; class Betaproteobacteria; order Burkholderiales; family Burkholderiaceae; genus Cupriavidus; species Cupriavidus sp. YAF13. The sequence goes on from NZ_JBFRDD010000007.1 coordinate 149,814, forward strand.
GCTGCGAAAATGGCTGGGCTACATCGACCAGTACATCCTGTTCCCGATGCTTGCGCTCTGGCGTCTGCGCAAGGTCGACAAGGACACCTTGCTGGTGCTGGCCGATCATGCGCTGGGCATCTGGATGCCGCTGCTGCGCCATCGTCCGCACGTGGTGCATTGCCATGATTTCATTGCCTTGCGCACGCTCGCTGGCGAGTTCCCCGAGCACGGGCTTTCGGCCAGCGGGCACACCTACCAGTCGCTGATCCGTTGGGGCCTGTTGCAGGGAAGGGCGTTTATCGCCGTCTCCAACAAGACCATGCGCGACCTGCGGCGCCTGCATCCGTGCGCGCCCGAGGCCGCGTGGGTGGTCTACAACGGGATGAACTTTCCGTTCCACAGGATGGGCACCACCGAAGCGCTGGCCTGCCTGCAGCGCGCTGGCGTGCCGGCCGATCCGCAAGGCATGCTGGTGCATGTCGGCGGCAACCAGTGGTACAAGAACCGCGAAGGCGTGCTGGCGCTCTACCTCGCCTATTGCCGGCAGTGCGGCGAGCCGCGGGCGCTGTGGATGATCGGTGGCGATCCCACCGCGGAAATGCGCGAGCAGGGCCAGCGGGCAATCGCCTTTGGCGGCAGCGTGCGCTTCCTGACGGGGCTGCCCACCGAGGCGGTGCAGGCAGCCTACTCACTGGCCGCCGTGATGCTGTTTCCGAGCCTGGAAGAAGGCTTTGGCTGGCCCATCATCGAAGCCATGGCATGCGGCGCGCCGGTGCTGACCACCAACCGCGCGCCGATGACCGAGATCGGTGGCGACCAGGTGCAGCTGCTTGAACCGATGGCCAGCGGTGACATGGAAGGTTGGGCGCAACGCGGTGCGGACATGCTGGCCGCGATGCTCGCATGGCCGCAAGCGCGGCGCGCCAAGGTGGCCGCGCGCTCGATCGCGTGGGCCGGGAACTTCTCCGCCGAGAAGGCCATGGACCAGTACGAGAGCATCTATCTCACGGTGCTGGCAGCGGCTTCGGTGGAAGATCGCGTGTCGGTGGACGCCTGAACACCTGAACACCTGAACACCTGAACACCTGAACACCTGAACGGTGGCGTGTGCTATTCGCTGCCGAGCCCGGCGGTGCTGGGCGCGCCGGCGGGCTGGTGCCTGATCAGCGCGAACAGCGCCTTCTCCAGTTCGCCCAGCACCATGTCGCGGTCCAGGTGCTGCTCGGCCCAGCGCCGGCCCGCGTTGCCCAGGTGCGCGCGCAGCGCGGGCTGCGCCGCCAGCGTGTCGATGGCGGCGGCCAGCGCGGCCGCGTCGCCCGGCGGCACCACCACGCCGCATTGCGCAACCACGCGGCCAAGTTCCGTGTCCGGCTGCGCGGTGGCGACCACCGGGCGAGCGCTGGCCAGCATGCCGGTCAGCTTCGAGGGCATGACCAGGTCGGCGGCGCCGGCGCGTTGTGGCAGCAGGTGAACGTCGGCGGCGGCCAGCAACGAGGCAAACATGCCGGCGGGCTGCAAGGGCAGGAAGCGCACCTGTGGCAGCCCCGCGCAGGCGGCCTCCAGCGCGGGGCGCCCGGCGCCGTCGCCGCAGAAGATGAAGTGCAGGCGTTCATGGCCATCGAGCAGGCGGGCGGCATCAGCCATGACATCCAGCCCCTGCTTGGCGCCCATATTGCCCGAGTACAGCGCCACCACGGCATCAGCCGGGATGCCCAGCGCGCGGCGCGCCAGCGTGGCGCTGCCGGCGCCGATTTCCCTCAGGTTGACCCAGTTGGGCAGCAAGGCCGCGCGCTCGGGCTCCGTGCCCTTGCCGCGCGCCAGCGAGACCATGGCCTGCGAGATCGACGAGACCCGGTCAAAGCGCATCATCAACTGATGCTCCACGCGGTGCGCCACGCGGCGCAGCCAGGGCCGGCGGAGCAGCCCCAGCGCAAACGCCGCGTCGACCTCGTAGTCCTGCACATGCAGCCAGGTCTTGCAGCCGCTCCAGCGCGCGAACAGCAAAGCGGCCGGCGCGCACATCAGCGGGGGCTCCACCACGAACAGCACATCCGGGCGCCAGCGCAACTGGGCCATCAGGCTGGGCAGGCTGGCTACGGCAAAGCTTGCCAGGTGCAGCAGCCGCGCGATGCCGCCTGGCTTGCGCGGTACCCACAGCGGCGCGCGATACACCTCCACCCAGTGCCGCCGCTCGCGGCTGTATTGCCATGCGCGATAGCCCTCGCCCACGCGCCACGCCGGATAGTACGGCGGCGCGGTGACCACCCGCACCTCATGGCCGCGCGCGGCCAGCCACTCGGCCTGCTCGCAGGTGTACTTGCCGATGCCGGTCAGCTCGGGCGCATAGTTCAGGCAGTACATGAGTATCTTCATGGCAACGGTAGCGTCAGTGGCATCGATGCTCTGTATGGGTACGCAGCCGTCACGCCCGCTGCGGTGCGCAGGGTGCGTGCCGGCATATGCCGGCGTGCGCCTAGTCCGCGGCCATGATCCGCACGCAGCCAGCCGCCATGGCCCTGCCCGCGGAGGCAGGAGAGTCCTCCAGCGCGGCGGCCTGGCAGCGCTCGGCGGTGGCGGCGGCATCCGCAAAACGCGTGGGCACCTGCACCAGGCACCTGGCCAGCGCACCGGCGTCGCCCGCCTTGAAATACAGGCCGGTGACGCCGTCGCGTATCAGTTCGCCGGCGTCGTCGTTGTTTACGCTCACCACCACCGGGCAGCCATAGCTCAGTGCCTCGCGCACCAGCGGGTGCCAGCGCTGCGCGGCGTCGGGCAGCACCAGGCAGCTCGCCTTGCGGTACTCCACGGCGCAGTCGGCCGGCGCCATCGCGCCCAGGAAGCGTACCGACGGCCCCAGCCCGAGCGCGTCGGCCATGGTGCGCAGCCGGCCATAGGCGCGGCCGGTGCCCACCAGCGATAACGTCGCCGCCGGCCACGCCTGCCGCGCGCCGGCAAAGGCATAGAGCAGCAGCACCAGGGCCGGATCGTGCGTGAGCGCGCCAACATGCAGGAAATGCGGCGCATGCGGCGGCGCAGCGCGCTCGACCCGCTCGCGCCGTTCGGCGGCGGCATCGAATCCGTCCGGCAGCACGGCCGGCGGGCGGCAAGCAAAGATCTTGCACGGGGGAACGTCGGCGGCAATGGCGCGCGCGCAGCCGCGCTCGCTGCCCACGAAGACGCCCTGGCAATGGCGCAGCAATACCGCGTCTGCCAGTGCGCCAAAGCGCCCAGGCACGCTGGCAAAGGCGGCCCCGTGGAAGAAGGCCGCGCGCCGCCGCCCAAGCGCCATGCTGGCCAGCAGCATGGCCCAGTTCTCGAGCCGGCTCTGGCCCGCCAGCACCACCAGCGCGCCGGGGCTGAGCGAGATGGCGCGCATCTGCTGCAGGCAGCGCCTCCACAGGCCCGCATCCGCGCTGCCCGTGGGAAAGATGACCTGCCCGGGCCAGAGCGTGCCGGGACACGCTGCCGCGCCGTTGGCGGCCGAGGTAGCCGAGGTAGCCGACGTTGCGGACGCTGCGGACGCAGTGGCCTGAGGCCGCGCGCGCTTGCCGGGATGGCGGAGCAGGGGTTTCATGTCAGGCCTCCACGTGTTGTGCCGGTGCTGTGCCATGCGCCAGCCTTCCGCTCTGCAGCGCATCCAGGTAGGCCAGCCGCAGGCCGTCGCGCAGCGCCACGGCCGGTTGCCAGCCCGTGGCGGCAAGGGCCGTGCAGTCGAGCCGCTTGCGCGGTGTGCCGTCGGGCTTGCCGCTGTCGAAGACGATGTCGCCGCGAAACCCCACGGTCTGCGCCACCAGCCTCGCCAGCTCGCGCACGCTGACTTCCTCGCTGCTGCCCACGTTCAGGAATCCGGCCGGCGCGGTCTGGCGGTACACGTCCTCGGTCAGCGCCATCACATGCAGGCATGCCGCGGCCAGGTCGTCCGCGTAGAGGAACTCGCGCAGCGGCGTGCCGCTGCCCCACACCAGCACGTGCTGGGCGTGCGCCATGCCGGCTTCGTGGAAGCGCCGCAGCAGGCCCGGTATCACGTGGCTGTTGTCGGGGTGATAGTTGTCGCCCGGGCCGTAGAGATTGGTCGGCATCACGCTGCGGTAGTCGGTGCCGTACTGGCGGTTGTAGCTCTCGCACAGCGCAATGCCGGCGATCTTGGCCAGGGCGTAGGGGGCGTTGGTGGGTTCCAGCGGCCCGGAAAGCAGCGCGGCTTCGCTGATGGGCTGGGGTGCGAACTTCGGGTAGATGCAGCTCGAGCCGAGGAATAGCAGGCGCTTCACGCCCGCGCGCCAGGCTTCGTGGATGACGATGGCCGCGATCATCAGGTTCTGCTGGATGAACTCGGCGGGAAAGGTGTGGTTGGCGTGGATGCCGCCTACGCGCGCGGCTGCCAGGTAGACCGTGTCGATGCCCTGGGTGGCAAAGAACGCGCGCACCTGCTGCTGGTCGGTTAGGTCGAGCTCGGCGTGGCCGCGCGTGACGATGTCGGCCTGGCCGCGCGCGTCCAGCGCACGCACGATGGCTGAGCCGACCATGCCGCGGTGGCCCGCCACGAACACCCGCGCTTGCCGCGCTGGCTGGGACGCGGATGACGGCGCGGGGTCGCTTGACACTGCGGTGCTGGCTTCACTCATGATGGTCGTAGGCCCGGAAGCCAGCCAGCTTGACGAACGCATCGCGCCGCGCAGCGGCAAAGTCCGCTTGCATCATTTCCCGCACCAGGGCCCCGAAGCTCGTGCGCGGCGACCAGCCCAGCTGTTCGCGCGCCTTGCTGGCGTCGCCCAGCAACGTCTCGACTTCGGTCGGGCGGAAGTAGCGCGGATCCACCCGCACAATGATGTCGCCCGGCTTGCAGCGCGCTGCCACCGGGCAGGTGGCGACATCGACGCGGGCCACCACGCCCACCTCGCTGGCGCCCTCGCCCTCGAAGCGCACCGCGATGCCGAGCTCCAGGGCGGCCAGCTGCACGAACTCGCGCACGCTGTGCTGCTCGCCGCTGGCGATCACGTAGTCCTCGGGTTTGTCCTGCTGCAGCATCAGCCACTGCATTTCCACGTAGTCGCGCGCGTGGCCCCAGTCGCGCAGGGCCGACAGGTTGCCGAGATAGAGCGTGTCCTGCAGCCCCAGCACGATGCGCGCCATTGCCCGCGTGATCTTGCGCGTGACAAAGGTCTCGCCGCGCACCGGGCTCTCATGGTTGAACAGGATGCCGTTGCAGGCATACATGCCGTAGGCCTCGCGATAGTTCACCGTGATCCAGTAGGCGTACAACTTGGCGGCTGCATAGGGGCTGCGCGGGTAGAACGGCGTGGTCTCAATCTGTGGTGTTGCCTGCACCAGGCCGTACAGCTCGGATGTGGACGCCTGGTAGAAGCGCGCTTGCTTCTCCAGGCCAAGGATGCGCACGGCTTCGAGCAGGCGCAGCGTGCCCAGCGCGTCCGTGTTGGCGGTGTATTCCGGCTCCTCGAACGACACCTGCACGTGGCTTTGCGCCGCCAGGTTGTAGATTTCATCAGGTTGCGATTGCTGCACCACCCGCACCAGGCTGGCGGCGTCGGTCATGTCGCCGTGATGCAGGATCAGGCTGCGCCTGGGCGCTTGCGGATCCTGGTACAGGTGGTCGATGCGCTCGGTGTTGAACAGCGAACTGCGGCGCTTGATGCCGTGCACCTCGTAGCCTTTGGCAATCAGCAGCTCACACAGGTAGGCGCCGTCCTGGCCGGTGATGCCGGTGATCAGCGCGCGGCGCGGGCGTTGCACCCCTGCGCTGCCGGTGTTGCCGCTGGCCTCGGGCTGCAGCTCGGCGGTCGCGAGCCGGCCGATGGGTTCGAGCTCATGTGCGCCCATAGATATCTGCCATCCGGATGATGTCGTCTTCGCCAAGGTAGGAGCCGGACTGGATCTCGATCAGTTCGAGCGGGATCCGGCCGGGGTTTTCAAGGCTGTGCGCCTCGCCGATCGGGATATAGGTGGATTGGTCTTCGGTCAGCAGGTACTCGACGTCTCCGCGGCGCACGCGCGCCGTGCCGGAAACCACCACCCAGTGCTCGGCACGGTGGTGATGCAGTTGCAGCGAGAGCTTGGCGCCGGGTTTGACCGTGATGCGCTTGACCTGGTAGCGCGTACCGTGGTCCACCGCGTCGTAGGCGCCCCAGGGCCGGTATACCTTGCGATGCTGGGTGGCCTCGGGGCGGCCCTGGGCGCGCACCGTTTCCACAAGTTGCTTCACGTCCTGGCAGTGATCCTTGTGGACCACCAGCACCACGTCCGGCGTTTCCACCACCATCACGTCGTCCAGGCCGGCGACCGCCACCATCCGGTGCGAGGCGTGGACGAGGCAGCCCTGCGCGTGGTGCGTGACCACGTCGCCGATGGCCACGTTGCCATCGGCGGTCTTCTCGGCGGCCTTCCAGACCGCATCCCAGGAGCCCACGTCGCTCCAGTCGGCGGACAGCGGGGCCATTTGCGCGTCACGCAGGTGCTCCATCACGGCGTAGTCGATCGAGTCGGAGCGGCAGGCGGCGAAAGCGTCTGTGTCGAGCCGGAAGAAATCCAGGTCGCGGTGGCCGCGCACCATCGCCTCTTGCGCGGCCAGCAGGATGTCGGGGGCGAACCGCTCCAGCGCGGCGAGATAGACGGAGGCGCGGAACAGGAAGATGCCGCTGTTCCAGAAGCAGTTGCCTTCCTGCAGGTAGCCGGTGGCCATTTCCAGCGAGGGCTTTTCGACGAAGCGCGCGACCGGCAGCAAGTCGGCCGTATTGCTGGGCACCGCCTTGATATAGCCGTAGCCGGTGGCGGCAAACGTGGGCACCACGCCCAGCGTCACCACCACGCCCGTTGCGGCCACGGCGCTGGCCTGGCACACGGTCTGCGTGAAGGCGGCGCGGTCGCGGATCAGGTGATCGGACGGCAGCACCAGCAGCACCGGGTCCGCGCCGCCGCCGCGCGCTTGCAGCGCGGCCACCGCCGCGGCGGGCGCGGTATTGCGCGGATGCGGCTCGAGCACGATGGCGGACAGCGCACAGCCTGCCTCCCGCGCTTGCTCGGCCACCACAAAACGGTGCGCTTCGTTGCTGACCAGGATCGGGGCTTGCGCACCGGGAATCTCCCGCACCCGCAACAGGGTGTCCTGCAGCAGCGAGTCCTGTCCGAGCAGGCGCAGGAACTGCTTGGGATAGCCGTCGCGCGACAATGGCCACAGCCGCGAGCCCGCGCCGCCACACAGGATGACCGGTACGATCTGCTTGTCGTCTGCCATGGCATGTCTCCTTCACGCAGCACGAAGCCTGGCTCGCGTTCGTGGGGAGCCGGGTGACGGGTAGTGAGGTGACTGTACTGCCGGGCCGCGGGGGGGACTGTTGGCTAGCACACACTCGATGGCGCACTGGCGCGGCGTGCCGGGTGCGCTATGCGAGCACAAAAAAAGACGCCGTCTGCGCGCAAGGCGGGGACGGCGTATGTGGCTACCTTGCCGGGGTAAATCGGCTTAGCCGGCTTAGCGGGTCCAGTAGCCGGGCCGCATCACCCAGCCGCCGTGCGGGCTTTGCACCCAGCGCTCGGGCACATAGCGGTGACCGGGGCGTTCGCGTTGCCAGTAGCCGCCGCGCCAGGCATAGCTGCCGCCGTGGGCGTTCCAATGCCCCGGCACCCATGCCTGGCCGGGGCGGCCCTGCGGGCGCGGCTCATAGCGCGGCGGAGGCGGCGCGGGGCGCATGTGCGGGGTGCCGTGGTAGCCCGGGGGATAGGCCTGGGCCTGGGCCGGCGAGATCAGGCCAAGCGCGGCGCCGGCGGCAAGGGTAGTGAGGGCGAGCAGCAGTTGGCGTTTCATGGTTCAACTCCGGGGGGCGAGCGATGCATTGGATTCGGGGGCGGCGCGTGCGTGTTACCTGAGGCTGCTCAATAGCGGTCGTGGTAACGGTACGGCGGCGGGCCGCCACGCGGGGGCACCACGATGCAGGCGGACAGCAGGGCCGCTGCGGAGGAGAGCAGGACAACCAGGGCGATGGCGCGTTTCATGTTGGGGACTCCGTGACTGGCTTCGCGTTGAACATGGCCTCACTGTAGCCATCGGGCCCGCGCCGGTGTGCTTGCACTTGTAAGGCGCAATCACACTTTCAAGGGCCCCGGCTTCACCTTTGGCGAGGCATTCCGGGGCCTTGCGCGCCACCCGCCAGGCCTTGCCGGCGTTGGGCGTACGGGTGGTGGTGCGGGGCCGGCCGCAGCCTCGAAAAGAAAAGGGACCGTGGCCGGTCCCGTAATGTGGCGTTACATCGGAAATAATTCTCGCAAGGATTTGCCAGTGCAGCGGCCCGTTTGCGCGCGTCTCAGCGTGCCCGCACCTCGCGCTGGAACACCGTCAGCGCATGCGCGCGGGTGGCGATGAAGCGCGGATCGGCCACCGCCTGCGCATCGCGCGGGCGCGGCATGTCGAAGTCGATCGCCTCGGCCACGCGCGTGGGCCGGCGCGTCAGCAGCAGGATGCGGTCGGCCAGGAAGACCGCGTCTTCCAGGTCGTGCGAGACGATCACCATGGTGGTGCCCTCCGCCAGTTGCACTTCCTGGAGCTTGTCGCGAATGAACAGGGTGGTCTCGAAATCCAGCGCGGAAAAAGGTTCGTCGAGGAACAGCACCTCGGGCCGCGGCGCCAGCGCGCGCATGATGCAGATCAGCTGCTGCTGCCCGCCCGAGAGCTCATAGGGAAAGCGGTTAACGTCGAAGCGCACGTCGAAGGCGCGCAGCAGCTCCTCGGTGCGCGCCTTGGCCTGCGCCTCCGGCATGCCTTTGCGGCGCAGCGGGTAGGCCACGTTGTCGCGCGCGGAGATCCACGGCAGCAGGGCGTCCCGGTAGTTCTGGAAGACGTAGCCGATCACGGTCTGGCGCAGCGTCTTGCCATCGAACAGCACCTCGCCCCGGTCGAGGGGCAACAGGCCCGCCACCATGTTGATCAGCGTCGACTTGCCGCAGCCATTGGGCCCGAAGATCGAGACGATCTTGCCGCGCGGCAGGTCCAGGTCGAGATGCTGGTACAGCGGCACGCCGCCGAAGGCCTTGGACAGGCCGCGGATGGTGACATGGACCTCGCGCCCGGCCGGTGCGGCCACCAGCGGCGATGGCGGCGGCGCGTCGGCCACGCCGGCGCCCGATTGCAGGACTCTCATTTGCCGCTCCAGTGGACAAAGCGCTTCTCCAGCATGAAGAAGGCCAGGTTGAGCACGTAGCCGAGCGCGCCGGTGACCAGGATGGCGGCGTACATGCTGCGGATATTGAAGACCTGCTGCGCATCGATGATGCGGTGGCCAAGGCCCGTGTCCGAGCCGATGAACATCTCCGCCACGATCACGATCACCAGCGACATCGACACGCCGGTGCGCAGCCCGACAAAGGTCTGCGGCAGGCTCTCCATCAGCAGCACATCCTTGAACACGTGCCATTTCGATACGCCCATGGCCTGCACCGCCAGCACGCGCGTCTTCCTGGCGTTCATCACGCCATATGCGCTGTTGAACAGGATCAGCAGCACCGCCGCGAAGGCGGCAATGGCGATCTTGTTCGCATCCGACAGGCCGAACAGCAGCATGAACAGCGGGATCAGCGCGGATGACGGCGTGGAGCGGAAGAAGTCGATCAGGAACTCCACGCTGCGATAGGCCGGGACCGAGCTGCCCAGCGCCACACCCAGCGGCACGCCGATCACCGCGGCGATCGCGAACGCATAGAAGGTGCGCGAGACGGTGGCCAGCAGGTCCGCGCTGAAGGAACCGTCGGCAACGCTTGCGAACAGCACCCCGAGCGTTGCCGCCGGCGATGGCAGCAGCACCGGGTTGACCCATTTGGCCGACACCGCCGCTTGCCACAGCGCCAGCAGCGCCAGTGGGCCGATCAGCGGCAGCAGCCGCGGCGCCAGGTTGGATGCACGCATGTCAGCCCCGGTAGAGCATGTCCGCCACCGGCACCCGCCGGGCAAACAGCTTGCGGTCGTGGAAGACGTCGAAGAATTTCTGGAAGGCCTCGATATCGGCCGGCTTGAACTCGTTGTAGAGCGTGAAGCCGGGTAGCGGCACTTCCCTGGCCAGCTGGTCGTCGATGCTGGTGTAGCCCTTCAGGAAGGGGCGCACCTTGACGGGATCCTTGCGTACCATGTCGATGGCCTGGCCGTAGGCGGCGATAAAGCGTTTCGACAACTCGGGGCTGGACGAGAGGAAGGCCGAGGTCAGCGAAGCCGAGCCGCCAAACCACGGCAGGCTGGCGTTGCCCAGCACGTAGCGCGAGATCACGCCGTACTCCAGCGCGCGGCAGGTGCCGTTGAGCCGGCCCACGGTGCCGGTGGGTTCCAGCGTGTAGACCGCGTCGAGCTGGCCCGCGGCCAGCGCGGCCACGTGCTGGCCTACCGGCAACTCGACGGGTTTGACGTCGGCATAGCCGTTCTTCTCGAAGATCACCCTGGCCAGCGTCACGTTCTGGATGCCGGGGCCGCAGCCGATGCGCTTGCCCTTGAGATCGGCCAGGGTCTTGAACGGGCTGTCCTTGGCCACCAGGATTTCATCAAGCAGCAGTGTGGCGTTGGACGGGTTGGCGGCAAAGATCTTGCACAGGCCGGGCGAAGTGATCTCGCCCAGGCCCAGCGCCGCGGAAGCCGTGCCGTTGGCCGAGCCCTCGATGCGCCCGGCGATCATGGCCTCCACCACTTGCTGGGCGCTGGCGAACTTCACGGCTTCCACCTCCAGGCCGGCTCGCTTGAACAGCCCCGTTTCGATGCCCGCATACAGCGGGATGCCGCCGGCGATCGGCCAGAAGCCCAGGCGGATCTTCGGCGTCTGCGCGCGCACGATGGCAGGCGCGGCCAGCATCGCACCGGCGGCAAGGCCCTGGCGCAGGGCGAGGCGGCGGCGTGGGTTGAAGCGTGAATCGGTCATGGTGATCTCGCGGCTAAAGGAGTGGAGGGACAAAATCAGGAGACGCCCGGTAGCGCCGCGCCCAGGTGGGGCTATCGCGGTGCATGTCAGGCGCGCGCGCGCGCGCCGTCGGTGCGTATCGTCTGCAAGCGGTGCAGCGTGATCTTGCGCACTTCGGCGCGGCTTTCTTCAATATGGCTGGACAGCAGCAGCACGGCCTGCTCCGCGCGCTGGCGCTGGATCTCGCGCAGGATGGCGGCGTGCTCGTCGTAGGTGGCGGTCACGCGCGCGGCGTAGGTGAAATCGAGCCGGCGGATGATGCGGATGCGCTCGGTCACCTGCCGGTGCACGCTGGCGATTTCGCGATTGCCCGCCGCTGCTACCAGTGCCGCGTGAAAGGCCTCATCGTGCTGCGCCACCAGGCGGCCGTCGTCCAGGCGCGCGTTCCGCGGCACCTGCCAGAACTGCGCAAGCTGGGCCAGCGCGCCGTGATCCACCGTGGGCGTGGCGTGCGTGCACAGCATGCGCACGGCGTTGACCTCGATCAGCTTGCGCAGCTCGTAGAGCTCGTCGAAGCGTGTGAAATCCAGCGGCACCACCTCCCAGCCGCTGCGGAAATACACCTGCACCAGCGCGTCGGATTGCAGCCGCAGCAGCGCCTCGCGCACCGGCGTGCGCGACACGCCCAGGCGCTGGGCGATCTCGCCTTCGGTGAAGCGGTCGCCGGGAAGCATCCGGAACTCGAAGATGTCGTCGCGCAGCTGCGCGTAGACCGCTTCGGCGCGTGAAACCACACGGACCTCGGCGCCGCTCATGCCGCGGCCCGCGCGAGCAATGCGGATGGCCGCGGGCATGCGGCCACACCTGCGGCCTCCAGCGCCTGGGCGGCTGCAAAGGCCAGGTCCTCGCGCCACGGCGGCGCGATCAGTTGCACGCCTAGCGGCAAGCCGTCGGGGCCGGCCAGCGGCACCGTGAGCACCGGCAGGCCGATGCACGAGATGGGCTGGGTCAGCAGGCCCAGGCTGGCGCGCGCTGGCAGTACCTGGCCGTTGATGTCGATGCTCTCTTGCCCGGCCAGCGGCGCTGCCACCGGCGTGGCCGGGGCGATCAGCAGCTCGGCGCGCATGAAGGCGTCGAGCAGTTCCTGGCGAAAGGCCGCGCGCACCTGCTGTGCGCGCACATACCACGCGGCCGGCAGCACCAGCCCGGCAGCCAGGCGGTCGCGCGAGAGCGGCTCCATCTGCGCATACTGGTGCCGCAGATGCTCGCGGTGCAGGTGCCCGCCCTCGGTGCCGGTGATGACGAAGGCGGCCGAGCGCGCGGCCGCCGCGCCCGGCAGATGGATCACGCCCGTGGCTTCGAGCGCATCGGCCACGCGCTGCGCGGCGGCGCGCGCATCGGGGCCGGCCATGTCGTCGAAGTAGCCGCCCAGGCGTGCCGCGCGCACGCGCATCGGCGCCTGCCCGCTGACGGCTTCGAGCGGGCGGCGCGCGCAGGCCGGATCCCGGGCGTCGGCGAACTGCAGCATATCGTAGGCCGCCGCGAGGTCCGCCACCGAGCGTGCGAAGGGGCCGACGTGGTCCAGGCTGTGCACGAACGGATAGCTGCCGCGGCGGGACAGCCGCCCATAAGTGGGCTTGAGCCCGAAGATGCCGGTGAGCGCCGCCGGCACGCGGATCGAGCCATTGGTGTCCGAGCCTAGCGACAGCGGCACCAGGCCCGCGGCCACCGCCGCCGCGCTGCCGCCGGAGGAGCCGCCCGCCACGCGGGCCAGGTCGTGCGGATTGCGGCAGGTGCCCCGATGCGCGTTCTCGGTGGTGAAGCCGTAGGCGAACTCGTCCATGTTGAGCGTGCCCACCAGCACCGCGCCCGCCTCGCGCATGCGCGAAACCAGCACCGCGTCGCGCCGGGCCGGTGCGGCGCCGGCCAGCACGCGAGAGCCCGCCAGCGTGGTGAGGTCCGCCACGTCGAACAGGTTTTTCACGGCGTAGGGCACACCCGCCAGCGGCGGCAGCCGCGCGCCTTGGGCGCGCAGCGCATCGACGCGGCGCGCCTCGCCCAGCGCGCGCTCGCGCGTCACGGCGGTGAAGGCGTGCAGCAGCGGGTCGCAGGCCTCGATGCGCGCGAGCGTGGCGGTGGCCACATCCAGCGCGCTGCGCGCGCCGGTGTCGATGTCGCTGCGGATCGCCAGCGCGGAGTCGAACAAGGGTTCGCGCGCGTTCATGGCCGGTACACCGGAGCCGGCTCGTCGTGCGCATCCAGCGGGTGCGCCAGCATGGGTGCCGCGACCGCGGCCACGCGTAGGAATTGTTCGATCACGCGCGCCTCGGCGTCCTTGGGCAGCTCCAGCCCGTGCAGCTTGAGCGCGCTGCGGGCGTAGTGCGCCAGCGTCTCGTCGCAAAGTTGGGTCATGGCATTTCTCCGGGAGTTCGTGGGTCTCAGGCCACGGCCTGCAGGGGGCGCGCTGTGCGGCCGTTGTGCCCTGCTTGTATGCGATCTTGTATGCAAGCAATGGCTGTGCCACGTGCGGTGCGACGCGATGCACGGCGTGCGGCAGGATGCCACCCGCCGCGCTGCACCGCTTGGGGGCGAGGGTGCAATGCCAGGTGCGCACGCGCGGCGTGATTCACCGCGGCAGTGCGTGCGCCGCAGCGGCCTTGGTGCGCCTGCGTGTTGCGCCCGCGCTTGCATGCGCCACCTGGCGAAGCGTCAAGTGTCCCGTGCAGTGGCATGAACCTTGCGCGGAGCGCTTTGTCACGGGAGCGCGCGCGTGGTCATTCTGGCGATGCGCGCAACGATCCATGCTGGCACGCGGTGACATTGCCTGATGCATGCCTGAAGCGTGCCGGACGCGTCACCATCTAGTGCGCATGAACCTGCGGAGGTGCGATGCCGATCCTTCTTGTCGTGTTGGCGCTGCAGGCCCTCGTGCCGGGTGCTACGTCCTTTGCCGCGCTGGTGCGATACGACAACGCGCGCACCGCGGCTTGCACGCGGCTGGATGGGCTTCCCTGACATCGTCCGGCGCTAGTGCCGCCCCGTCGCGGCATCCGCCCCCAAGCCAATCCAGAATCCAGAGGAGCGCAAATCCAATGAATCGCAGCGATATCACTGACCTGATCATCGAGGCCAAGGTCACCAAAGGCATCCGGTGGTCCGATGTGGCCGAGAAGGTCGGCAAGAGCAAGGAGTGGACGACCGCCGCGTGCCTGGGCCAGATGGCCTTCGACGCGCCCGGCGCGCAGGCCGTGATGGAGATCTTCGGCTTGCCGCCGGAGGCCGAGCCGTGGCTGCGCACCGTGCCTTACAAGGGCTCGCTGCCCACGCCCGTGCCGACCGATCCGCTGATCTACCGCTTCTATGAACTGGTCAGCATCTACGGGACGACCTTCAAGGCCCTGATCCACGAAGAGTTTGGCGACGGCATCATGAGCGCGATCGATTTCCGCATGGACCTGCAGCGCGAGGCCGATCCGAATGGCGATCGCGTGAAGATCGAGATGTCGGGCAAGTTCCTGCCCTACAAAACCTACTGACCGGGGCTGGCGCCCAGGCGCTTTGCGCCACGCAGAAACGGGTACGCCCCCTGTTCCGGCCTGCTGAAAATCACGCAGAAACGGGTACGGAGCGGCCCTGACGGTCACGCAGAAACGGGTACGCTTTGCTTTGCGGCCCGTTTTTGCGCATGGTTTTCGCCCTATGCCCCATACAGTTGCGCTGCTGTCATCCCCGCCGGCAGGCGCGTGAGCGGCAGCGGCGGCGGATCCAGCGGCAGGCGCAGCGCCTGGTAGGCGGCCTCGCTCGAAAGCCCGTAGGGTGCGGCGTCGGCATTGTCGAAGGCGTAGTACACCGCCTCCACGCCGGTCATGATCAACGCGGCCAGGCACATCGGGCACGGATGCCCGCTGGCGTACACCACGGCACCCTTGAGGCTCGGCCGGCCGAGTTTGCGGCACGCGGCGCGGATGGCCTGCATCTCCGCGTGCGTGGTGGGATCGAAGCTGTGCACGATGTCATTGACGCCGGTCGCCACCTGCTCGCCATCGAGCGTGAGCACCGCGCCAAAGGGGCGGCCGCCGCGCGCGCGATTGGCGTGCGCCAGGCGTACGGCTTCCCGCAGGTGTTGTTCATGGATGGACATGGGGATCTCCGGGAAGGGGGGTGTGGCTAGAGCAGATAGTCCTTTGCCGCACGCGATGCATGTAAATATGAAACTTTGCGCATCAGGGTATTTGAAAAAAATGATATACAATGGCGACGCTGAATCCCGCCATTGCGCCTGCCCAAATCCTAGGCTGGCGTGCCAGGGCCGACCTGCAAGGTCACCACCAGCGACTGCAGCACGGACATCGGGATTGGCTTGGAAAAGACGCGGATATGCCCGGGAATGCCGCCGCGGTCCGCAATGGCATGCTTGTCCAGCGAAGTCACCACGACGATGCGCGTGGCGGCAAACTCTTGCTGCGCGTCGATGGTCCTGCACAGGCGGAAGCCATCGATGCCAGGCATGATCAGATCCAGGAGGACAAGGTCGGGTTTGCTGCTGCCAATGAGCAGCAGGCCGTCGTATCCGTTCGTGGCCTCGAGTATTTCGACCGACGGGTTGAGGGTTTCCAGCGCCATGCGGTAAATCTGCAGCAGGTGTTCGTCGTCTTCCACCAGCAGTACGCGAAACGCCTTTCCCGCCGGGGCGGCTGCCGCTGTCGTGGGCGCGGCGGTCTGGCTGCGCTGGTCGGCCACCATGCGGTCGACCGAATCGGCCGGGATCCTGCGATGTCCGCCGTCGGTCTTCCACGCGGGCAGCCGGCCATTTTCGACCCAGAGCTGGACCGTGCGCAGGGAGACGCCCAGCATCTCGGCAGCGGTCTTGGTGGAATAAAAGCGCAGATCGGTCATATGGCCTCTTCAACTGACGCAACGCGCGCCGGGTGAG
Source organism: Cupriavidus sp. YAF13 (assembly GCF_052113425.1). Classification (NCBI taxonomy): domain Bacteria; kingdom Pseudomonadati; phylum Pseudomonadota; class Betaproteobacteria; order Burkholderiales; family Burkholderiaceae; genus Cupriavidus; species Cupriavidus sp. YAF13. The sequence goes on from NZ_JBFRDD010000007.1 coordinate 165,609, forward strand.
GCCGCGGCGTTACGTATCGTATTGTTTTCATTATTCTTCGGAAAGCTGCCTAAGCGCAACTTAATGCCAGGAAGACACGCAATTATGATAAAGCCTCGCTGAACCGTTGAAGTTAACGCTTCGCGATGCACCTGGCCGGCTACGCCGGATGTCCCGGGGCGATGGGCCAGTGCGAGCGGACTGGCGCAGCCGAATAGATCATACTGTGAAGTTTTGCCGCAAGCAGGCTGCCTTCAGGCAGCGGCACCCGGGGGGGTGCGCGGGGCGCACGCACGCGCGGACTAGTATCGAAGGCTGCGATTCACGGCTGTGATGAACAATATATTCGTTTTTTGGTAGCTTTCCCATGAGGCTGGAAATCTACCGACAGGCATTGGCAGGTGCGCATCGCTCCGCGAGACACCCGTTCTGGTCAGGCATTGTCATCGTGGCCTGCATCTGGTGCGCGCTCGCCGGCTTGGGGCTATGGGACCGCGAAGCCGAATTGCGGCACGTGCATGCTGGCCTGGCCCGCGTGGCCGGGCTGCTCGGCGAGCACGCCGAGCGCACGCTGGCCGAGGCCGACCAGATCGCGTCGCTCGTTGGTGGCGCGGTGGTGGAGCGCGGGCCCGCGTTGCCGCTGGCGCAATGGAAGCGTGGCGGCTACCTTGCCATCGACCCCTTTCTCGAGGTATCCGTGCTCGACCGCGCCGGCAGGCTGCGTGCATCCACCAGCGCTGGCTTCGAGTCGCTGGACCTGAGCGACCGCCAGTATTTCCGCGTACACGAGAGCCGCGCGCTGCCGTCGCTGTATGTCGGCATGCCGCTTGTCGGGCGTGTCAGCGGCCGCTGGTCCGTGCAACTGTCCCGGGGTATCGCGGGCGCCAAGGATGGCCGCTTCGCGGGCGTGGTGGTGGTGTCGCTCGACCCCGGCGACCTGTCGCGGGTCTACGCCAAGGCGGGCCTGGGGGATTCCGGCACTGTGCTGCTGGCGGGCACGGACGACTTCGTGGTGCGCGCGCGCTGGAGCCAGGAAAGCAGCCAGCCAGGGCAGGTGCTGATGCCCGGCTCCGCGTTGCGCGGGGCGCTGGCCAGCGCGCAGGACAGCCTCATCACGGCCGTCGGCGGGTTGGATGGCGTTCGCCGCATCTACGCCATCCAGCGCTTGCCGGGGCGCAATCTCGCGGTGCTGGCAGGTATCAGCAGCGATGCGGCCCTTGCCAGCTATCACGACCGCTTGCGCGCTGGGATCGCGATCGCCGGCATGGTCACCGTACTGGTGATGTTCTTCCAGGTCAGGCAGTTCGTCGCGCTGGGCCAGCTCGCCGCGCTGGCCGACCGCGAGACCGTGGTGCGCGATATCCTGGCCGAGAAGAAGCAGCATTTGCGCGGGCTGTTTCTGGCCATGCCCGACGGTGTGGCGGTGTTTGGCCGCGATCGTGTGATCGACGAGACCAATACCGCGCTGTGCGAACTGCTAGGCGTGCCGTTGTCGCGGCTGCGCGGCGCCACGCAACGCGAGTTTGTCCACTGGCTCTACCGCGGCCGGCGTGCGGCGCGGCAGGCCTGCCGTGCCGAGCAGCTCCTGGCGGAGCTGGACCGGGCCGAGCCGGCCGGGGAGTTTGCCGGCATCGTCGAGTTCGACATGGCGGTGTCGCCCGCCTACGAGGTGCGCATCGTGCATGCGGCCAGCGGCGGCGGCCTGGTGCTGGTGCTGCGCGACGTGACGACGCAACTGCGCCATGACCGCATGAAATCCCATTTTGTCTCCGCGGCCGCGCATGAGCTCAAGGCGCCCGTGGCGGGCATTGCTGGCTATGCCGAACTGCTGAGTGCCGATGTGGTGCCGGTGGAGCGGCGCAGCGGCATTTATCATGCCATCCACGCCCGCGCCAGCCAGCTCAATGCGCTGTTGTCCGACCTGCTCGACCTGGCCCGCATCGAAGCGCGCAGCAGCGGCATGCTCGAGCGTGAACGCGTGGAGGTGGCCACGCTCGTGCGCGAAACGGTGGCGGGCGAGTTCGCCGAAGCCGGCAGGGTGCGCGTGATCGATGCCGGCGTGCCGCTGCACGTTTTGGCGGACCGCGCGCAATTGACACAGGCGGTACGCAACCTGATAGAAAATGCGCTGAAGTATTCTGACGGGAAAGACGAAGTTACCGTCACGGTCGAGCCCCTGCCGCTAGAGCAGGAAAAGGTCTCGGTCAGGGTCGAGGATCGGGGTATCGGCATGACGAAGGAAGAAGCGGGCATGGCGTTCGACAATTTTTACCGGGCCAACCGGCAGGGCAATACAACGGGGAACGGCCTGGGCCTGGCGATCGTGCGCGAGATCGTGGCGGCGCATCAGGGGCAGATCACGCTTGCCAGTGAGATCGGCAAGGGCACCATCGTCACCCTCAGCCTGCCGGCGGCAATATGAAGCGCTGTCTGCGGGAAGAAGCCGGCCGCGCGGGGGCGCGGCGGCCCGCCGTGCTGGCGGCGTTGCTTGCCACCGGCCTAGCGCTATGGCTGAGCGCGATGCTGGCCGCGCACGATGCGCGCGAGCGCGTGGAGCGCATGTCGTCGGCGGTGCGCGACAACCTCGAACTCGCGCTGGCCGATACGCTTGACATTGCCTACCGGGACCGCGCGCTGGCAGGCGCACCCTGCCGCGGCGTGGCGCGCCAGTTGCAGGAGCAGGTTGCCTACACCGCCTATATCCGCGATGTGGTGCTGGTGGCGCGCGGCATGCGCTATTGCTCGGCGGTGCGTGGCGAGATCGCGACCCCGCTGGGCGAGCTGCTGAACTGGCGGCCCGGGTTGCAGTACCACCTTGCCAAACCCCATCGCGGCAGCAGCATGGCGCTCGCCGTGTTCTTAGGCACCGTCCCGGGCAGCGGCGTACTGGTCTGGGTGGAGGGGCGTTACCTGGCCGACATGGTGCAGTCGGCGGGCAAGCTGGGATTTCCCGGTATCGAGATCGAGGTGGCGGGCACACGCTTCATGCTCAGCGGCGGCGCTGGCGATGAAATGGGCGACGCGGGCGAGCCTGCCGTCGCCCCAACCCTGGTGCGGCGTGATGACGCCGGGCAGGGCGCGCACGGCATTGTCGACATCCGGCCACTGGCGGGACACCCGATCACCGTCATCGCGAGCGCGCCGCACGGCCTGGTGCTGCAAAAATGCCTCAAGTACATGGTGCTGCCACCGCTGGCCGCGGGCATCGCCGCGCTGGTGGTGCTGGGGCTGCATTCGCGCCGGGCGGCGCGCCGCTCCGTTGCCGCGGACATGCAGCGCGGGCTGCGCAATGGCGAATTCGTGCCTTACTACCAACCGCTGGTCGATCTCGAAAGCGGGCTGTGCGCGGGGGTGGAAGTGCTGGCACGCTGGGCACACCCGCGGCGCGGCTTGCTCGAGGCGGAGCATTTCATCCCGGCCATCGAGCAACAGCATCTGGCGGTCGCGCTGACGCTGAACCTGATCCCTCGCGTGCTGCGCGATCTCGAGTCGCTGGCGTTGCCGCCCGCGTTCCATCTCGCCTTCAACGTCACCAGCGAGCACTTCGACGATGCGGGCTTCTGGGCCGAAGACTCGCCGCTGTTCGCGCTGCTGCGGGCCAACGTGACCCCGGTGCTGGAAATCACGGAGCGCGATGCCGTCTCGCTCGTGGAGCACCAGCGCAGTGCGATCCAGCGCGCCAAGGCACGCGGCATCAAGCTGGCGGTGGACGACTTCGGCACCGGCTATTGCGGGCTGGCCTACTTCAAGCAATTCGAGGTGGACTTCCTCAAGCTCGATCGCATCTTTGTGCAGGCCGATCCTGGCGACAAGGTGAGCGGGCAGATTGTCGACGTCACCATCAACTTTGCCCACGCCCTGGATCTGGCGGTGGTGGCTGAAGGCATCGAATGCGAGGCGCAGCGCGCGTGGCTGGCGGGCAAGGGCGTGCGCCTGGGGCAGGGCTATCACTTCGCGCGCCCGCTGACGCGGGCCGGGCTATGCGAGTGGCTGCCCGCGCATCTCGAGCGCGGCACGCCGGCAGCGTTGCCCGGCAGCAGCCTGGGTGTGCCGGAGCGCGTCTGATCCTGTTCCGCCTGACCGGTCTTTGCGCAAATATGAAACATCCCCCCCCTATTTTTAATTGATAAAAATGATATAGAATCCGCGTGTAGCCTTACTTTCCCCGTCGGGCTATGCGCCTCCCTGCTGGTATCTCCTTGCCGGCCAGCGCCTCGTGTTCCCACGCGAGGCGCTCTTTTGATTTCCCAGCGGATTTCCCTGTCTCCCGGACGGCCGGGCCTCGTTCGCGTGGGCATTCGTCCTACAGGGCTTACAGCCGCCACCTGACACGCAAAGCCGCCGCGGCTGCCTAAGCTGATCTCAGCGCCCTCCTGTCCATGCATGTGGACACGGCGCGGGCACGGCGAGATTGCCGGCCGCGCCGCCGGAGGGCGATTCATTCCTGTACCGTCGCTAAAACTGGAGCTGACCATGAACAAGGATCAAGTGAAGGGCCGTATCGAGGAAGCCAAGGGCAAGGTGAAGGAAGTTGCCGGGAAGATGACCGGCAGCGTCAGTACCGAGATCAAAGGCAAGGCGGAGCAGATCGCCGGCAAGACGCAGGCCGCCTATGGTGACGCCAAGGAAGACGCCAAGCGTGGCCGCTAGCGCGTGAGCGCCATGGCGCAATGGAAAACGCCGCGGATGCCCGGGGTCATGCGACCTGGGGCATCCGCGGCGTTGCTGCATTCAGCGGTTCAGAGCGGCTTAGCTGAAGCACTCGTTGTAGAAGCGAGTGGCCGTGCCCACCGGCCGGAACGTATACGGCAGCTCGGCAAGCGCCGCTGCGTCGAGCGAGCCGTATGGGATATCGAGGCCGAGGCCGCTGGCGTCAGTAAACGCCTGTTCCTTGCGCTGGGTGTCGTGCGTGGATTTGTGATGCGTGCTCATGTGCGTTCTCGCTGAGTCTGACTGGCGTGCCACGCGGTGATGCCTCGTGGCTGGCGCTGGTGAAATGGCGATCCCTGTGGCTGCCATCGATGCGGGCCATCTTAGCTAAACGCGCCGGAAAGATAATCCGGCCCTGGCAAAATACACTGTTGCGCAATCCCATCCAATGGTGCGCGGGCCGAGGCGCCGCCAGCACGTGGCGCGCTGATCGGGCATGCGTGGTGCCTTAGCCGTCCCATCCGGCATTCCTTTCCGGATTCCCTTTCCCCATCTCGATTCACCGGCCTTATCGGTCTATATTTGGCTAGTGCACGCGCACGCCGCGTTGCCTCGCTGCCGTGAGCGCGTGCCGGCACCGCTGCGGCACTGGCCTGCCCCGGCCCGACCGACCCACTGCAGGAGCCAGCCATGTCACGCTTCCCGCCGTTGCCGCCGTGCTTTGCCGATCGCCGCGAAGCCGGGGTCTTTCTTGGACGGCACCTGGCGGAACGCGGCTTTGGCGCCGCCGAGGCCGGCGAGGCGCCGTTGGTGCTGGCGCTGCCGCGCGGCGGTGTGCCGGTTGCCTTCGAGGTGGCGCGGATCCTTGAAGGACGGCTCGATATCCTGCTGGTCCGCAAGATCGGTGCTCCCGGCTATCCCGAGCTGGCGCTGGGCGCGGTGGTGGAGGGCGACGCTGCCGGCAGTGCGCCGCTGACGGTGGCCAACGACGATCCCTGGACGCGCCGCGCACGCGAAAGTGGTTCGTTCGATGCCGAGCGCGGCCGCCAGCTCGACGAGATCGGGCGGCGGCAGCGGCGTTATCGCGGTGATGCCTCGGTGCCGGCCATGGCTGGGCGCACCGTGATCGTGGTGGACGATGGCGTGGCAACCGGTGCCACCATGCGCGCCGCGCTGGAAGGCGTGCGCCGGGCGCAGGCAAAGCGGGTGGTGGCGGCCGTGCCAGTGGCCTCCATCGAGGGCGAAGCCAGCCTGCGCGCATCGGCGGACGAGGTGATCTGCCTGAACGTGCCAGCCAGCTTTGGCGCCGTGGGCGCGTTCTACCTGGATTTCAGGCAGACCACCGATGAGGAAGTGATGGCCCTGCTGCGCCAGTACGCCTGCTGGCGCCCGGCTTGAGATTGCGCGGCTGCCTGCGCGGCTGCCTGTGCGGCTGCCTGTGCGGCTGCCTGTGCGGGCGCGTTTAGCGCTGCGCCGCCAGCCTGGCCCGCAAATGCGGCACCAGCCCGCCGGCCTGCAGCAGGGCACGCAGAAATTCGGGGATCGGCTCGCACGCCACGCGCTTGCCATCGGGCAGCATCAGGCAAGCCTGCGCAAGCTCGAGCCGCGCGGTGCCGCCATCCACCAGGTGTGTGACATCGGGGCAGATCAGCGCCGGCAGGCCCAGATTGATCGCATTGCGGTAGAACAGGCCGGCGAAAGACGGCGCGATCACCGCGGCCAGGCCGAGATGGCGCAGTGCCTGCGGCGCCTGCTCGCGCGAGGAACCCACGCCAAAATTACGCCCGGCCACCAGCAGGTCGCCGGGGCGCACCGTGGCTGGAAACTCGGGCCGCAGCCCGGCCAGGCAGTGGCGTGCAATCTCTTCGACACCGCCCTTCATATGGGCGCCGGGTGCCATCTGGTCGGTATCCACGTTGTCGCCAAAGCGCCAGATCCGGCCGCCCGGAAGGGGAGGGATGGGGGCTGGGCTCATGGCAGCAACCCGCGCGGGTCGGTGATGCTTCCGGTGACGGCGGACGCCGCCACGGTCAGCGGCGAAGCCAGCCAGACCGCGCTGCCGCTCTCGCCCATGCGGCCGGCAAAATTGCGCGCGGTCGAGGCGATGGCGCGGCTGTTGGCAGGAAAGCGGGAAGGGCCATAACCCGCGCACGCGTTGCACGCATTGGGCAGCAATTGCGCCCCGGCATCCAGCAGGATGGCCAGCGTGCCCTCGCTCTCGGCCTGGCGCTGGTCGCGCCGCGAGGCGGGCGCCACCTGCAGCGTGACCCCCGGCGCCACGCGCCGGCCGCGCAGCACGCTGGCAGCCATGCGCAGGTCCTCCAGCTTGGCGCCGGTGCAGGCCCCCAGGTAGGCGATGTCCACGCGCTGGCCGGCGGCCTGGTCGACCGGGCCGGTGTTGGCCGGCGAATGCGGCGCGGCCACCTGCGGCGCCAGCGCGGCCGCGTCGAAGCGGTGGTTCGCCAGCACTGGCGCGCCCGGCTCGGTGCGCCAGTGCGAGAGTGTGATGGCGTCGAGCGTCGCGGCGGGCACGCCGGCCTGCGCCAGCCAGGCCTGCGTGGTGGCGTCGGGCGCGATCAGGCCGGTCTGTGCGCCAAGCTCCGCGCTCATGTTGGCAAGCGTCATGCGTTCCTGCATGGGCAGGGCCATCACGGCCTCGCCGGTATATTCGATGGCTTCATAGCGCCCGCCGTCCAGTCCTAGCCGGCCACACAGGAACAGCATGATGTCCTTGGCGCAAACCCCGGCAGAGAGCCTGCCGTCCCATTGCAGGCGGATGGTATGCGGCACGCGCAACCAGATCTCGCCGGTGGCCAGCACGCCAGCCATCTCGGTCGCGCCGATGCCGAACATATAGGCCCCGAACGCGCCCCCGGTGGGGCTGTGGCTGTCGCCGCCCACGATGAAGCGTCCCGGCAGCACGTGGCCGTGTTCGGGCAATACCAGGTGGCAGATGCCTTCGCCGTCGATGAAGTGGGGCAAGCGCGCCTCGCGGACCCAGTCGCGGGTGAAACGCACGATGGCCTCTGCCTCGGGATCGGCCGCGGGCAGGTAGTGATCGGTCACCACCACATAGCGCTCCGGGTCCCACACTTTGGCGCCCAGTTCGCGCAGCAGCGGCGCCACCCGGCGCGGGCCGCTGGAATCGTGCGACATGGCCAGGTCCACCCGGCACGTCACGATGGTGCCCGGCGTGACCGTCTCCAGGCCGGCAGCCCGGGCAACCAGCTTCTGCGCCAACGTGGCCGGCGTGTGGGCGGGGCCGGCAAGCGGTCTCATTCCGGCGTGGCTCCCGAATACTTGACCACCTTGGCCCAGCGCTTGATGTCATTGCGCACGAAGGCGGCAAAGGCCTCTGGCGAATTGCCGACCGGTTGCGCGCCGTCGAGCTCCAGGCGCTTGCGCACCGCGGGTGCCTCAAGGCCCTTGCGGGCAGCCTGGTAGAGCGCCTGCAAGACGTCCGGCGGCAGGCCAGCGGGGCCGAACAGGCCGAACCAGGCGCTGGACTCGAACCCCTTGACGGTGGCGCCGATCGGTGCGACCCCGGGGAACTGCGGCAGCGGCGCCGGGCTGGTGACGCCAAGCACCTTGAGTTTCCCGGTCCTGACGTGCGGGAGCACGTTGAAGGTACTGGCGAACATCAGGTCGACCTGGCCCGAGAGCAGGTCGGTAATGGCCGGCGCGGTGCCCTTGTAGGGGATGTTGACGATGTAGGTGCCCGTCATCATCTTGAACATGTCGCCGGCCAGGTGCACGGACGAACCCACCGAGCCGATCGCAAAATTCAGCTTACCCGGCTGGCTCTTGGCCAGCTGGATCAATTCCGGGATGTTATTCGCGGGCAGGCTCGGCGAGGCAACCAGCACGCTGGGAACGGTCGCCACCAGCGTGATCGGCGTGAAATCCTGGACCGGGTCGAAGGGCAGCTTCTTGTACAGCGTGGCGTTGATGGTGTGGCTGGTGAAACTCATCAGCAAGGTGGTGCCGTCGGGTGCGCTCTTGGCGACCAGGTCGGCGGCGATATTGCCGCCGGCACCCGGGCGGTTTTCCACCAGCACAGGCTGGTCCAGCTCCCGGGACATCTCCTGGGCGATGGTGCGCGCCAGCGTGTCCGTGGTGCCGCCGGCGGGCGCCCCCACCAGGATGCGGATGGGTTTGCGCCCGGCCACCTGGGCGCGCGCTGACGGCGCCTGCGCAAGCAAGGCAAGGCTGGCGGCGCCGAGCAGCCCGCGCATTGCCTTGCGGCGCGAGGGGTGTGTGAGCGCTTGGGAGCGTGGTCGGCCCATGCGGGGTGCAGGCATCGCGGTTTCCTTCCAGGATGATCGTGAGCGTGCAGTATCGCTTGCTTTTCTTACTCGCGCAGCCCCGTTCGTGCTTCGCGCTCCACCCATACGTTGGCGCTGTCGCCGCCGGCGGGAGACAGCTCCATGCGGTACTCGTAGCGGTCCGGACGGTATTGGCCGAGCAGGAATTGCACCGGGCGGCCAGCCTTGTCCAGCACCACGCGGCGCACCGCCAGCAGCGCACCGCCTACCGGCACGTCCAGCAGCGGCGCTACCACCACGTCGGCCAGCCGGGCCGAGAGCGTTTGGGTGGCGCGCCCAAGCTGCACGCCCGCGGCCTCGAGCAGGCGCAGCATCGGCGTGATCTCGAGATCCTTGCGGTTCAGGCCGCGGCCCAGGTCGGCCGGCAGATAGGCCGTGATGTGCGACAGCGGGCGGCTGCCGTAGTGACGCACGCGCACCACCTTGACCACCGGGTCGCCCGGCTGCAGGCCAAGCGCTTCGGCGACTTCCGGGGTGGCATGCACATCGTCGATCGAGATCACCTTGACCGAGGTCTTCTGGCCCATGTCGATGATATTGTCGAGCAGGCTGCCGGGCCGGTCGCCGAGCGTGACCGGCTTGATCGGATGCGGGTTGACGAAGGTGCCAAGGCCACGGTGACGGCGTACCAACCCCTCCTGCACCAGGCGATCGAACACGCGCCGCATGGTCACGCGCGAGGCGTGAAACTGCTTGGCGAGGTCGATTTCACCGGGCAAGGGGCCTTGACCAAAGCGGCCTTCCACGATCTGTTGGCGTAGTACCACGTAAATCTGGTGATACAGGGGAACGACGGCTTCACTCATGGTTTCCCTTGTGATTGGGCGACAGGTTTGAATTAGCCTTAATGTACTTTAAATCAGACATAGAGCCTAGTCATGTTGCTGCATGTTGCTTATTAGTTGCTTAAACATTGCGAAGGCGTTGCGCGCGCGCACCGCATGGGCAGCATGCAGCGCAATCACCATACATTAAACCCCCTGCGCGGCAGGGCAACGCATGCCGTGCCTGACTGCAACGGCCGGGTGTCATCCGAAGGCTTGAGACCCGTCGCGAGCGGCGACCAGCGCACCGGCAGCGAGGCGTGTTTCATTCCTGATACAGCGCTTGCGGCCAAGGGTTTTCCTTAGGAACCCCGCTAAAGGCCTGATAGCAGGGAATTTTCGGCTGTCCCGGGGAAAGCCTGTCCATGCAGTGCGTCCGGCCGTGTCACAGCCGTGTGACATGTCGTGTGCGGTTCACAGCGGCGGCGCCCGCGCCCGTCGTCAGGAAGCTAGAGAAAGGCTGATTTGAAGGCTTTGTAGCCCTTGTGCTTCAAGGGATCGCGGGATTTGAGCCACTCCCTGGCACTGATTATGCGCAATGAGAGGCTGGTTTGGCGGAATGCCGGACCTGAGCCTCTGGCCGGCATTCTCCCCGAGTGCCGGTGCGAGGCTGAGCCGCTGTGACATCCTCCTGGGAGCTTTGTATGAAAAAGACCTTACTTGCGTCGGCGATTGCTTTAGCCCTTGGGGCTGGCGGTCAGGCCTGGGCCAATCCGACGAACAACAATAGCGCGAAATCATTTGGCAGTAACACACAAACGGCCACTGCAACTTCAACTCAGTCCGGTAGTGGCGCTGCGGCAAACGAGAACTCCACGGCGTGGCAGGATTCCAGCACTCACACCAAGGTAGACACCAAGACCTCGACGAAGAACACCACCGTTACCAAGACCAACGCCGATAACAAGGGCAAGGTCACCTTCGACGACGGCTATGGCAACGCTGGCGCCAACAACGGCAGCACGGCCACCGCCAACTTCAGCAACTCCTTCAACAGTAGCAAGGCCATCGCCATCAGCAAGCTGTCTGGCTCGGTGAGCGGCATCTCGATCGGCAATATCGGCAACGTTGCCACCAACAACGGCAATGCCAATGGCGGCGCCGGTGGCAAGGGCGGCGCTGGCTATGGCGGCACCGGCAAGGGCGGCACTGGTGGCAATGGCGGCAACAGCGGCAACGGCGGCAGCGGCGGCAGCGGCGGTTCGGCTACCAATGGCAGCGCCACTGCGGGCTATGCCTCCAATGGCAGCGCCAGTGCAGGCGACGGCGGCAATGGCGGCAAGGCCGTTGGCTGGGGCGGCGACGGCGGCAACGCCAGGGCGTCTGGTGGCGATTCGCTTGCTGGCAGTGCTGGCCTGGGTGGCAAGGGCGGCGGTGTCTACAGCGACGGCGGCGGCGCGCTTGGCGCGGCGAAGACGGGCGGCGGCGGCAAGGGCGGTAGCGCCGGCAGTGACGGCGGTGGCGCGCTTGCGGCAAGCGTTGGCCTCGGTGGCGACAGCAGAGCCAGGGGCAACAATGGAAGTGGTGGCAACGGCAGTGCCGGTACGGCTACTGCGGCTGGCGGCGCCTCAACGGCATCGGGTGGCTCCGGTGGCTCCAGTGGCTCTGGCACGGCTGTGGCGACCGGCGGCGCAGCCAGCGGCACGGGCGGCGCAGGCGGCTCGGGTAGCGGCGGCGCAGCGACCTCTACTGCCGGCGCAGCTAGCGGCACGGGCGGCGCGGGCGGAGCCCAAGCCAGCGTGGGCGGTAACGGCGGTGCAGGCGGCAGCGCGACCAATGGCGGCGCATCGACCATGGCCAGCAACGGCAGCGCAACGGCCGGCAACGGCGCGGTTGGTGCGGCATCCGGCGGCGGTGGCGCTGGCGGCGTGGGCATGGGCGGCACTGGTGGTACCGGTAATGGCGCAGTGGGTGGTGCCGGCGGTGCCGGCGGTAGCAACTCCGTCAATGCTGGCACCTTCAATATGTCCAACACCATGACCAGCGTTGGTCAGTCGGCGGCGGGCATCATGATCGCCAACCAAAACAGCGGCTTCGCTTCGCTGGTGCAACAAAGCGTCAACGTCCAGGCCAACCTGGCGGTCGGCAAGTAAGGCAAGTGCGCGGCGGTGGCGTGCGCAGCGGGTGGATGGCCCGCACGCACGTTCCGCCGGCACGGCTTGACTCCGGCAACTTAGGGCATTCCGGCGCGTTGCTCGTGTCCGGGATGCCCCATTCGACGAAGAGTCCACTCGTCTTTTGCGTGGCCGCCAGGATGGGGGCGGCATACGGAAGGCTGAAGGAGACACCAATGCGATCGGTCCGCTCCGCTGTCATCGCGATGACGACAGCAATCCTCGTTTGGCCAGGCCTGCAGGCCTGCGCCGAGCCGCAGCCCGCGGGGCCATCTGCCGCAGTGCCCGCGGCCAACACCGGCACCGCCACGGAACATAGCGCGGCGGCACCGGACCAAATACCTCCCGCGACCGCACGTGAGCGCGGCGTTCTCGCCGGTCTCGGCAAGCCTGTCGGCAGCGACAAACTGCAGGATATCCGTGGCGGCTCCGAACTCGTGGTCAATGACATGCGTCTGGCCGGCACGGTGGCGGATAACAGCGCCAACCGTGTGATCAGTGGCTCCAACAGCATTGCCGAAGGGTCTTTCGCCAGTGCCGCGGGTTTGCCTACCGTGATCCAGAACACGGGTTCCAATGTGCTGATCCAGAACGCGACCATCATTAACGTCCAGTTCAAGCCATGACGCTGCGCAAGCTGCTCTTGCAGGCCACGCTGCTGCTGGCTTCGGCCAGCGCACCGGTGGCCTGGGCCGACTACGCCGTCGTCACGGGCGATGGCGGCAACTACTACAACGTACGCGTGACCAGCCTCAAGGAGGCGCGGTACAAGACCACCATTCGCCAGCAATACGACTTCAGTTGCGGCTCCGCCGCCGTGGCGACACTGCTCACCTACCAGTATGGCTATCCGGTCAACGAGCAGACGGTGTTCCAGAACATGTACGTCAACGGCGACCAAGCCAAGATCCGGCAGGAGGGCTTTTCGCTGCTGGACATGAAACGCTTCCTGGAGTCGCGCGGCTTCCAGGCCGACGGCTATGAGCTGCCGCTTTCCAAGCTGGAGGAAACCCAGATCCCGGCCATCGTGCTGGTGATCGAAAACGGCTACCACCATTTCGTTGTGGTCAAGGGCGTGCACGGCAACCGCGTGCTGGTCGGAGATCCGGCGCTGGGCACGCGCGCGCTGTCGCGCGAGCACTTCGAGCAGATCTGGGACAGCCATTTGCTGTTCGTCATTCACAACCGCGAGGAATCGGCGCGGTTCAATCTCGCGGCCGACTGGCGCATAGCGCCAAGCGGCCCTTATTCGATGGGCATCAACCGGGATAGTCTGTTCTTCACCGTCATGCCTTCGCATGGCGGTAGCGATTTCTAAGGAACGTACCATGTTCCAGACATCCTCAAAGCCAGCGCAGCGCCGCCGCCGCGGCCGGGCCGGTTCGGCCACCGCGGTGGTGTTGCTTGGCGCTGGCCTGGCCTGCGCCGGGCAAGCGCGGGCCGACGAAGGCACCGGGATCGAGGCGCTCGACTTGCATAGCGAGTCCGGGCCCGCTGGCCTTGCCGCAGCGCCGGCCGTGCCGGAGCAATCCAATAGCCGGACCGATAGCCGGACCGATAACCCCTACCTGGCTGCCGCGCTCGGCAGCATGGCCGGCCGGACGCCGGCCCAGCAAGAACCCATTGCGGCGCCCCTGGCGGACCACCCCGCCGAAGCCGCACCGAATGCCGCGCCGGATGCCGCGACAGATAGCAGCGGCGCGCTCGAGGCCGCATCCGGGCCATCCGGTCCATTGAATACCAAGGATCTCCAGGCCCCGGCACCACCGCCGGCGGCGCCGTCCGACACGGTTGCCTGGAAGCCGGTGGCGGATGAACACCTGCAAGACCTGCGCGGCGGCTTTGCCGCAGCCGCGCGTCCGGCCGCCGAGCCGTCCGGCGACCCCGCCATCGCGACGCCTGCAGCCGTGCGCGCGCAAGCACCGGCACCGCAGGTGCACGCGGCTCGCACCACCATGGCGAGCTGGAAACCCGTGGCGCAGGAGCGCCTGGATGACCTGCGTGGCGGCTTCGACGTTGGCGGCGGGCTACAGGTTTCGTTCGGTATCGAACGCTCCGTGCTCATCAACGGTGCGTTGGTGGTGTCAACCAGTCTTACTATTCCCGATGTGAGCCGCATCACCGCCGATCAGGCGACACGGTTGGCCGCGGCACTCGGTGTGGCGACCGGCGCCGGGGCGGCGGCGGCCACGGCCGTGGGCAACGCGCTGGCTTCCAATCCCGTGACTGCCGGCACCAGCGGGGCCAACGGCAGCAGCGCAGCAGGAGGCAGCAGTAGCAGTACCGGCACCAGTGTCAGCGCCAGCGCGGGCACCGTGGTGACCAGCCTGCCGGCGACAGCGATCGCGGCGGCCGGTGCCACGGTAACCACTAACGGTGTGCTGAGCCTGATCCAGAACGGGCCGGGCAATAGCGCCGCGGCGAGCATGCTGGCCGGTGCGCCGGTGACGGTGATTCAGAACACGTTGAACAATCAATCGATCCAGAACCTGGTGACCATCAACGCAGGGGTTAACACCTTGCAGGCATTCCGCGCCCAGGTGGCCAACGCGACGTTGAACAGTGCATTGCTCAGTGCAGCCGGCAGGCATTGAAGACGGACGACTGGCAGCAAGTTGCGCAAAGAGAGAGGCAGTATGGGTTAAGCAGGTTGCGGACTCCTGTACGAGGGAGTCCGCCGTCCGGGGGAGGAAGGCGAAATGAAAAAAGGGTCGCTGCGAGGCATCCGGCAGGCCGGGTGTTCGACATTGCTGTTGCTGGGCGGGATGGCACAGGGCCAGACCCCCCCCGATGAAGGACCAGCCGCGGCAAAGCTGGAAGCGCTAAAGCGGGAGGTGACCGAGCAGGCCGCCACCCTGGAGCAGATGAAGCGCTCGATGGCGGAGCAGGAGGCCACCATCCGCGAGTTGCGCAGCGTGCTGGGCACCGACGTGCTGGCAAGAAAGCGCGGCGGCCAGCGCGCGCCTGGCACTGGCGGCGTGACCCCAGGAGATACCGCCACCAATGCCGCCGCCGCCGCTGCCGGCTCGGCGGGCACGCAAGGCTTGCCCAATACCAACAACCTGCCGCAAGCCAGCGACAGTCCCCCTAACAACAACCAGAGCGGTGCGCAGGACAGCACCCAGATGGCCGTCGCCGGCGACGAGCAGCCGGTGGGCAAACCCCCCGAGGCCAACACGGCCCCGCCTGCGATCGCGCCGATCTTCGACCAGCCCGGCGTGCTGACACCCCCTGGCAAGCTGGTGGTCGAGCCAAGCTTCCAGTACGGATATTCGTCCAGCAACCGGGTGGCGCTGGTTGGCTACACCATCATCCCCGCGATCCTGATCGGCCTGATCGATGTGCGCGAGGTCAAGACCTCGACCTACATCGAAGCCGTCGCGTTTCGCTACGGCCTCACCAAGCGCCTGGAGATCGAGGCCAAGGTGCCTTACGTGGAGAGTTCCGGCTCGACGATCAGCCGTGAAGTCTTCACCGGTACCGCGGTCGATAACGTCTTCAATGCCAGCGGCAGGGGGCTGGGCGACGTGGAAGCCACAGTGCGCTACCAGATCAATTACGGCAACGAGAAAATGCCGTACTTCATCGGCTGGCTGCGCTACAAGTCCGCCACCGGCAAGAGCCCCTTCGATGTGGTGACCGATTGCGTGACGCGCTGCGTGGGCAATACCACCGGCACCGGCTTGCCGCTGGGGCTGCCCACGGGTACCGGCTTCCAGGCGATCCAGCCAGGCATTACGTGGTTGTTGCCGACCGACCCGGCGGTGTTTTTCGGCACCTTCAGCTATCTGCACAATTTCGCGCGGGACAATGTCAGCCGCACGGTACTGAACGGGCAACAGGAGTCGCTTGGCAAGATCGCGCCGGGCGATATCTTCGGCTTCAATTTTGGTATCGGCCTCTCGCTCAACGAGCATGCCTCGTTCAGTATCGGCTACGACCAGAGCATCATCTGGCCGACCAAGCAGAACGGCTCGACGGTGCCGGGCTCGGTGCGGGTGACGCAAGGCACCTTGCTGGTGGGCTATTCCTATCGCTTCAACAGCCGGTACACGCTGAACGTATCGGTCGGCGCCGGGCTTACCACCGATACGCCAAACCTGACGGTAACCGTGCGCTTGCCGATCACATTCTGATGCAAGCGGCGCACTCGGACCGGAGGAAAACGGCGCGAGGTGACGCGTGGGCGGCATCGCTGCGATGTTGCCTTGCGCTCCCCCCGCGACTGGCGTACAAATGAAAAAACCCGTCCCCAGGGCGGATACGGATGCACCTCCACCATCTGGCTTGGCATGGTTGCGTGAAGGCGACTCCGCATGCACACCGCTGCCGGGATAGTCCGAAACGGCCTGACGTGGCCTGAAGCGAGGAGAGAGTCATGCGCAAACGTATCTTCTGGTTGTTGCCCGATCTGGTGAGTGCTCGCCGCACCATGGACGACCTGCTGCTGGCTCGCATCGAGAACAGCCACATCCACTTTGTCGCGCGCGATGGCGCCGATATGAGCGGCTTGCATGAAGCCAACCTGTTCCAGACTTCCGATATCGTCCATGCCGCCGAGATGGGGCTGATGGTGGGTGGCGGCATTGGCATCGTGGCGGGCGCGCTGGTGGCGATGTTCCCGATTGTCAGCGAGACCCCGCAATGGGGCCTGGTCGGCGTGCTGGCGGTGCTGGGCGCGGTGTTCGGCGCCTGGGCGTCCAGCATGATCGGCTGCTCCGCGCCCAACAGCCGGCACAAGGCTTTCGAAAAGGACATCGAGGAAGGCAAGATCCTGCTGATGGTGGACGTGCCGCGTGGCCGCGTCGAGGAAATCGAAGCGCTGCTGCAATCGGCACATCCGGAAGCCCGCTTCGCCGGGCTGGATCCGGCCGTACCCGCTTTTCCCTGAGTTCTCCCTTGCGCTTGCCCTGACGGGCAGGACTGCACCGTTGTCACGCCGAGGCTCGGCGGCCTGAGGGCCGCCTGCCCGGCGGGCCGGCGCCCGCTATTTCCCCTCCTGAGCCGCGTTCGCAACAGCGATTTGCCGAGTCGCCTTGCTTTGAGGTAATTTGCTTGTCGCCGCGCCTATCCGTGGCGCGCATGACAAAAGCAAAAGATTCGCAAACGAACGAGGGGTCGGAGATGAAGACAACATGGATAGCGTGCGGCCTGCTGGCCGCCACGCTGGGTGGGCTTGCGCCACTGGCACAGGCCGAGCAAGGGGTCACCAGGACCACCATCAAGATCGGGCAATCGGCCGGGGTGACCGGGCCGGTGGCGGGTTCGGTCAAAGAGCAGATCGCCGGGGCGCAGGTCTACCTGAAAACGGTCAATGCCAACGGTGGCGTGGGGGGACGGCGCATCGAGCTGGTGACGTACGACGACGGTTTCGACGCCAAGCGCACGCCCGACAATGTGCGCAAGCTGGTCCAGGAAGACAAGGTATTCGCGCTCTTCATGGTGCGCGGCACGCCGCAGAACGAAAGCATCCTGCCCATCGTCAACGCCGAGAAGGTGCCGCTGGTGGCGCCGCTGACCGGCGCCATCACCTTGCACCGCCCGGTCAACCGCTACGTGTTCAACGTACGTGCCAAGTACCAGGACGAGGTGGCCCGCGCAATCAACCATCTTGCCACTTCGGGCATGACCCGCATCGCCATCTTCTACGCCAACGACGGCTTTGGCCAGGACGTGTTCGAAGGCTTCAGCACCGCGCTGCAGGCGCGTGGCGTGCAGCCGGCGGCCAGTGCCTCGTTTGCGCGCCCGATGGGCGATATCCAGCCCGGTGTCGCTGCCATCAACAAGGCCAATCCGCAAGCGGTGCTGGTCATCGGCTCCGGCTCCGAGGCGGCGCGCCTGATCAAGGAGCTGCGCCGCGGCGGCAGCCAGGCGCAGTTCGTCACGCTGTCCAACAATGCTGCGGATTCCTTTATCAAGGAGCTCGGCGAGGATGCGCGCGGCTTGATCATCACGCAGGTGGTGCCAGGCACCAACTCTAGCCAGATGAGCATTGCCAGCGAATACCGCAGCCTGGCGCGGCAACAAGGCGTGGACCCGAGCAATGCCGGCATGGAAGGTTTCATGTCGGCCAAGGTGCTGGTGGAGGGCCTGCGCCGTGCCGGGCCGGACCTGACGCGCGAGCGGCTGGTCGGCGCGCTGGAGAGCCTGCGCGACTATGACCTCGGCGGCATCCTGATCAGCTACAGCCCGACGCGGCATACGGGTTCGTCGTTTGTCGAAATGTCGATCGTGTCGTCCACCGGCAAGCTGATCCGCTAGGCCCGCTGCGGTATAGTCGCCGCATGGCTACCTTACCTTTTTCCCTCGAAAGCCGCGTGGCGCTGGTCACCGGCGGCGCGCAAGGCCTGGGCCAGGCGATTGCCGCCGGGCTGGCGCAAGCCGGCGCACACGTCATCGTCGCCGCGCGCAATGCCGAGCGCGTGCATGCCGCCGTTGCCGCGCTGGCCGCTGACGGCGGCCGCGCCGAGCCGCTGGTGCTCGACGTCACCGATGCAGCCGCGGTCGACGCCGCCTTCGCCCACATCGATGCCACGCATGGCCGCCTGGATATCCTCGTCAACAACGCCGGTGCGCGCAACCGCAGCAATATGGCGCACCTGGATGCGGCGGACCTGCGCGAGATGCTGGAGACCAACCTGGTGGCGCCCTACGCCCTGTGCCGCCACGCGGCGCAGCTGATGCGGCGCGGGCGCTACGGGCGCATCGTCAATGTCAGCTCGATTGCGGGGCAGGTGGCGCGTGCCAACGATGTGCTGTATCCCGCTACCAAGGGTGGGCTCGATGCGCTGACGCGCGCCATGGCAGCGGATCTCGGGCGCGACGGGGTGACTGTGAATGCGGTTGCGCCCGGGTATTTTGCTACCGAGCCCAATCAGCCGATGGTGGATGATGCTGGCGTTGCCGAGTGGTTGCGGCAGAGGACCGCGCTTGGGAGGTGGGGGCAGCCGGAGGAGATTGCGGGGGCGGTGGTGTTTCTGGCTTCGGGGGCGGCTTCATATGTGACTGGGCATGTTTTGGCGGTGGATGGGGGGTATCTGGCGCATTTTTGATTTTTGGTTTTGGGTGCAACTGCAACTGCAACTGATTGACTTCAAAGTCAAAAGCCACTGCAGTTTCACCACCCCTGCGGGGCGGCGACCTACTTTTTTGTCTTGCCAAAAAAGTAGGCAAAAAAGGCGCGCCGGATGGGGCGACACCCCCTCGGGATTGCGGTGGAGTTGCCGATCTTGCTGGTTTCGGCGGGCCTGTGCGCGCCGCCTGTTCAGGCCGCCTTGCCCTTCTTGAAATGTGCTTGCAGCGCTTCGATCATCGCTGCCGCCGCCGTCGAATCTCCCCGCTCCTTCAAGCGCACCAGGCAAATCTCCCGCACCAGCGATGGCAGCTGCATGGGCCGGATGGCCAGGCTTTCTTGCTGGAACTGGAATAGCGCCAAGGCCGGCACCACGGTCACGCCAAGTCCGGCCGCTACCAGCGCGGCGACGGTGGCCAGGTGTTCCACTTCCATGACCCCGTTGAGCTTGAGCGGATGGAGCGCGGCGTCCAGGTGCTGGCGTACGCTGCTGGTCCGGGATAGCTGGATGAAGGGCAGGCCGGCCAGCGCTTGCGGAGTCACGCGCCGCCGATTGGCAAGGGGATGGCCAGCGGGGCAAACCAGGTGGAAGGTGTCCGTTACCAGGGGCTCGATGCGCAGGTCGCTATCCTGCGCGGGGGCGGGCGCCAGCGCAAAATCCGCGCGGCCGCGCCTTACCAGGTCGATGCAGCCGTCCGCCAGCAGGTCAAACAGTTCGATGGCGATGCCGGGGTAGCGCTGGTGGAAGGCGGCCAGGATCGGCGGCAGGTCGCCTGCCGCCAGCGAGGGCAGCGCGGCGATCGAGACGCGTCCTTTGCGGCGTTCGGCATGGTCGCGCAGCTCCGCGAAGGCGGTCTCGAAATCGGCCAGCAACCGCGCCGCCACGTCTTCGAAGCGCCGTCCTTCCACGCTGAGTTCCACGTGGCGCGTGGTGCGCTCGAACAGCCGCGCGCCGGCTTGCTCCTCCAGCGTCTGGATCAGCGCGCTGAAGGCGGATTGCGACAGGTGGCAGGCCTGCGCCGCGCGGGTGAAGTTGCGGTGCGTGACCAGGGCCACAAAGGCGCGCAGGTGTTTGACGGAGAGGTTCATTGGCAAGCGCCAGCGGCTTCGATTTAATCTGGAAAGTCGATAGATTAATCCAAATTATCCGCTTTTTGGTTGACGGCGGTACGTCTAGAATAGCCGCATCGGCCCGCAACCCCGCGCACGGCCAGCCTTTGTTCACCCGGTTCTCACCAGGCTTTCATCCTATGACCGCCCCTTTGCTGATCGGCTCCGGCGCCGGCTTCTCCGGCGACCGCACCGACGCCGCCCTGCCCGTGGTGCGCACGCTGATCGCAGCCGGCGGGCCGGCCGTGCTGATGTTCGAGACGCTGGCCGAGCGCACGCTGGCGCTGGCCCAGCTGGCGCGCCGCAACAATCCCGCCCACGGCTACGAGCCCCTGCTCGACGCCCTGCTCGCGCCGGTGCTGGGGCTGTGCCTGGCCAACGGCATTCCCATCGTCGGCAATTTTGGCGCGGCCAATCCCCATGCTGCGGCGCAGCGCGTGCGCGCGCTGGCGGCGGAGCTGGGCCTGGCACCGCCACGGGTGGCGGTGGTGGAGGGCGACGATCTCTCGCACGACGCGGGCCGAGCGGTGCTGCGCAAGATTGTGGGCGCGGGCTTTCCGGATGCACGCTTTGTTTGCGCCAACGCCTACATTGGCGCGCGCGGCATTGCCGATGCGCTGCGCGCCGGCGCGCAGGTCGTGGTGTGCGGCCGCGTGGCGGATCCCGCGCTGGCGGTAGGCCCGGCCATGGCGCATTTTGACTGGTCGTGGCAGGACTGGGACCGCCTGGCGCGCGCCACCATGGCCGGGCATTTGCTGGAATGCGGGGCGCAGGTCACCGGCGGCTATTTCGCCGATCCCGGCATGAAGGACGTGCCGGATGTGCACGCCGTCGGCTATCCCATCGTGCGCTTGGACGAAGATGGCAATATCGAAGTGAGCAAGGCGGCGGATACGGGCGGCTGCGTGGACCTGCGCACGGTCAAGGAGCAGCTCCTCTACGAAGTGCACGACCCCGCCGCCTATCTGACGCCCGACGTCATCGCCGACATCAGTGCGGCCACCGTCGAGCAGATCGGCCCGGACCGCGTGGCGGTGCGCAATGTGCGTGGCCGCGAGCGGCCCGAACAGCTTAAGGCCAACCTGTTCTACGAAGGCGGCTGGATCGCGGAAGGCGAGATCTCGTACGCCGGCCCGAACGCCGCGGCGCGTGCGCGCCTGGCTGCGCAGATCGTGCGCAAGCGCATGGATCTGCTCGGCCATGCGGTGCCGATCCGCTTCGACCTGATCGGTGTGCTGAGCGTCTTTGCCGACGATGGCGGCCGCCTGCTGCAACAGACACAACCCGGCGAGGCACAGGCGCAGGACGTACGCCTGCGCGCCGCGCTGGCGCACGAGGACAAGCCCGTGGCCGAAGCGCTGCTGCGTGAAGTCAATGCGCTGTACACGTGCGGCCCCGCCGGCGGCGGCGGTGTGCGCACCGCGTTGCGCGCGCGGCTGAACGCCATGTCCTGCCTGGTGCCGCGCAGCGCCGTCACCGCAAGCCACTCCCTGCTGCCATGAACGCAACCGCTACTGCAACCGCTACCGCAACCGCTACCCCTGCCACCATCGCGCTCTACCAGCTCGCGCACGGACGCACGGGCGACAAGGGGGATCGCTCCAACATCAGCGTGATCGCCTACGACGCGCGCGATTTCGACCACCTTGTCGCGCATGTCACCGAGGACGCGGTGGCGGCGCTGTTCCGCCACCGCCAGCCGGCGGCGGTCAAGCGCTACCTGGTGTCCTCGCTGCAGGCGATGAATTTCGTCATCGACGGCGTGCTCGATGGTGGCGTGAACGATGCCCTCAACCTGGATACGCACGGCAAGGCACTGTCTTTCCTGCTGCTGCAACTGGAGATCCCTTTGCCTCCGCGGCTGGCCGGCGCCGGCTGAAGCAGAACACCGAAGCAGAACACCGAAGTAAAGCGACAAACCAAAACGACAAACCAGAAC
This sequence comes from Cupriavidus sp. YAF13, assembly GCF_052113425.1. Classification (NCBI taxonomy): domain Bacteria; kingdom Pseudomonadati; phylum Pseudomonadota; class Betaproteobacteria; order Burkholderiales; family Burkholderiaceae; genus Cupriavidus; species Cupriavidus sp. YAF13. The sequence goes on from NZ_JBFRDD010000007.1 coordinate 187,622, forward strand.
GATTCCAGATTCGAACAGGAGACCAAAAATGTCCGCATACAGCAAGCCCGCTTCCCGCCTGAAGGTGGTCACCGGCATCGCCGCCGCGGCGCTCGCGCTGCTGGCCGGCCCGGCGCAGGCGGAGTTTCCGGACAAGCCGATTCGCTTTGTGGTGCCGTTCGCCGCCGGCAGCGCCACGGACCAGCTCGCCCGCGCGATCGGCCAGGCCATTACGGTCGATGCCAAGGTGACGGTGGTGGTCGACAACAAGCCCGGCGCCAACGGTTTTATCGCTGCCAGCGACGTGGCCAAGGCCAGCCCGGACGGCTATACCGTGCTGATCAGCACCAACACCACGCATGCGGCCAACGAGCATCTGTTCAAGAAGCTGCCCTACGATCCGGTCAAGGACTACGTACCGGTGACCGCGCTGGGCCGTGGCGGCCAGATCATGGTGGTCAACCCGCAGTTGCCGGTCAACAACGTCGGGGAATTCATCGCACTGGCCAAGAAGGAGCCGGGCAAGCTCAGCTTTGGCAGCGGCAGCTCGTCCTCGCGCATTGCCGGAGAGCTGTTCCAGCAGATGGCGCATGTGCAGTTGCTGCACGTGCCCTACAAGAGCAACCCGCTGGCCATCACCGACCTGCTGGGCAACCAGATCCAGATGATGATCACCGATACCGCCACCGGCCTGCCCCAGGTCAAGAGCGGCAAGCTCAAGGCGCTGGGCGTGTCGGGCAAGACGCGCTCGCCGCTGGCGCCCAGTGTGCCGACCATCGACGAGGCCGGCGTCAAAGGCTATGAGATGAGCTACTGGTTCGCTGCCTACGCGCCGGCCAAGACGCCGCAGCCGGTGGTGGACAAGCTCAACGCCCTGATGGTGAAGGCTGCCAGGAGCGAGACGGCGGCAAACTTCTACCAGTCCACCGGCACCGACGTGTTCACCAGCACGCCCGCGGAGCTGGCCAAGTTCCAGGCGCAGGAATCGGCCAAGTGGGGCCGCATCATCAAGGCCGCCAACATCCAGCCTGAGTAAGGCATGGCCGGCGGCCTCGCCGTGCGATCCACCTGCACGGCGAGGCCGCCGGGCCAGCTTACGGGGCCAGCGTCGCCTTGTAGCCCACCGCATACGGCAGCTTGCCGGGCTTGGCGCTGCCCACCGGCTGCGACAGCGCCGTGAGCTCCGTCTCGTTGAGCACCGTCAGGCCACCCAGCGCCGCGGCGGTCTTGCCGCTGCTCACCGGATCGGCCGGGGCCAGCGCCGCCATGGCGGTGGCCGCTGCGCGCACGGCGCTCAGGTAGCTCGTGGTGTCGTCCAGGCGGTAGTTGTCCAGGTTGACGCGCTGGCGCAGCCAGTCACCCCAGTAAAACTCCGTGAACTCCGTGGCGTCTGCCAGTTGCTGGTAGGCGATGTCGCGCGTGAAATACACCAGCGAGCGATAGCGGTCGTTGCCCAGGCCGTTGCGCAGGCCGAGCGCCGGTGGCAGTTCGGCCGGCGTGGTCGGGCGGTTGGCGGTGTCCTTCAGCCACATCAGCTTGCGCTCGCGCAGCGTGCGGAAGAACGTGGCGCGGTCCTGCGTGGCCAGGTTGTCCTGCACCTTGATCCACATCTTCGCCTGCGGGCCGCCGTCGGCAGCTTCCCACACGCTGGTGAAGGTGTGATGGCCATCGGTCAGGTACGGCTTGCCCGCCGGGCCGATCACCATGGTCTTCATATCCGCTGGCTTGTTGCCGACCGCCTTGGTGCAGGTGAAGGAGGCGAGGTTGTCAAGGCGCGACGCAGCGCTCGTCGCGCTGGCCTTGTTCTGGCCGTTGGCCTCGCAGGCATCGTCGAACTTCTTGGCCGGGTCGGCCGCGTAACGGCCCAGCTTGTAGTAGATCTGGTCGAAGCCGATGGCCGGCTGGGTCGGGCGCAGGTCGGCCAGCGTGACCTGCACGATATCGCCGGCCTTGGCTTGCAGGTAGGTGGTGGTCGGGGTTTGCGCGGCCAGCGGCGTGCAAACGCCCTGGAGGCGGCGCTTGGCGCCGGGTACGTCGCGCAGCTGGTAGGCCAGCTTGGCGGTGACCGGCAGCAGCGCCAGCGAGGCGGCTTGCGGCTGGGCGGCGGCGGTGTCCTGCCAGGCCCCGGACACCAGCCCGTTGGCGCCGGTGGCGATGGCGCCACTGGCCCCGACGGCCGCGTTGTAGTTCAGCGCGACGTCCGTGGCGATATTGTCGGCGGCGAGCCGGTTGCCCACGATCGACACGATGTTGCGGCGGGTGCGGCCAGTGGCCGCGTTGCCGTCGTCCAGCTCGGGCTCGGCACACAGCCAGTCGCCGTCGGCGGCGCCGGCGGCAATGGCCTGCGCGCTCCTGAGCACCCAGCTGCCGTTGCGCGGGCTGCCGTCAGCATTGCTGGCGGCCTCGTCGACGAACAGCGTTGCCTGGCCATCCTGGCGTGCCACAAAGAGGCGGCCGATCTTGCTGCCGCCCAGCGTCACGGCGAAGGCGCCGGGGAAGCGCTGCTGGTCGGCGTCCACGGCGAGCTTGCCGCTTTCGCCGCCGGCGCAATTGTCGGCATAGGCGGCGCCGGCGCAGGCGCGCACCGTCCCGTCCGCGGAGATCTTGACCTGCCCCACGGCGGCCGTGGTGCCGGCCTGGCGCAGATAGTTGTAGACGCCCGCGACATCGCTCAGCTGCGCGCCCTTGTTGGCCGCGCTCACGTGGCCCTGGAGCAGTGCGCCGCCACCCGCGAGGAGGTTGGGCACCTGGCCCAGCGCACCGGACAGCACGCCGGCATCGACCACGAACTCAAAGCTGATGGCGCTCGCGGCGGTGGCCAGGGCCGCGGGCACGTCGGCACTGGCTGCCGCCAGCTTGGTGACCTTGTAGGTGTCGCCGCTACGCGTGTAGCTGCCCACCAGCGTGCCGCCCAGGCCAAAGCGCGAATCGAGAAAGCGCAGCGTGACCTGGCCGGCGGCCGGCTGGTCGAGCGCTACGGACACGGTATCTCCGAAGCTCACCGCGCCGACATAAAGCGAGCCGCCCGCCAGCGGCGTGAGCGCGGCCGGCTGCGTCACCGCGCCGCCATTGCTGCCATTGCCTCCGGTGCTGCCGCCGCTGCCCGCTTGCGCCGCCTGCGTCTGGTCGCCGTCGCCGCCGCAGGCGGCCAGTGCTGCCGTTGCCAGGGTACAGGCCACTGCAGCCCACTGCTTTCGCTTGATCATCGATCCTTCACCCGTTCGTTGTTCTCGTTTGTTCTCGTGTGTTTTCGTTTGCCGCCCGCCTGTTGGGGGCGGGCGGCGGCAGGGCCACAATCTATGTCGGCTTGATGACGTGCTCGTGACGAAAGGTCTTGAAGCAAAGACAACCAGGCCGGCGCGATCGCGGGAACCGGCGCATTCCGAAGCAACCTTGCTGGCGGGAGGGCCGCGCCACCGCTGGCGCGGGAGACGGGCTACCATGCCGCCAACCACTCAACAATGGCCGTGCGGCAGCCTCTGGCCAGCCGCAGGCCCACGCAAGGCACGCATGAACGCACCCGCATCGACGTATCCCGGCTCCCTCGATCCCCAGGCTCTGATCCGCACCTATATCCGCGCCAAGGATGAGAACCGCCCCCATCTGATGGCACACGCCTTCGCTGCCGATGCCACGCTGGAGATGACGGTCAAGTCCGAGGCCATCGCGTTCCCGGCACGCAGCGAAGGCCTGGCCACGATCAGCGACGTGCTGGTGCGGCGCTTTGGCCAGAGCTACGACAACGTCTACACGTTCTGCCTGGCAGAGGCCCCGCCCGCAGCCGACGCGCAACGCTATGGCTGCGACTGGCTGGTAGGCATGACCGACAAGGCCAGCGGTGGCGTGCGCGTGGGCTGCGGCAGCTACGCATGGGAATTCTCGGCACAAGATGGCGCCCGGCGCGTTGAGGCACTCACCATCGTGATCGAGGCCATGGAAGTGCTGCCCGCCGACGCCGCGCAACAGGTGCTCGACGGCTGGCTGGCCCGCCTGCCCTATCCCTGGAGCACTGCCGCGCATGTTTGCGCGCAGGCGCCGGCACTGGCACAGTTGGCACCGGCGCTGGCGTATCTGCGTTCCCGCGCCGCGCAAAACAGCCGTTGACCAGGCGGCGGCACGTGGCCTTGCCTGGTTTGCTCTCCTAAAGGACCGACCCATGACGCTGCCCCGCCTTGCTGACCGCCTGACTTCGCTTTCGATGGTCTGCGCCCTTGCCCTTGCCGGCCTGCCCGCGCTGGCGCAGGTTCAGCCGCCAGCGGCCCCGCCGGCCCAGCAGAGGACGCAGGTGCCCGGCTACTACCGCATGATGCTGGGCCAGTTCGAGGTCACCGCGCTCTACGACGGCTACGTCGACCTGGACACCAAGGTGCTCAGGTTCACCAGCCCGGGCGAGGTGCAGGGCCTGCTCGCGCGCATGTTCGTGGCCTCCACGCCCGGCATGCAGACCGCCGTCAACGCTTACCTGGTCAACACCGGCGCCAACCTGATCCTGGTCGACACCGGCACGGCGGCTTGCTTCGGCCCCACGCTGGGCCGCGTCGTCGAGAACCTGCGCGCGGCGGGCTACAACCCCGCCCAGGTCGATACGGTGCTGCTGACCCATATGCACGGCGATCATGCGTGCGGCCTCACGGCCGAGGGCAAGGCCGTTTTCACCAATGCCACCGTGTATGCCGACAAGGCCGAGGCGGGCTACTGGCTGGACGAAGCCACCGCCGCGCGCGCGCGACAGGACGCGCAGTCCTCGTTCGCCATGGCGCGCGCCGCCGTCGCCCCCTACCAGGCCGCCGGCCGGCTGCGCACCTTCGGCGCCGGCGACAAGCTGGTGGCGGGCGTGAGCGCGGTGCCGGCGCCCGGGCACACCCCGGGCCACAGTGGCTACCTGTTCAAGTCAGGCGATCAAAGCCTGCTGGTGTGGGGCGATATCGTGCACAGCCACGCGGTGCAGTTCCGCCGCCCGGAAGTGGCGCTGGAGTTCGACGTGGACAGCACGCAGGCGGTGCGCACGCGCAAGAAGATTTTCGCCGATGCCGCGCGCGGCAAGCTGTGGGTGGCGGGCGCCCACCTGCCGTTCCCGGGGATCGGCCATGTGCGCGTGGAGAGCAAGGGCTACGCCTGGGTGCCGGTGGAATACGGGCCGCTGCGCACGGACCGGTGATGCGGATGCAACCCCATGTGCCGCGGTTGCCTCTTAGCGCTTGAACCCCAGCACCAGCACGCCGGCGCCAACCAGCGCGATGCCGGCCCACTCGCGCAAGTTGGGGCGTTCGCCGAGAAAGATCACGGCGAACACCGCCACCAGCAGCAGGCTCAGCTTGTCCACCGGCGCCACCTTCGAAGCATCGCCAATCTTCAGCGCCCGGAAGTAACACACCCAGGAGGCGCCCGTGGCAAGGCCGGAGAGCACGAGGAAGATCCAGGTCCGCGGCGACAGCGCAAGCGGGTTGCTCCACTTGCCCGTGAGCACCACGAAAAAACTCAGCACCACGATGATCACCGCCGTGCGCACCAGCGTGGCAAGGTCCGAGTTGACGCCTTCCAGCCCGATCTTGGCGAAGATCGCCGTCAGCGCGGCAAAGACGGCCGACAGCAACGCCCAATGAAACCAACCGGTGGATGAGGCCATGTGTTGTTGTGCACGATGAAGGTTTGAGCGGCGGGCCAGCCCGCCGGGCCCGGCTCAGATGCGCCGGCGCTCCATGGCCACCAGCGAGGGCACAAAGCCGAGCTGCCCGAAGAAGGCCGCCTCGGACGAGCGTCCGGCGCGCAGCACCCAGGTGATATCGGGATCGTTGCCGACGATGTGGCGCACCAGCGCCCGGCCGATGCCGCGGCGGCGATGGCTCGGCGTCACCGCGATCATCGACAGGTAACCGTTGGAGATGTCGTCGCACAGCGCCCGCGCGAAACCCACGATCTCTCCGTTATCGACCGCCACCACCACCCGTTGCGAGTTGGCGATCAGCCGGGCGAAGCGTTCCGTGTTGGCAACGCGCTGCGCCCATCCGTTGGCCGCAAGGAGTTGTCTGGCCGCCTCGATCTCTTCTGGCAGCAGATTGCGGATTTCCATCGGGGCTCCCAATGCAAGCAGATACGGCAACTCGGCGCTGCCCTTCTAATGGGGGGCGTCACGAGGCGAGTGCGGCGCGGGGCCGCAAAAAAGACTGCAGGCAGTGTAGCGAGCGCGCGAAGGCCCGTCAATTTGCGGCAGGCCATGTTGCTTCCGCTCTGTAGCGGGGTATCATGTTTCCCATGAATGCCTCGATCTTCTCTTCCGCCCATCCGGCCGATCAGCTGGCCGAGTTCTCCGACGCCGACGCGGCGCTGGCTCGCATCCGTGAAATCTACGATGCCTCGGTCGGCGCGATCCGCGCGCGCTTCGATGCCTTCGCCCAGGGCCAGCCGCTGCCGTCCGCGGCACATGCCTGCTACCCCTACCTGGGCATCTCGGTCAATCTCGAAACCATGGTCACCGACAGCCGGCCATCCTGGGGCACGGTTGCCTACCCCGGGGTCTACGGCACCACGGTCACCCGCCCCGAACTGCTGGCCGATTACTACCGCGACCAGATCGAGCGCCTGATACGCTACCACCGCGTGCCCGTGGTGGTCGGCGTCAGCCGCCGCCCGATCCCGTTGCCGTTCGTCATCGAAGCCTCCACCACGGACATCAGCTACACCCAGGCGCGCGAGCTCGAAGCCTCGTTCGTGCTGCCCGAGCTGAGCCGCATCGACGACGCCATCGCCAACGGCACCTATGAGCCGGTGCCCGGCGAAGCCTGGCCGCTCTCGATGTTTCCCGGCGAGCGCGTGGACCTGGCGCTGCAGCGCCTCTATCACTACACCGGCACCGCGCCCCAGCATTTCCAGCGCTTTGTGCTGTTTACCAACTATCAGCGCTACGTCGACGAATTCATTGCGCTCGGCCGCTCGCTGATGGCCGCCGAAGACGCGCAAGGCGCGGACGGCTACGTGCGCTTCGTCGAACCCGGCGATGTGATGCAAGAGCGCGGCGAGGCCGAACCCGACGACGCGCTGCGCCCGCGCGCGTTGCCGCAGATGCCCGCCTACCACCTGGTGCGCGAGGACAATCTCGGTGTCACGCTGGTCAATATCGGCGTGGGCCCGTCCAACGCCAAGACCATGACCGACCACCTTGCCGTGCTGCGCCCGCACTGCTGGCTGATGGTTGGCCACTGCGGCGGCCTGCGCCGCTCGCAACAACTCGGCGACTACGTCCTGGCGCACGCGTATGTGCGCGACGACCACGTGCTCGATCACGACCTGCCCCCCTGGGTGCCGGTGCCGCCTATCGCCGAGATCCAGGTCGCGCTGCAAGAGGCCGTGGTGCGCGTGACGGGTTTGTCCGGCAACGAGATGAAGACCCGCATGCGCACCGGCACCGTTGTCTCCACCGACGACCGCAACTGGGAGCTCAAGTCCAAGGCGTTGTACGCCCGCTTCAACCAGTCGCGCGCGATTGCCATCGACATGGAAAGCGCCACGGTCGCGGCCAACGGCTTCCGCCTGCGGGTGCCGTATGGCACCTTGCTATGCGTGTCCGACAAGCCGCTGCATGGCGAACTCAAGCTGCGCGGCATGGCCAACGCGTTTTATCGGCAGCGGGTGAGCCAGCATATGTCGATCGGGCTGGAGGCGATTCGCATCTTGCGCGAGGGCGGTGCCGAGCAACTGCACTCGCGAAAGCTGCGTAGTTTTGACGAGCCGGCGTTCCGCTAGGCAGGCGAAATGCGCGGCCACGAAGGCGGTTCGCCATCGGCTATTGGCGATATGCCTTGGCAGGCATAGAATCTCGCGCTTCGCCCAGCTTCAGCACCATGACTACGAATCCCCATGCGGTTATGACGCTGGCCAGCCTGACGCTCGCTGGCTGCTTGCGTTACCCGCATGCATCGGGCCATCTCGTTCGCACCGCGACGATCGCCGCCTGCCTTGCCGATCTGCTCGGGCTGGATGCGGCGCACTGCGAGCGCATACGGCTCGTCACGCCGGCGCACGACGTGGGCAAGCTCGCCATCCCCGATGCCATTCTGCTCAAACCTGGCAAGCTGCTCCCTGAAGAGCGGCAGGTGATCGAGCGGCATGCCGAGATCGGCGCGAACATACTTGCGGGCAGCGCGGACGCGCTGATGCGTCTGGCGGCGCAAGTCGCGCACCATCACCATGAGCGTTTCGATGGCACGGGCTATCCACGCGGCCTGGCCGGCAAGGAGATCCCGCTGGCCGCGCGTATCGTGGCGCTGGCCGACGCCTTCGATGCCATGACGGAGTCGCGCTGCTATCGTCCCGGCATGAGCGACGACGATGCGTTGTCGATTGTCTCGGCAGGTTCCGGCACGCATTTCGACCCGGGCGTGGCGAGCGTTTTTCTCGCCAACATCCCGCAGATACTGCAGAGCCGGCAATCAGCGCAAGCGCTGCTTGATGCTGGCCCGGAGCTGGCCGTGGTCGCGCGCTTCTATGGCTTGAATCGCAACGCATTGCGGCAGATCCCGCGCCCAGCCAGAGCCTGACGCGGTATCAGCCGCGCGCTCGTTGTGCGGTGGCGTGCCGTTCCGCGTTTCGTCAGAAGCGGTAGCCCACACCCATGCTGAACAGCCACGGGTCCAGGCTCACGTTCGAGACCTTCACGCCGGCCGCCTTCACATCGCTCGACAGCCACACCTTCTTGACGTCGGCATTGAGGAACCAGTTCTTGGTGAGCTTGTAGTCCATGCCGATCTGCAGGGCCGGCGCCACGCTCCAGCTATCGAGCGACAGCGAATTGTTGGCAATGTCGGCGCCCCAGATGCGCGTGAAGTTCAGGCCGGCGCCGATATACGGGCGGAAGGTGCCGTTGGGAATGAAGTGATACTGCACCAGCAGCGTCGGCGGCAGATGGGTGAAGGAGCCGATCTTGTTGCCATCCAGGTAGACGTTCTGCTTCTGCGGCACGGTCAGCACCAGCTCGGCGGCGATGTGCGGCGTGAAGAAGTAGGTGACATCGAGTTCCGGAATCCACTTGTTGTTGACCGTGATGCGGTCCGAGGCGCCAACGCCGCCGATCGGGTCGGACTTGCCGGCCATGTCGAGATAGGTGCCGCGCAGGCGCACCATCCAGTTGCCCTGCGCTTCATCGGCAGCAGCAGCGGGCGTTGCGGCAACGGCGCTGAGCACGGCAAGGGTAGCAATGGCGGTGGTGCACAGACGGGTAGGCAGGTGCTTCTTCATGATGGTTGGCTCGTGTTTTAGGAAACTTCACGCACAGTGTGGCGCAGCGTTTCCGGTCGAGCCTTGACCGAGAGCAAGAAGATGGGCATCGGTGGCGCGCACACGCGCATGCGTCGCCGCGTTGCGACAGTCCCCGCTCGCGCCGGGGTGCTTGCGCGCGAGCCGCGCAGCGCGCTTTCGCATTTCCAATCCCGGGCCGGGCTTCTAAGGACATGCGCAAATATTCGTGGCAGCAAGTTTGCGCCCGCTTTACGCTGTGCACACAGTCAAGCAACGAGCATGTCGTGGGCGTCCCGCAAGGGCGTCTTTCCGGGTGTGCCCCGTGGGGGCGGGGCACACCGGTTTTTCTGCGCCGAGGCCTTGGGTCCGGACGCGGGCGGCATCAATCGGCCAGGGCTTGCTCGCGCCGCGGCTGGCCGGCTGCACGCAGGTGGCGGTTCACGCCCGACACCACGGCCTTGAGCGATGCCGTGACGATACTGGCGTCGATGCTGGCGCCGAAGCCCGTGGCGGAGTCTCCTACCCGCACTTCCACATAGCAGGCCGCGGCAGCATTGGCGCCGCTTGACAGCGCGTGCTCGTGGTAATCCATCACGCGCACCGGCATGTCCAGCGCACCCTTGAGGCCGCTGACAAACGCATCGATCGGGCCGTTGCCCCGGCCGCGCGCGCTGAGCGCTTCGCCATCGCGCAGCAGCGCCACTTCGATCTCAACCTGGCCGTCGCTGCCGGACACCATCTGGTGGCCCACATAGCGCAGCGGCGCCTCATCTTCGAGATACTCGCGCTTGAACAAGCCATACAAGTCATCGGCGCTGGCTTCGAGCCCGCTCTCGTCGGTCATCGACTGCACCGCGCGGCTGAACTCGATCTGCAGGCGGCGCGGCATATAGATGCCGTGCACCTGTTCGAGCAGGTAAGCCATGCCGCCCTTGCCGGACTGGCTGTTCACGCGGATCACCGCATCGTAGCTGCGGCCAAGGTCGGCCGGATCGATCGGCAGGTAAGGCACCTCCCAGATCGCATCCGCCTTCTGCTGCGCGAAGCCCTTGCGAATCGCATCCTGGTGCGAGCCGGAGAAGGCCGTGAAGACGAGGTCGCCCACATACGGGTGGCGCGGATGCACGGGGAGCTGGTTGCAATCCTCCACGCACTGGCGCACTTCATCGATGTCGGAAAAATCGAGCCCGGGGTCCACGCCCTGCGTGTAGAGATTCAGCGCCAGCGTCACCAGGTCGACATTGCCGGTGCGCTCGCCATTGCCAAACAAGCAGCCTTCCACGCGATCGGCGCCGGCCATCACGGCAAGTTCGGCGGCTGCCACCGCGGTGCCACGGTCATTATGCGGGTGCACCGACAGTACGATGTCCGCGCGCCGTGCAAGATGCCGGTGCATCCATTCGATCTGGTCGGCGAAGATATTGGGCGTGCTGCATTCCACCGTGGTCGGCAGGTTGAGAATGAGCGGGCGCGTGGCGCTAGGCTGCCAGATCGCGGATACCGCATCGCAAACCTCGAGCGAGAAATCCAGCTCGGTCATGCTGAAGGTCTCGGGCGAGTATTCGTAGCTCCATGCCGTCTCGGGCATGCCGTCGGTCAGCGCCTTGATCAGGCGGGTGCCCGCCAGCGCGATCTCCTTGACCTCCTCGCGGCTTGCACCAAACACGATGCGGCGAAACGCAGGGGCGATGGGGTTGTAGAGATGCACCACGGCGCGCGCGGCGCCGCGCACGGATTCGATGGTGCGCTGTATCAGGTCTTCGCGCGCCTGGGTCAGCACCACGATGGTCACGTCGTCCGGGATGCGGTCTTCCTCGATCAGCATCCGCACGAAATCGAAATCGGTCTGCGAGGCAGAGGGAAACGCCACCTCGATCTGCTTCAGCCCGATCTTGACCAGCTGCTCGAAGAAGCGGAGCTTGCGCTGCGGGTTCATCGGCTCGATCAGGGCCTGGTTGCCATCGCGCAGATCCGTGCTCATCCAGACCGGCGCGCGCGTGATGCGCTTGGCGGGCCAGGTTCGGTCGGCGATATCTACGGTGGTGGCAGGGCGGTATTTGGTGGCGGGGTTGCGCAACATCATGACGGTTCTCCTTCCTCGCGGGAAGATGCAAGACACAAGAAGCAAAAAGCAGAATGCAAAAAGCAGGACGCAAGATCGCCAGGGCGCCGAAGCGCTCAACTGCGAAGGCGTCGGAAAGCTAATGCGGAAAAAGGGTGGCGCGAGGCTGCCGAACTGCCACTAGGCCCTAGGCCCGGCAACCGATCAGTAGGTCTAGCAGTAGCGAGGAGGAAAGACGCGGCGCCGACAGGGCCGGTGCAACGGGAGCAATGGCGGTACCCAGCGCGCGACCTGCTGCCGGCACGCGCGCGGCTGCAGCGATGCGGGAGGCATCGGCGGCGCGGCGGTGAAAGCAGGTGGCTTGGTGCATTGCGTGGTGTGTGTGAGCGGTGCGGATGACGCGGCTTACGCAAGGTGCCTCGATCACTTGCACATGTACTGGTACTTGTATTTGTCATGCATGCCGAGCCCGCTTTTCAGCGGCCGGCATCCGGCAAGAATAGTCGAGAACGCGAAAGGGCGTCAAGGACGAGCGGGACGAGTGCGCCGAGTCCCCTGCGGATCTGAACCGCAGCCGATTTCCATCACGATTCCGGGAACGGTGAGCTGATGCGGCGCCCGGCATGTGTTCCTGCCGGGCGTCGTTGTTGATGGAGATCGTGCCGCGCAGATGCCGGCGAGGAGGGAAAGAGGGAGGGAGGCGGTGCCGAAGACGCTGTGAACCAGCGCGGCGAACCCAAAGCGTACCCGTTTCTGCGTGGATCAAAAACGTGGCCAGCGATGGGTTTTGGGGCGTATCAGCGCTTGGCCACGAAGCGGATGACCTGCTCGCCGGCCTGTTGGGCGGGCACTTGCTGCGCGCTGTCGGTGGTGCTGGAGCTGCAGGTATTGCAGCCGCCGCTGTCGCAGCCGCTGGCGCAGCCGGCCGCTGCCTGCGGTGCCAGCCAGGCCACCGCACGCTGGCGCCAGCCGGTGGCCGCGGTGCCACCCAGGCGCGCCGCCAGCCCGCTCTTGATCCGTTCACGGGTGCGCGGTGCATAGCGCGCCAGCACGGAGAGCGTGCAGGCCAGCACGATCAGCGGCACCAGCAGGGTTTCAAAGGCGTGGTAAAGGCTCATGGCGGCAATGTCCTCGCTTTAGCTCAGCATCAGGGTGATGCGGTACGTGGCAAAGGCAGCCAGGTAGCCCAGGCTTGCCAGGTAGGCCGTCGAGGCGGCCATCACCTTCCAGGAGCCGGTTTCGCGCCGGATCACCGCCATCGTGGAGATGCATTGCGGCGCGAACACGTACCAGGCCAGCAGCGAGAGCGCCGTGGCGAGCGACCATTGCGCGGCGATCATCGGCACCAGCTGGCTGGCCATCGCGTCCTCGCTGCCGGACAGCGCATAGACGGTGGCCAGCGCGCCCACGGCGACTTCGCGCGCGGCCAGGCCCGGCACCAGCGCGATGCAGATCTGCCAATTGAAGCCGATCGGGGCAAAAACATGCTCCAGCGCCCGGCCGATCATGCCGGCGAAGCTGTAGTCGATGGCCGGGGCGGTGGCGCCGTCCGGCGGCGACGGGAACGTGGCCAGGAACCACAGCAGCACCGTCAGCGTCAGGATCACCTTGCCCACGCGGGACAGGAAGATGCGGGCACGCTCCCACAGGCCGATCGCCACGTCGCGCGCATTGGGGATGCGGTACGAGGGCAGCTCCATCATCAGCGGGTGGTCGGTGCGGTCGCGGCGGAAATACTTCAGCACGTACGCCACCACCAGCGCGCTCACGATGCCCGCCACATAGAGGACGAACAGCACCAGGCCCTGCAGGTTGAACATCCCCATCACCGTGCGCGCCGGGATGAAGGCGCCGATCAGCAGGGCGTACACGGGCAGGCGCGCGGAGCACGTCATCAGCGGGGCCACCAGGATGGTCGCGAGGCGGTCGCGCGGGTCCTGGATGGTACGCGTGGCCATGATGCCGGGAATCGCGCAGGCAAAGCTGGAGAGCAGCGGGATAAAGGAGCGGCCGGACAAGCCGGCCCCCATCATCAGGCGGTCGAGCAGGAAGGCGGCGCGCGGCAGGTAGCCGGACTCCTCCAGCGTCAGGATGAACAGGAACAGGATCAGGATCTGCGGCAGGAACACGACGACGGCGCCCAGGCCGGCGATCAGGCCATCCACCAGCAGGCTGCGCAGCATGCCCTCGGGCAGATGGCTGCCGACGATCTCGCCGAACCAGTGCACGCCGCCCTCGATGCCGTCCATCAGCGGGGCGGCCCAGGAGAACACCGCCTGGAACATCAGGAACAGCAGCACGGCCAGGATCATCAGGCCGAACACCGGATGCAGCAGGATGCGGTCAAGGCGGTCGTCCATGGCCGCGGTGCGTGCCGGCATGGTCACGGCGGCATCCAGCAGGCGCTTGACCTCCTGGTGCACGTCCAGGTCGGATGCCGGCTCGGGGGCTGCAGCCGGCACTTCAGGCAAGGCCGCGTCCAGTGCGGCCAGCAGGCTGGCGGCGCCATCGCGCTTGACGGCAATCGTCCGGACCACCGGCACGCCGAGCGCGGCGGCCAGCTTGTCGTGGTCGATGTGGATGCCGCGCTTGGCCGCGGCATCGCTCATGTTGAGCACCAGCACCATCGGCAGGCCGAGGCGGCGCAGTTCCAGCACGAAGCGCAGGTGCAGGCGCAAATTGGTGGCATCCACCACCGACACCAGCAGGTCCGGGCGCGGCTCGCCCGGGCGCTTGCCCAGGCAGACGTCGCGCGTGATGGCTTCATCCAGGCTGGCTGCGTGCAGGCTATAGGCACCCGGCAGGTCCAGCACACGCACTTGCCGGCCGGCCGGCGAGACAAAATGGCCTTCCTTGCGCTCGACGGTGACGCCGGCGTAGTTGGCCACCTTCTGGCGGCTGCCGGTCAGGCGATTGAACAGCGCGGTCTTGCCGCAATTGGGATTGCCCACCAGCGCAACGCGCAATGCGGGACGCTGGGAAGCGGAAGTCGGGGTGGCGACAGACATATTCTTGGCAGGTGCCCGGTCAGGCAGCGGAACGTTTGGCGGCGGGCGCGTCGGGCTGCGCTGCCGGCGTGATGCTGGAGACGGTGGCGCTTAGCGCTTCCACGGTAATGCGAGCCGCTTCGGCGCGGCGCAAGGCAAACCGGGTAAAGCCCACCTGGGCGACAAGGGGATCCATGCCGAACGGTCCCAGCGCGATGACCTGTACGGCTTCACCCGGCACAAAGCCGAGTTCGCGCAGGCGGCGTGCTACCGGATCGTTAGGAGAATTGTCATCGATCGAGACGATGACAGCGGCGGTGCGCCGCGGAAGTTCAGACAACCGCATGTGGCTTCCAGTCCGTTGGCGCGAGGCACGGCACGCGGTCGGCAAACTCACACCAGGGTTGGTAAATGAAAATCGTTCCTATTGTAGCTGATTTGCCTGCGGGCGTTTCGATTTCGCGCCGTTGTGCTATTAGTGCGCGCTTGCATGCATGGCGCACGACAATGCCGGCGGTCCGCCATCGCGCGAAGCGCACGTCAGCCAACGTTCGGTTGTGCCCGGTGAGCCCGGCGTGCCCGGCGATATGGGCACCCTGTGCGGGTGCCGCGCCTTGCTCACCGTGCCGCAGCCTAGCCCGGGCTAGAACTTGTGGCGGATGCCCGCCACCGCGCCAAGCTGGTTCAGGCCGGGGCCGATGCTGGCCTGGATGCCGTTCAGGCCGACGCGCGAACCGTCCTTGTTCTTGACGTATCCGAGCGTCAGGTAGCCATCGGTGCGCTTGGACAGCGCGTAGTCCAGCGTGCCGACCAGGCTCCAGGGATCTTGCGCGCTGCGCTTGTCGTTCATCACGTAGGCTGACGCACTCAACGTCAGCGCTGGCGTAAACGCATAGCTCGCGCCGAGCCAGAACAGGTCGTTCCGGCGCGCCGCCACGGTAGGGGTGCTGCCAATGTCGCCGCTCAGCCAGCGATAGCCCGCGAACACCTTGGCGCGAGCGAATGCATAGCTGCCGGCTACGGCGATGCGCCGGTCGCGCTGCGCCGGGTTTTGGCCGGACAGGCCGGTGGTGCCCTGCTGCTGGTCGTAGATGATCGTGGCCCCGGCGTTGCCCGTGGCGTATTCCAGAGCGGTGCTCCAGGCGCGGTCGTTCCGTGCGTTGCCGGCGGTCTCGCCCGTGATGGTGCTGGTGGTGCCGGTGGTTACGGAGGTCCCGCGCGCGAACGCGTACATCGCGCTGGCCGTCAGCCCGCCGAACTTCACTACGTACTTGGCGGCGTTGTCATAGCGTCCCGCGAGTGAGCTATCCATCAGGAACGCGGAGTAGCGCGGCGCGATGGCCATGGCGTCGTAGTTGATCAGGATGTCGTAGAGCAGGTTGTTCTGGTGGCCCGCGGTGATCCGCCCATAAGGCGTGTTCAACCCGGCGTAGGCCTGCCGCCCAAACAGCCGGCCGGCCTGGCCCAGCGTGCCCGCATCGATATCGAAGCCGCTCTCGAGCACGAACAGCGCGCTGGTGCCGCCGCCGAGGTCTTCCGTGCCGCGCAGGCCCCAGCGCGAGCCGGACAGGTTGCCCGAAGCCATCCGGGCGAGGGCGTTACCGCTGGCGTCGGCGTGGGTGAGGTACTCGATGCCGACGTCGGCAACGCCATAGAGCACCAGGCCGGACTGCGCCCAGGCGGGGGCGGACAGGGTGAGTGCTGCGATGGCGAACGCGTATCCGGGCGTCAGGCGGGGGATGTCTTTCATTGCCTTGATTGCCTTCATTGCCTTCATTTCCTTCATTTCCTTCATGTCTTTTCCTTACGGCAGGTGCAAACGCAAGGCGCAAGCGGTCGCACGGGATCCGTGATGGCCGTGGCGTAGCGGTGCAGCAATGGGATTGGGTGGGGCGGGCGGCGCGCGTTGCCCCGTGGGTCTCAGTTGGCCTTGGCGAGCTTTAGCAGGCTTCTGTCGGCTTCTTCTGTTAGTTTTTCTTTGCTTCTTGCGGGTCTTAGTCGACCCGCAGGCCGATCTGCGCGGCGAGCTTCTTCCAGCGCTCGATATCGGTGTTCACCACTTTCTGGAATTCCGCCGGGGTGCTGCTGGCGGTGGCAAATCCCAGTTGGGCGAGATTGGCCTTGACCTCGGGTTTGGCGACGGCCTTGGCGATGGCCGCGTTGAGCTTCTGCACGATGTCCGGCGGCGTGTGCGCCGGGGCCAGGATGCCAAACCACTGGTCGACGTCATAGCCACTGACCCCAAGCTCGCTCACCGAGGCCACGTCGGGCAGCAGCGGCGACCGGCCTTTTGACGTGACGGCCAGCGCGCGCAGCTTGTTGGCCTTGAGGTAAGGCACCGTGTTGCTGAGGGTGTTGATGCTGACGTCGGCCTGGCCGCCCAGCACGTCGGCGAGCGCAGGCGCGCAACCCTTATAAGGCACGTGCAGCAGGTCGATCCTGGCCGAGATCTTGAGCAGTTCGCCGGCAAGGTGCTGGGGCGTGCCGTTGCCGCAGGAGGCGTACGTCGGCGGCTTGCCCGAGCGCCCAGCTGCGAGCAGGTCATTGAACGTCTGGATCTTGGAAGAAACGGGTACGGCGATGACGGATGGCACGGACGCCACGGAGATCACCGCGCTGAAGTCCTTGCCTGGATCGAACTGCAGGTTGCGGAACACACCGGGGTTGATGGCAAAGCTGCTGTTGACCACCAGCAAGGTGTAGCCGTCCGACGGGCTCTTGGCGACGTACTCGGCGCCGATATTGCCGCTGGCGCCCGGCCGGTTGTCGACCACCACGGGCTGGCCCAGGCTGCGGCCCACCTCCGAGCCGATCACCCGCGCCAGCGTGTCGGTTCCCCCGCCCGCCGGGAACGTCACCACCAGCCGGATCGGCTTTTGTGGAAAGTCGCCGCCGATATTGGCGCTCGCCTGCGCGGGCAGGCCGAACAGCGTGACCCCCAGCAAGGAGATCGATGCGAGACTGCGTACCACGGATAAGGATGTCATTTGTTGCCTCATCGGTTGAAGGAAATGATAGATCAGTGCGCCAGTGCAGGCGGCGCGCCCGGACGCGCTGCTAGTCCGGCTGGATACGAACCGGTGGCCCGGCGAGCTCTGCCGAAGCGTGGGCCCGTACGCCCGCCTCCAGATCGCTGGCGGTCTCGGCGTGGATCCTGAACAGCGGTTGCCCCGCAACGAGCCGATCCCCCACCGTGCACAGCAAGTCCACTCCAGCGCCAGGCCAGCGCGGCGCACCGGCGCCGCGCGCAATGCCGGCGATGGCAAAGCCGTCGATGTCCGCGACGACGCCCGCTGTGCTGGCCGGTACGGTGTGGACATGGTTGCCCGGTGCATCCGGCGCTGCCCTTGCGCCCTGCGCGGCCACGATCCGGTCGAATGCGGCGCTTGCGGCCCCGGAGGCAAGCAATTCGCCGGCAATCCGCCGCCCCTCGGCGGGAGAGCCCACGGCCGGGTCGAACGCCAGAATCTGTCCGGCAAAGAACAAGGCCTTCTCGCGCAGGTCCGCGGGCGCGTCGGGGCTGCCATTGAGTACCTGCAGCACATCCCGCACTTCCAGTGCCGGGCCTACGCCGCGCCCGATGGGTTTGCTGCCGTCCGTCGCGAACGCGCGCACCTGCATGCCCAGCCCGGCGCCCACCGCTTCGAACAAGACGCCCAGGGCCTGTGCTTCGGCTTGCGACTTGAGCTTCGCCTGCGGGCCGAAGGGCAGGTCGACGATGACGTGGGTCGAACCCGCGGTGTATTTCTTGGACAGGATGGATGCCACCGACCACCGGTTGGCGTCCAGGCCGAGCGGGCGCGTGATGGCATTCATCACATCGTCGATCGCCGAGTGATTAAGGCGGCCGTTCCAGGCAATGCAGGCCCGCGCTTGCTCCACGCAACGGCGCACGTCGTCGATGTCCAGGTCCACTCGCGCCACCGTCTCCATGGCCTCGGCGGTGCCGGCCGCGGAAGTGATCGCCCGCGACGAGGTCTTGGGCATCGCGAGCCCGAACGCCGCGACGATCGGCACGACGATCAGCGTGATACGGCTGCCCGGCACGCCACCCATGGAGTGCTTGTCCACCACGATGGGTTCGTCCCAGCCGATCCTGGGGGCAAAGCGCGTGCGGGCACGCGCGACGCTGACCACTTCCGCATCGGTGAGGTGCTGCGAGGCAGCCACCAGGAACGCGGTCAGCTCGATCTCCGTATAGCGGCTCTCCACCGCATCGCATAGCACGGCTTCGTACTCGGCCTCGCTCAAGGCATCGCCGCGCAGCTTCTTGCGCAGCACATCGCGGCTGACGGGGCCGGGAATCCGGCGCAGGCGCACGGTGCCGCCGGGGGCAACGCCCAGGCGCTCGAAGAGGGCATCGGACAGGCCGATTTCTTCTTCCTGCAGCCAGTCCGGGCTCTCGACCACATGCAAGGCCGCGGGGATCTCGGCCGTTCCGGAGCGCACGGCCATGCGGGCCTGGCCCGCGGCATTGGCGGGCGACACATAGGCAATGTGCGCGTCGCCGGCGGCGATCGGCATGCGTCTGGCCTTGAGCGGCGTCGACGCCGTGCGCAGCGCTTCGAGAAAGCGCGCAATGCCCACCGCCATGGCAGCGTCGTTCGATACGCAGACGCTCGCCACGCCGGCCGGGATCGGATCGGGCATGCGCTCGAGCCTGCGCAGCACCGCGTCACCGGATTCGCGTCCGCGCGCGGCAATGCGCTGCGCCAGCACCTGCAGCGGCGCCGTGACATGGATGACGACGAAGTTGTGCAACTGGCCAGCCAGCGCTGCCGCAATGCCGCGCGAGCCGTTGGCGATGACATGCCGGCCACGCTCCAGCTCACCGAGCAAGCTGGCCGGCAAGCCATAGCGCAAGCCATGCGCAGCCCACGTGATCAGGAAGGCGTTGGCCGCCTCGCGCGCCGAGAATTCGGCCTCCGTCACGCCCTCGTGGTCCTCGCCCGGCGAGCCCGTTGGCCGGGTGATGACGCGCCTGGCAAACACATAGCGGGGATCGGCCAGCAGCGCGGCCCTGGCGCCGTCCATCAGCGAGTCCTTGCCCGCGCCGCTGGGGCCAACCACGAGGAAGAAGGTGCCGGCAGCTGGCATGGGCTTATCGCGCGCGGTGGAGGCCGTCGCCAAAGCCGATGGCCCGACGCGGTTCAGATAGCGGGAGGCTTCCAGGCTGCTTGTGCATGTGTCGTTCCAGGTCTCGGGGGTTTTCATGGTCATCCTATGCTTTCTCTTGGTCCCATTTCGTCGACTGTGCGTCGACTGTGCCGCGTACGTCCTCAGGCAATATGCTTAGATATCGAAGTACAAAGGCAATGCTAGCACCTGATGAAACCTTGTCAAGATAAGTTCGACATCTAAGAATATGCAAGAGTCAGGCCATAGCCGGAAAGGGCCGTATCCGCGGCCTTTGGCGGAGATTCCAGCAATGTCTAGCGGGGAAATCCCTCTGCGGGTGCGTTGCTGCTTCGTCGTGGCGCAAGCCCGCACTGATGTAGTGAGCACTACATTGGGACGCGGAAAAATGATTGGCAGGCGAATATCCGGCGAGAGACCCGGCGTGGCGGAAGATCCGGCTGCTTTGCTAACGCGTTATCATGTTTTCCATCATCGGGCGCGGGCATGGCCGGCGCCGACAAGGACTCCCACACCGTCTTATGGCCACATCAAAATTGACTGAAACGCAGGCGCCCGCCCAGCCAGGCGACATCGCCAACGAGCGCCTGGCGCATATGGTGAAGGACGCTGCCCGGGCGTATATCCGCGCCCTGCAGATGCGCCTGGCCGAACACACGGTCTCCTATGGGCACTGGACCATCCTGCGGATCCTCTGGGATCACGATGGTTTGTCGCAGCGCGAGCTGAGCGACCTGGCGGGCGTCACGGAGCCGACCACGTTCGCGGCGGTCAAGGCGCTGGAAGCGCTGGGCTATATCGAGCGCACGCATCTGCCCGGCAACAAGAAGAATGTCCATGTGTTTCTGACCAAGACGGGACGCGCCCTAAAGCGCAAGCTGGTGCCGCTGGCCGAGGAGGTCAATGCGATCAGCGTGGAGGGGGTCTCGGCCGAGGATGTCGCGATTGCGCGCAAGGTGCTGATTGCCATCAACCGCAACCTGGCGAAGGACGAGGAACAGGCGCAGGGCACGGCACGGCGCATGCCGTCGACGCGCGAACTGGGGCGGCTGCTGGCGGATCTTTGAGCCAGTGCCGGCGCTGGCGCCGGCGGCAAGCGCGGCATGAAAAAAGCGCGCCAGGCAGCAGCCGGGCGCGCGTCAACGTGGCGGGAAGGAGTGGCTCCCGCTCACACGGTAGCTCTCACACGGTATCTTTACACCGCCTCTTCACACCGCATCGTCCAGCCCGATATCCACGGCCGGCGCGGACTGGGTGATCTTGCTGGTGGAGATGTAGTCAACGCCAGTCTCGGCGATGGGGCGGATGGTCTCCAGGTTGATGCCGCCGGACGCCTCCACCTTGGTGCGCCCGTTGACGATGGCAACGGCTTCGCGCATGTCGGCCACGGACATGTTGTCCAGCATGATCACGTCGACGCCTGCCTTCAGGGCTTCATGCACCTGGTCCAGCCGGTCGCATTCCACTTCCAGCTTGGTCAGCACCGGCAGTTGCCGGCGCGCGCGCTCCACGGCGGCGGCGATGCTGCCGCACACGGCGATATGGTTGTCCTTGATCATCACGCCGTTATCGAGTCCCAGCCGGTGGTTCAGGCCGCCACCGCAGGTTACCGCGTGCTTCTCCAGCACGCGCAGCCCCGGCGTGGTCTTGCGGCTGTCGATCAGGCGCGCCTTGGTGCCGGCAATCGCCTCCACGTAGCGGGCGGTATGGTTGGCGATCCCGCACAGCCTTTGCATGATGTTCAGCGCCGTGCGCTCAGCGGTCAGCACGCTGCGCGCGGAGCCGCTCACGGCGATCAGGATGGCGCCTTTGGCGACCTTGTCGCCATCGTTGACACGTACGTCCACATGCAGCGACGGATCGTAGCGGGAGAACACGCGGGCGGCCACATCCACGCCGGCGATCAGCATCGGCTCACGCGCATTCATATAGAACGAACCCGTCTCGCCCTTCTCGATCATGGTGTGGACCGTCAGGTCGCAGGCGCCGATGTCTTCGGTCAGCCACAGGTCAATCAGCTTGTCGGTTGCAAATGGGTCGTACATGCTTGGCTCCAGGGTTCCGGGTATCCGGTGGGTTGGTGTCGCGGTCTTGACGTGAACGCGTGAATGCGTGAATGCGAAAAATACTTAGATATCGAAGTACGTATGGCAATCCTAGCATTTGCCGTGGCCTTGTCAAGTAAAGTTCGACATCTAAGAATAATTTCGCGGCGACGCGCGATGTGCCGGCCTGTCATAAAATGCTTGTCGACGCACGACCGGGCCAGGCCCCGGCCTTCCTGACACGCACAGACGGAGCACAAGACATGATTCTCGAAATAGCGCAGTTCCAGATCAAACCGGGTACGGAGTCGGACTTCGAGGCAGCCGTTGCCAAGGCGGCGCCGCTCTTCAAGCGCGCCCGCGGCTGCCACGCCATGCGGCTGCTCAGGTCGATCGAAACCCCCTCGCATTTCACGCTGGAGGTCAAGTGGGAGACGGTCGAGAACCACATGGTGGATTTCCGCGAATCCGCGGACTTCGCCGAATGGCGCAAGCTGGTTGGCGACTACTTTGCCGCTGCGCCCAACGTGGGCCATGTCAGCGTGGCGGTCGAGGGGTTCTGAATCCGGACCGGCGGGGCAATCCTCCCCCTGCTTGAGTAGGGTCCCGAATAACGCAATTGCGTTATTGGTGAGGGAGAGTGCAGCGGGTATGCTGCTTGCACGCTGAACACCCCGTTCCACGCGTATTTGACGTGCCACCTGCCGGTAAAGCAGGTGGCATTTTCTTTGTGAGCCTGGCGTTTACCCTGATTGCGTTCGCCATTGCAGGCGCGTGCCGCATTTTGGGGTGAGCCGGAAGGCCCCGGCTCTCTTTCTCTTCCCGCCCCACCTCCTTATTTCTCATCCCGCATCTTCTCCAGGAAGCGGTCGCGCGCGGGTTCGTCCGTTCCCGCCTTCCAGACGCAATACACCTCCGACGGCACCGTCGCCTGCGCCAGTGGCAAAAACACCGCCCCCGCCATTGCCGACCTTTGCAGCGCCGCTGGCACCACCGCCACGCCGGTTCCTTGCGACACCAGGGACACCACCGACAGCCAGTGCCGCACCTCATGCCGGATTTGCGGATAAAAGCCCTGCGCCGCGCACATCTCGAAGATGCGGTTGTAGTAGTCGGGCGAGGCCTTGCGGGAGAACAGCACGAAGGGCTCGCCGCGCAACTCGCTCAGCGCCACGGTGGCCTGGCGCGCCAGGGGATGGTCATGGGGCACGCAGCACAGGAAGGGCTCGCTATGGACCAGCGCGGTGGCCAGTTCGTCGGGCACGCGGTTGGTGTGGATGAAGCCGGCATCCAGCCCGTCATGCAGCAGCGCGTCGATCTGCTCCTGCGAGTTGAGTTCCGTCAGCGCCACCTGGATGCCGGGGTAGCTGGCCTGGAACTCCCGCAGGCGCTGGGGCAGGCCGCGGTACAGCATGGAGCCGACGAAGCCGATGCGCAGCCGCCCGACGGCGCCGGCCTCGATCTCGCGAGCCAGCAGGCGGGCCTCTTCGGCCTGGGCCAGCAGCGCGCTGGCCGATTCTCGGAAGGCCCGGCCGGCGGCGGTCAGGCGTACGCCACGGCTGTCGCGCTCGAACAGGCGCGCGCCCACCGAGGCTTCCAGCTGCTGGATATTGAGCGAGAGCGGCGGCTGCGAGATCGACAGGCGGCGGGCGGCCCGGCCGAAGTGGAGTTCTTCGGCGAGGACGAGGAAGTAGCGCAGGTGACGGAATTCCATGGCGATATGAAAAATATATGGACCAAGCCAATTTTAGAATTAGACACGAATCGCCGGACTTTGAATAATGCAGACAAAGTATCCGGCGCCAAGTGCCGGCACACACAGGAGATACCCCATGCAGACCAGCGCAGCGCGCCAAACTGTCGTTTCGGCCACTTCGTCCGCTCCGTCCGCCTCGTCCGCCTCGGCCGTGCCCGCACCCTCTGCCACGCCCGCGCATCCGGTGCCGGACCAGCAAGGCGTCAACCTGTTTGCCAGCGACCCGGACCTGCGCGCGCTGCTGCCGCTCTACCTCCCGCCCGACCTGTTCGCCCACCTGCTGCCCCACCTCGATCGCATGGGCGCGCTGGCCGGCGGCGTGCTGGACGAACTCGCGCATATCGCCGACCAGAACAAGCCCACCTTGTCGCACCGGACCCGCACCGGCATCGATGCGCAGCGCATCGACAAGCATCCCGCTTACGTGGAGCTTGAGAAGGTGGCGTTCTCCGAGTTCGGCCTGGCGGCGGCATCACACCGCGGCGGCGTCCTCGGCTGGGACAAGCCGATGCCGGCCGCGGCCAAGTACGCGCTGACCTACCTGTTCGTGCAGGCCGAGTTCGGTCTGTGCTGCCCGCTGTCGATGACCGATTCGCTGACCCGCACCTTGCGCAAGTTCGGCGATCCGGCGGTGGTCGAGCGTTTCCTGCCGAACCTCACCACCCAGGTCTTCGAGGACCTGTACCAGGGCGCCATGTTCATGACCGAGCAAGGCGCGGGCTCCGATGTCGCCGCCACCACCACCCGCGCCGCGCGCGATGCGCAGGCCGAGGGTGGCTGGCGCCTGTCGGGCGACAAGTGGTTCTGCTCCAACCCGGACGCCGCGCTGGCGATGGTGCTGGCCCGCGTCGAGGATGAAAACGGCGAGGCCGCACCCGGCATCAAGGGCGTGTCGCTGTTCCTGCTGCCGCGCACGCTGGCCGATGGCAGCGCCAACCACTACCGCATCATCCGGCTGAAAGACAAGCTTGGCACGCGCTCCATGGCCAGCGGCGAGATCCGCCTGGAAGGCGCCCATGCCTACCTGGTGGGGGAACTCGGCCGGGGCTTCGTGCAGATGGCGGACATGATCAACAACTCGCGCCTGTCCAATGGCGTACGCGCGGCCGGCCTGATGCGCCGCGCCTTGTCGGAGGGCCAGTTCATCGCGCGCGAGCGCCGGGCCTTTGGCAAGCGCCTGCTGGACATGCCGCTGATGCGCCGCCAGTTGCTCAAGCTGGCGCTGCCCACCGAGCAGGCCCGCACCATGGTGTTCCAGACGGCCGAGGCGCTGCGCCGCGCCGACGCTGGCGAGGCCGATGCCTATGCGCTGATGCGCGTGCTGACGCCGCTGATCAAGTTCCGCGCCTGCCGCGATGCCCGCAAGGTCACCGGCGACGCCATGGAAATGCGCGGCGGCTGCGGCTATATCGAGGAATGGAGCGACCCGCGCCTGGTGCGCGACGCGCATCTTGGCTCGATCTGGGAAGGCACCAGCAACATCGTTGCCCTTGACGTGCTGCGCGCGATCCGCCGCGAAGGCGCGCTGCCCGTGCTCGAGGCCCACCTGGCCGGCTTGCTGCAGGCCACGCCGATGCATGCCGGCGCACGCGGTGCCTTCACCACCGCGATCGCGCGTGCCGCCACGCTGTCCACCCGCGCCGCCGAAGCCGGCGCCGATGGCGACGTGCTGGCGCGCCAGGCCGCATCGGCGCTGTACCACGTGACCAGCGCGGTCGCCATGGCCTGGGAAGCCGGCCGCATCGGCTCGGTACGGCGCATGCGATTGGCCCAGCTGGTGCTGCTCCATCGCGTGCTGCCCCAGGATCCGCTGGCCGGCAAGGCCGAACCCTACTGGCTGGCCGACACCATCGCGCCGCCCGCCGACGGCGCCGAGAGCGCCACCGGCGAGGTGGCGCAGGTCAACCTCTTCTGACGCCTTACCGCCAGACCGACAAGCCCCCGCGGCGCCCACGGCGCCGCACACGCCGGCGCAGCATCGGCTGCCCGGCGCAAGAAGACCTAAACCAGGAGACAACCATGACCCTCTGGCAACGCCTCGCCGCTGTCGCCGCCTGCACCCTCTGCGTGGGCATTGCCCCCGCGCTGGCGCAGAAGGACTTCCCGTCCAAGCCCATCATGATGATCGTGACCTACCCGCCCGGCGGCCCCACCGACGTGATGGCGCGCACCCTGGCGTCCGCGCTCAAGGGCAGCCTTGGCCAGACCGTGGTGGTGGAAAACCGCGCCGGCGCCGGCGGCAATATCGGCGCCGAAGCCGTGGCGCGCGCGGAGCCGGATGGCTACACGCTGATGTTCGGCACCTCGGCCCCGCTGGCGATCAACGTCAGCCTGTACCGCAAGATCAACTACGACCCGGTCAAGAGCTTCGCGCCGATCATCCAGATCGGCCAGCTGCCCAATGTGCTGGTGGTCAACCCCTCGGTGCCCGCCAAGACCGTCGGTGAGCTGATCGCCTACGGCAAGGCCAATCCGGGCAAGCTGACCTACGCCTCGTCCGGCAATGGCGCGTCCTCGCACCTGGCCGGCGTGCTGTTCAACAACCTGGCCGGCACGGACTTCCGCCATATTCCCTACAAGGGCACCGGCCCCGCGCTCAACGACCTGCTTGGCGGCCAGGTGAGCATGAGCTTCACCGACGTGCTGACCGCGCTGCCCTTCATCAAGAGCGGCAAGTTCCGCGTGCTGGGCGTGACCACCAAGAGCCGCTCGCAGGCACTGCCCGATGTGCCCACCGTGGCCGAGCAGGGCGTGCCCGGCTTCGACGTCTCGGTGTTCTTTGGCGTGGTCGCCCCGGCCGGCACGCCGCCGGCGGTCATCGCCAAGCTCAACCATGCCTTTGCCGATGCGCTGCAACAGCCCGAAGTGCGCAAGACCCTGCAGGCGCAAGGCCTGGAACTGCCGCCGTCGACCTCGCCCGAGCAGCTTGGCAGCTTCGTCAAGGCAGAGGTGACCAAATGGCGCGGCGTGGTGCAGAAATCGGGTGCTCAGCTGGACTGAGCCGGGGGCACGTCCCGCCAAGCCGGGCTATGAATCATGGCCGGTTCGGCGGTAGTATCGACGTTTGCCAACCTGCGTGCAGTCCAACGCACCTGGCGGCATGAGGGCGAATTCGTGGGCATCGCGGCATAGCGGTGCCCGCTTTGCCTTCATGCGGCCCCAACCTACTCTGTGCCCGCCATGACCGATCTTTCCCTGCCCGCACCCGTCAACGAATTTGCCGGTGAAGCGCCGGGCCTGCTGTTTGCCCTGCCGATGCCCATGGCCCGCGTGTTCGGCCTGACCGGCGTGCACATCGACGCCAAAGAGGCGCGCGTGAGCATGGCCTACCACCCGGACCACACCAACAGCCGCGGCGACGTGCACGGCGGCGCGCTGGCCACGCTGCTCGATTGCGCGCTGTCCTGCGCCGCGCGCGGCCACGATCCGCGCCGCTTTGGCGTGGCCACGATCGACCTGTCGGTGCATTTCACCGCGCCCGGGCGCGGCGAGCTGACCGCCACCGCCTGGTGCGAGCGGCGCGGCCGTTCCCTGTGCTTCGCGCGCGGCGAGATCCGCGATGCGCAGGGCGAGCTGCTGGCGTTGGCCACCGGCACCTTCAAGCTGCTGGATCGCACGCCCGCGCCGGCCGCCTGAGCCCATCCACGTTGTTTGTCGTTTGTCGCACGTTCATCGCCGCAGTTACGGAACCCCTCTCATGAGCAAACTCCCTGTCTCGCCCGGCGCGCTCGCCGGCATCCGCGTGGTCGATCTCTCCCGCATCCTGGGCGGGCCGTTCTGCGGCCAGATCCTTGGCGACCATGGCGCCGACGTGCTGAAGATCGAGCCGCCCCAGGGCGACGACACCCGCACCTGGGGGCCTCCGTTCAAGGACGGCGTGGCCTCTTATTACTTCGGCCTGAACCGCAACAAGCGCGTGATGCGGCTGGACCTGACCACCGATGCCGACCGCGAGGTGCTGCTTGCCCTGCTGGCGGACGCCGACGTGCTGGTCGAGAACTTCAAGACCGGCACGCTCGAAAAATGGGGGCTGGGGTTTGACGCGCTGTCGGCGCGCTTCCCGCGCCTGGTGCACTGCCGGGTTTCCGGCTTTGGCGCCGATGGCCCGCTGGGTGGCCTGCCCGGCTACGACGCGGCCATCCAGGCCATGGCGGGCATCATGAGCATCAACGGCGAAGCCGGCGGCGACGCACTGCGCGTGGGCTTGCCGGTGGTGGACATGGTCACCGGGCTGAACGCCGCGCTGGGCGTGTTGCTGGCCCTGCAGGAGCGCGAGCGCAGCGGGCGCGGCCAGTTTGTCGAGGCGGCGCTGTACGACTCGGGCCTGTCGCTGCTGCACCCGCACGCAGCCAACTGGTTCATGAGCGGCAAGGAGCCGACCCGCACCGGCAACGCGCACCCGAACATCTATCCGTACGACACCGTCGCCACCGCCACCGACCCGGTCTTTCTCGCGGTTGGCAACGATCGGCAGTTCCGCATCCTGTGCGAGCACCTGGACATGCCGGGGTTTGCCGACGATGCGCGCTACGCCACCGCTGGCGCGCGCTCGGTCAACCGTGCCGCGCTCAAGGTGGAGCTGGAAGCGCGCATGGGCAAGCTGGATGGCAAGGTGCTGGCCGATACGCTGGTGGCCGCCGGCGTGCCGTGCGCGCCGGTGCTGTCGGTGGCGGACGCCTTGCAGCATCCGCACACCGTTCACCGCGAGATGGTGGTGGAGATGGCGGATGGCTACAAGGGCCTTGGGTCGCCCGTCAAGCTCAGCCGCACACCCGCCACCTACCGTTACGCACCGCTGGCCGAGGGCGATCAGTTCCTGCCGCGCGACGCCGCCAACGACAGCAAGTAAGCGGCGGGGCTGTGCCCGCTCGGTGGGTCAATTAGGTCAATCAGGTCAGTGGGGAATCATCCCCGTGAACACATAAGCCTGCAGCATGGTGATGATGCCCACGATCACCGCGAACAGCAGGCTGTGCTTCACGGTAAAGCGGAACAGCTCGGATTCCTTGCCGACCAGCCCGGTGGCCGCACAGGCCACCGCGATGGATTGCGGCGAGATCATCTTGCCGGTCACGCCGCCGGTGGTGTTGGCCGCCACCAGCAGCGTGTCGGACACGCCGATCTGGTGCGCGGTGGTGCTCTGCAGCGAGCAGAACAGCGCATTGGACGACGTGTCCGAGCCGGTCAGGAACACGCCCAGCCAGCCCAGGAAGGGCGAGAAGAACGGAAACGCCGCGCCCGTGCCGGCCAGCAGCAGCGCCAGCGTCGACGACATGCCCGAGTAGTTGGCGACAAAGGCGAAGCCCAGCACCAGCCCGATCGACAGGATCGGGCGGCGCAACTCCATCAGCGTTTCGCCGAAAGTGGCCAGCGCAGCGCGCGGCTTCATGCGCAGCAGCACGGCGGAGATCAGCGCGGTCAGCAGGATGGCGGTGCCCACCGCCGATACCAGGTCGAGCTTGAACACCGCCTCGTAGGCCTTGGGCTGTGCCACGATCGGCGCGGCCTTGATCACCAGCTGGTCCAGTGCCGGCACATGGAACTTCAGCACCCAGCCAGCCAGCGCGCCGTTGCCGGCAAACAGCGCCTTGAACGACGGCAGGCTCCACACGGTCACGATGGCGGTAAGGATGCCGAACGGCGCCCACGCGCGCACGGTCTGTGCCACGGTGTAGGGCGAGGCACGGCGGTTGTCGCCCGCACGGTGGCCGATGCTGCCCGCATCGCTTGCCAGCCCGTCACCCATGCGCGCCAGTGCCGCCGCACCGCCGCTCGCCTTCACCGCGCCGCCAGCCCGCTGGCTTGCGCGCTTGGGCTGCCACACCTTCAGGAACAGCGTCAGCGACACCAGGCTCACCAGCGCCGAAGTGATGTCCGGCAACTCCGGCCCGATATGGTTCGAGGTGAAATACTGCGTCACCGAGAAGCTCGCGCCGGTCACCAGCGCCGCCGGCCACGTCTGTTTCACGCCGCGCTTGCCGTCCATGATGAACACCAGCCAGAACGGCACCGCCAGCGACAGCAGTGGCAATTGCCGGCCCGCCATCGCGCCGATGTGCATGGCATCGATGCCGGTCACCTGGCCCGCCACGATGATGGGAATGCCCATGGCGCCGAAGGCCACCGGCGCGGTGTTGGCGATCAGGCACAGGCCCGCCGCATAGAGCGGGTTGAAGCCCAGGCCCACCAGCAGGGCCGCGGTGATGGCCACCGGCGCGCCAAAGCCCGCCGCGCCTTCCAGGAAGGCGCCAAAGGCAAAGCCGATCAGCAGCATCTGCAGGCGCTGGTCATCGGTGATGGCCAGCACGGACGCGCGGATGATGTCGAACTGCCCGGTCTTCACCACGATCTTGTAGAGGAACACCGCGGTCACGATGATCCACGCGATCGGCCACAGGCCGTAGGCAAAGCCAAATCCCGCTGCGGCGAGCGCCTGCGGCACGGGCATGCCGTAGGCGAAGATC
The DNA here is from genome assembly GCF_052113425.1 of Cupriavidus sp. YAF13. NCBI lineage: Bacteria > Pseudomonadati > Pseudomonadota > Betaproteobacteria > Burkholderiales > Burkholderiaceae > Cupriavidus > Cupriavidus sp. YAF13. Next base: position 217,282 of record NZ_JBFRDD010000007.1, read on the forward strand.
GCCACGCCGATGGCAAGGAGCAGCGTGATGGCTGCTGCCACGTGGCCTTTCATGCGCAGCACGGCCAGGGCGAGGAAGAAGAAGAGGATGGGTAGCGCTGCCGCGAGCGCGGACAGCCATAGGCTGCCTAGCGGCGTGTAGGTCTGGGTCCAGGGTTGCACGGTGGGTCTCCTCCGGGGATTGTGTTTGAGTGAACTGGGTAGGGGCGTCTTGTTGCTTGTCTTTTTTTGTTGTCTGACTGCGAAGTCAAAGGCTTCAAGACAAGGCTTAAAGTCAAAGGCAGTTTCACCACCCCTGCGGGGCGGCGACCTACTTTCTTGTCTTGCCAAGAAATTAGGAAAAGACGGCGCGCCGGATGGGGCGACCCCCTCCTCGTCGGCAGGCAAAAAGAGCGGCCGGGGGCCAAACTCACATCGCCTTAAGGCGATGCTCAGACATGGCCCCCTCTTTTCCGCTCTTTTTGCCTGCCGACGAGGACGCCCCATACGGCCTGGTACACCTTGACGGCTCGCTTCGCATCGCGCTGTGTTGCCCGCTGGCGGGTCTATACGTCAGCGCTTTTGTTGTGTCTGTTCCTGGTGCTGGCTTACTCCGCCTGTCCACGCTCGCGCAGCAAGTCGGACAGACTGCGCGGCGCGGGGGTAAGCGGCGCGCGGTGCCGGGTCCACCCGAGCTGGCGTTTTGGCGTCAGTACCCGCAGCCGCGTGGCGGCCCAGCGGAACAGCCGGTAGGTGAGCGGATGCGCGAATGCGCCGCTCCAGAAGCGCCAGACCAGGTGCTCGCCGCGGCTGAACTTGGCGCCCTGGCCGCGCAGCGGATGCGCAACCTGTTCGTCCGGATCGCGGTTGGCTTCGGTGCGCAGGCGGATCAGCAGTTGCGGAATCGGGATGCGCACGGGGCACACTTCGCCGCAGGCGCCGCACAGGCTGGAGGCGGTGGCGAGGTCCGCCGTGGCATCGAGCCCGAGCAGGTGCGGCGAGATGATCTTGCCGATCGGGCCGGGGTAGGTGGTGCCGTAGGCATGGCCGCCGATGCGTGTGTAGACCGGGCAATGGTTCATGCACGCGCCGCAGCGGATGCACTGCAGCGTGGCGCGCAGTTGCGCGTCGGCATAGGCCTGGCTGCGGCCGTTATCCAGCAGCACCAGGTGCACCTCGCGCGGGCCGTCGCGCTCGCCCGCGCGGCGCGGGCCGGAGATCAGGTTGAAGTAGGTGGTGATGGCCTGCCCGGTGGCCGAGCGCGTCAACAGGCTGGACAGCGGCACGATGTGCTCAAGCCGGGCCACCACCTTCTCCATGCCCATGATGGCGATATGCACATCGGGCACCGTGGTGGACAGGCGGCCGTTGCCCTCGTTTTCCACCAGCCATAGCGTGCCGGTGTCCGCGGCGGCAAAGTTCACGCCGGACAGGCCGATGTCGGCGTTGACGAATTCCTGGCGCAGCGCGCGCCGGCCGGTCTGGATCAGTTCGTCCACGTCCTCGGTATAGGGCGTGCCGGGGATATGCTGCGCGAACAGCTCGGCAATGTCGCCGCGCGTCTTGTGGATGGCCGGCATCACGATGTGCGACGGCTTCTCGCCCGCGAGCTGCACGATGTACTCGCCCATGTCGGACTCGATGCAGTCGATGCCACGCTCGGCCAGGTAATGGTTCAGCTCGATTTCCTCGCTGGCCATCGACTTGCCCTTGATCACGCGGCGCGCCTGGCGGGCCTGCGCGATGCCGTGCACGATCGCATTGGCCTCGTCAGCGGTCTCAGCCCAGTGCACCTGCACGCCGGCCGCGGTGAGCTTGTCCTCCAGTTGCACCAGCAGGTCCGGCAGTTGCGACAGCGCGTGCTGGCGGATCGCTTCGCCCAGGTCGCGCAACTGCTCCAGCTCATCGCCGTCGGGGAACTGCACGGCGCGCTTGGCCTGCAGGAAGTCCATGGCGCCGCGAAAGCTGCTGCGCAGCTTGGGGTCGTCCAGCGCCGCGCGCGAGCGCGCCTTGAAATCCGCGGCAGGCACGAAGTGCAGGGGGACGGCGCTGTCCCGGGCAGTCGTTGATGTACTCATTGCGCGGCTCCCGTCCCGGCGCTGCCGGTCACGATGATGACCCACAGCTCGCGCGGGCCATGCGCGCCATAGGCCAGCGTTTGCTGGATGTCCGAGGTCTTGGATGGGCCGGATACCAGCACCAGGTTGGTCGGCATGCCAGCGCTCCAGCGCTCGGCGCGCGCGGCGCAATGCAGGTCCGGATGCAGCGTCTCGGCGTAGACCAGCGCGATATGCAGCGGCGGCACCAGCGAGACCGTGCGTGGCGTTTGCGCGTCGGGCGCCAGCACCAGCGTGCCGGTGGCGGCAATGCCGGAGCGCGCCACGGTGAAGCCCGCATCCACGGTGTCGAAGAGTTCCGCCTTCCATGCTTCGATGGGGCGCGCGTAGGACAGCGGCGCCACGCTGGCAGGCAAGGCGCGCATCAGCGCGGCGCCTTGCGCGGCGGCCGGGTCCAGCAGCAGGCGGCGCACGCCGGCGGCAACGAGCCTGTCTGCAAGTTGCGCGGGCCAGGCCTCGGCGCTGGCACACCAGGCCAGCGCGTGCGAGGCGCCCAGTGCAGCCTGCATGGCCTGCGCCAGCTCGGCGGGGGTGGCCGCCTCGCGGCGGGCGTCGTAGTGCGCGTCGATGCGCGCATCCAGCTGGCTGGCGTCGGCAGCGGGTGCTGGTGCGGCCGCGCGTAGCCGGCCGAGCATGCGCTCGCGGGCGCTCAGTGTGCTCATGCTTGCTCCTTGGCGGCGCCGCCGGTACGCCGCCACAGGAAGGTGGCGAGGTGCTCGACAGGCAGTGGCGCGCCCTGGTGCCTGGCCGCGTGCCCGATATTGAGCAGGCAGCCGCAGTCGGCGGAGACCAGCCGGTCGCAGCCGGTGGCGCAGGCCGAGGCGATCTTGTCCTGCACCATGGCGCCGGAGATGTCGGGATGCTTGAGCGAGAAGGTGCCGCCAAAGCCGCAGCACTCGGATTCGCGCTGATGCTCGGCACGCGTGACGCCGGGCAGGGCGTCGACCAGGGCCACGCCATGGTCGCGCGTACCCATTTCTCGACGCGCGGCGCAGGAGGTGTGCAGCACCACGGTTTCGGGTGGCTGGCCGGCGACGGCGCTCACGTCGAAGCGGACGTTCAGCACATGCAGCAGGAACTCGCTCAGCTCGTACACGCGCCCGGCCAGCAGGGCGGCCTTGGGGCCGGCCACGGGATCCTGCGCGAACAGTTGCGGCCAGTGGTGCCGCATCATCCCGGCGCAAGAGCCCGAGGGCACGATCACCGGCCACGGCTCGGCGAACAGATCCAGCTGGGCCAACGCCACCTTCCGGGCCTGTTCCGGGTTGCCGCTGCTATAGGCAGGCTGCCCGCAGCAACTCTGTCCACGCGGGAAGTGCACGGTCAGGCCCTCTCGCTCCAGCAGCCGCACGGCGTCCAGGCCGGCTTGCGGCACGAACATGTCGACCAGGCAGGTGGCGAACAGGTAGACCTGTGCCGGGGCAGGGGGATAGCGCCTTTGCTTCATGTCTCGCTCCGTGGGGGCGGCTGCCTGGCTGTCGGGCTCAGGGCTGGCCGTTGTTTGAGCGCATAATTCCGCGAGACGCGCGCCAGTTCAAATTGGTTGGACCAGTTGGGCGCGGCGAATCGATTCCGGAGCGAGAGGATGGCGGCGGGCAGGCAGGCGCGCGGGCGCGTGGAAGAGGTGATGCGAAAACTGGAAACGGCGATGCTGGACGGCACCTGGCCGGCCGGTGCCCGCCTGCCCGCGGAGCGGCTCCTGGCCGAGCAATATGGCGTGGCGCGCAACACCATCCGCGAGGCCACCCAGCGGCTGGCGGCGCGGGGCTTGCTGCAAAGCCGGCAGGGCGCCGGCGTGTTCGTCACCGAGCAGCTGCGCACCGGCTTTGCCTCGCCATGGCGCCAGCTGGTGGCGGACCACCCGGTGCTGCGTGACGATATCCTGGAGTTTCGCCGGGTGCTGGAGGGCGCTACCGCTTACTTTGCCGCGATGCGCGCGGATGCCGCGGATCTCAAGCGCATCCGCGGCCTGCTCCGCGCGCTGGAAGCCGCCCGCCAGCAAGACGACAAGGCGGCCGAGGCCGAGGCGGACGCCAAGCTGCATGAGGCCATTGCCCAGGCCTCGCACAACACCATGTTCCTGCACCTGCATACCAGCGTGATCGGCATGCTGCGCGAACACATCACCATCAACGGCACGGGCCTGCGGGTGCAGGACGAGGATGCCTCCGCGCTATTGCTGCTGCAGCACCGCACGCTGTGCGAGGCCATCTGCGCGCGCCGGCCGGAGGAGGCGCGCACCGCCATGCAGACGCACATCGACTTTGTGCGCAGCCGGGTGGAGCAGCAAGGAGACGGGGCAAGCGCCTGAAGCCGGGCGCCGGATCGGGGGGAATTGGTCCTACCGGTGGCGCCAGGCGTCAGATCAGGCCCTTGTTCGACAGCTCGCGCTTGAGATAGGCATAGTAGATCGGCCCGGCAATCACGCCGGCGACGCCGTACAGCGACTCCATCAGCAGCATGACCGTGAGCAGTTCCCAGGCGGCGGCATTGATGCGCGCGCCGATGATGCGCGCGTTGAGGAAGTACTCGAACTTGTGGATTACCACCAGGTAGAACAGCGAGGCGATCGCCATGGGCAGCGAGATCGACAGCGAGGCCACCACGATGCCCGTGTTCGACACCAGGTTGCCCAGCACCGGCAGCAGCCCGACCAGGAACGTGAAGGCGATCAGCGTCTTGGCCAGTGGCAGGTGCACGCCAAACAGCGGCAGCACCACCAGCAGGTAGACCGCGGTGAGCGCGGTGTTGATCAGCGAGATCTGCACCTGGGCGAAGATGAACTGCGAGAACGCCAGCTGCAGGTTGCGGGCGCGTTCCACCAGCGCAGAGGCCAGCGGCCGGCGGTTGGGCTTGGAGATGGCGCGGTACAGCGCGACCATCGCGCCGATCACCAGGCCGATCAGGATATGCGCGAGGCTGCGCAGCACCTCGGTGCCGAACTTCTGCGCCATCTGCGCGTGCTCGCGCAGCCAGGCAATGAGGGCGTTGGCCAGTTCATCCACGCCGCGCGGCAGTGCGTCGCTGACCCAGACCGGCAGCTGGGCGCGGGACTTGTCGATGATGTCGGCGGTGCGGATCAGCAGGGTGTCGAGCGTGTTGCCGTCGCCGCTGACAAAGCGCACCAGTGCCCAGCCCCCAAGCGTGAGCGCCAGCAAGGTGACAGCGGAGAGAATTGCCACCGCCAGGGCGTCGTGGCGCTGGTGCAGGCGCACCAGCTTGGGCGCCAGCACGTCCACCAGCGAGTACAGCAGCAGGCCCGCCATGAGCGCCGCCACCAGGTTGGCCTGCATCACCATCCAGAGCGCCAGGGCGGTCAGGATATAGGCGGCAGTCGTGACATTGAACCACTTTGCATCCGGCAAGCGGGGTATGCGTGGCGGATCGGGCTGATTCATCAAGTCTCCTGCATTGAGGGGCCGCACCGTCTGGTGGACGGCCGGGCGTCTGTGCATTGTACGGCGCTCGATTGTCCGATGGGCGGACGGCGAAGGCAAGCGCCCGGGCGGCGACAATGTGCGCCCGTGGTTGCTATGATCGGGCTGTTCGCGGGCCCGCCAGCTGACCGAGACAGATCCCATGACCTTTGCCCATACCGTAGCCTCGCGGCGGCATCTCTTCGCCGATCTCAAGACCCTGCTGGCCAAGGCCAGCCCGGCGCGCTCGGGCGACTACCTGGCCGGGCTGGCGGCTGCCAGCGAGGAGGAGCGCATGGCCGCGCGCATGGCGCTGGCCGAGGTGCCGCTGGCGCACTTCCTGACCGAGGCGCTGGTGCCCTACGAGGACGACGAAGTCACGCGCCTGATCATCGACCACCATGACAGCCACGCCTTTCGCGAAATCGCGTCCTTCACCGTGGGCGACTTGCGCAACTGGCTGCTGCTGCACGAGACCGATTCCGCGGCGCTGGCGCGCGTGACGCCGGGCATCACGCCGGAGATGGCGGCGGCGGTGAGCAAGCTGATGCGCAACCAGGACCTGATCGCGGTGGCGCGCAAGTGCCGCGTCGTCACGCGCTTTCGCAACACCATTGGCTTGCCCGGGCGGCTCTCCGTGCGGCTGCAGCCCAACCATCCCACCGACGATGCCCGCGGCATTGCCGCCTCGATGATCGATGGCCTGCTCTACGGCTGCGGCGATGCCACCATCGGCATCAACCCAGCCACCGACAACCTCGGCGCCATCGTCACGCTGCTGCGGCTGGTCGACGACCTGCGCTGCCGCTTCGATGTGCCCACCCAGTCCTGCGTGCTGACCCACGTCACCAACACGCTGCGCGCCATCGAGCAGGGCGCGCCGGTGGACCTGGTGTTCCAGTCGGTGGCCGGCAGCGAGCGCGCCAACGCCGGCTTTGGCATCAGCCTGGCGCTGCTGCGCGAGGCGCATGAGGCCGCGCAAGGCCTGGCGCGCGGCACGGTGGGCAACAGCGTGATGTATTTCGAGACCGGACAGGGCAGCGCGCTGTCGGCCAACGCGCACCACGGCGTGGACCAGCAGACCATGGAGGCACGCGCCTATGCGGTGGCGCGCGCGTTCTCGCCGCTGCTGGTCAATACGGTGGTGGGCTTTATCGGCCCCGAGTACCTGTACGACGGCAAGCAGATCATCCGCGCCGGGCTGGAAGACCATTTCTGCGGCAAGCTGCTCGGCGTGCCGATGGGCTGCGATGTCTGCTATACCAACCACGCCGAGGCCGACCAGGATGACATGGACACGCTGCTGACGCTGTTCGGCGTGGCCGGCATCAACTTCATCATGGGCGTGCCCGGCGCCGACGACATCATGCTGAACTACCAGAGCACCTCGTTCCACGACGCGCTCTACCTGCGCGACACGCTGGGCCTGCGCCCCGCGCCCGAGTTCGAGGACTGGCTGCAGCGCATGGGCATCCTCGGCGCGGATGGCCGCCTGCTGGAGCTGGCCGAGCGCCAGCCGCTGCTGCAACTCGCGCGCGGCCTGTAACGCATCATGGCCAACCAGCATATTCCTGCACGCACGAGGCCCGCGTCATGAGCCAGAAGCTGATCCACGACAACCCCTGGCAGCGCCTGCGGCAGTTCACCGTGGCACGGATTGCGCTGGGCCGCTGCGGCAACAGCCAGACGACGGAAACCGTGCTCGCGTTCGGCCTGGCGCATGCGCAGGCGCGCGACGCCGTGCATGCGCCGCTGGCGCGCGCGGCCATTGAACAGGCATTGCGCAATGCCGGCTTCGACACCGTGGCCGTGCACAGCGCCGCACCGGATCGTCAGCACTACCTGCGCTGCCCGGACCTTGGCCGCCAGCTCGACGACGCCAGCCGCGCGCTGCTAGCGCAGGCGCGCCCTGCCGAGCCGCCCGACGTCGTCTTCGTGATGGCCGACGGCCTGTCCGCGCTGGCGGCGCAGCGCCACGGCGTGCCATTGCTGCTGGCCGTGCGCGAGCACCTGCCGGGCTGGCGCATCGGCCCGGTGGTGGTGGCCGAGCAAGCCCGCGTGGCACTGGGCGACGAAGCCGCACTGCTTCTCGGCGCGCGCCAGGTGGTGATGCTGATCGGCGAGCGCCCCGGGCTGAGCTCGCCCGACAGCCTCGGCATCTACCTGACGCACGACCCGCGCCCGGGCCGCACCGACGCCGAGCGCAACTGCATCTCCAACGTGCGTCCCGAAGGGCTGTCCTATGCGCAGGCCGCGGCCAAGCTGGCCTTCCTGCTGCGCGGGGCGCTGGCGCTCGGGCACAGTGGCGTGGATTTAAAGGACGATAGCGCGCATGGGGCGTTGCCGGAGCCATCGGCGCAGCAAGGACAGTTAGGGAACTGACTGGTTATCGCGGATGTCTTACTCGTTTATCGGTAAGCGATATATAATTCCGCCATGATCCAGTCGTTCAAATGCGAAGACACTGCAGCGTTGTTCTCAGGCCGGCGCGTTCCGCGATTCGCCAACATCAGGGCAGCGGCAGAACGCAAGCTGGAGATGCTTGCCGCTGCCGCCTCGCTCGACTTCCTGCGATCTCCGCCTGGCAACCGGCTTGAAGTGCTGGGCGGCGACCGCAAAGGGCAGCACAGCATCCGCATCAACGATCGGTGGCGAGTGTGTTTCGTTTGGACGGCCGACGGCCCGGAGGCCGTCGAGATCGTGGACTATCACTGAAAGGAGATCACCATGGCCCGCTTCCAGAATGGTATGCGACCGGTCCATCCCGGCGAAATCCTCCGCGAGGAGTTTCTCGCCCCGCTTGGCATGAGCGCCAACGCGCTAGCCGTGGCGCTGCATGTCACCGCGGCCCGCATCAACGACATCGTGCGCGAGCGCCGGGGCATTACACCGGACACCGCCATGCGGCTGGCTCGCTACTTTGGCGGCGACGCCGAGTCCTGGCTCAACCTGCAACAGTCTTATGACCTGAAAGTGGCGCAGCGCGAACACGGCAAGGAGATTGCTGCCCAGATCGCGCCACGCGACCTGGAAGCGGCTTGACGACATCCGGCCGCCTTTCAGGCGCCTTTTTTGCCGCGCTCACGCAAGATCAAACACCCGCCCCGGGCTCAGGATGTTGTGCGGATCCAGCGCGCGCTTGAGCAGCCGCATCAGCGCCAGCTCCTCCGGCGTGCGGGAGCAGTGCAGGTAGGGCTTCTTGTGAAAGCCGATGCCGTGCTCGGCGGAGACGCTGCCCTCGAACTCCCGCACCACGCCGTACATCACGTCGGAAATCTCATGCTCGGGGAAGTCGTGGTCGGTGGCGCCGGGCAGGTACACGCTGACGTGCAGGTTGCTGTCGCCCACGTGGCCGAAGTTGACCGGCTCGGCATGCGGCCACACCGCCAGCAAGCGGGCGCGCAGCGTCTCGGCGAATTCGCCGATGCGGCCGATCGGCAGGCTGACGTCATAGGCCGCATTGGGCGACCACATCACCGGGAATTCGGCCACCGCATCGCGCAGTTGCCAGAAGCTCTGCGCTTCCTTGTGGCTGGATGCGATCGCCGCATCCTGGATCAGGCCGGCTTCCATCGCAGATTCCAGCATGCCCTCGAAGACCGGCGCGTCCTGCGCGCCGTCGTTGCCCTGCAGGTCAAGCAGCACGTAGAAAGGATGGCCGGCAGGCAGCGGCGCGCGCACGCCCGGCACGCGCGTGGTCACCAGCCCGTAGAAATCCGCCCACATGACCTCAAAGGCCGACAGCCGCCCCGAGAGCTTGCGCTGCGCATGGCGCAGCAGGCGCACCACGTCATCGTAGGTCTCGAGCGCGCACAGCGCCGTCTGCGTGGCGCAGGGCAGCGGCGCCAGCCGCAGCACGGCGCGCGTGATCACGCCCAGCGTGCCTTCGCTGCCGATAAAGAGCTGGCGCACGTCGTAGCCGGCATTGTTCTTCTGCATCTTGTTGAGCGACGACACCACCGTGCCATCGGCCAGCACCGCTTCCAGGCCCAGCACCTGGTCGCGCATCATGCCGTAGCGGATCACGCGGTTGCCGCCCGCGTTGGTGGCGATATTGCCGCCGATCTGGCAGCTGCCGCGCGCGCCCAGGTCCACTGCCAGCAGCCAGCCGGCCGCGCGCGCGGCTTCCTGCGCCGCCTGCAGCGTGGTGCCGGCCATCACGGTCATGGTGCCGGCCTGCGCATCGATCTCTTCCACGCCACGCATGCGCTCCAGCGAAAGCACCAGTTCGCCGCCTTCGGGCGTGGCGGCGCCGGCCAGGCCGGTCAGCCCGCCCTGGGGCACCACAGGCTGGCGCAGCCGGTGGCACAGCGCCAGCACGGCGGCCACTTCTGCCGTATTGCGCGGGCGCACCACCGCCAGCGGCGGCACCGCGCCAAGCGGCGCATACCAGTCCTTGCGAAAGCGCGTTTCGATGGCGTCGCCGGTTTGCAGCCCGGGCGCGTCCAGCAGCGTGGCGAGTTCCCTGAGCAGGGCGGAGGACGGGGCGGGTTGGGGAGCGGGGCTTGCCATGTGCGGTGTGTGTGAAGGAGAAGGGTGCTAATGCTATGGGAGGATGGGCACAGCGTTAAGGGCCAATCGGGCTGGTGACGATGGCACCATCACCGCAATGGGGCTCAGCCCGCCAGGAACGCCGAGATCGCCTGGGCCAGGAAGGCGCGGTCGGCCGGGATGTTGTGCGGGTTCCCGGCCCGGTGCCCGTAGTCCGAGGGAATCGGCCGCAGCGTGGCAGTGCGGGCTCCGGTGAGCTTGCCGATTTCCGCGGCGTTGTCCTGGGCCTGGAAGTAAGCATCGGTTTGGCCGGGCATCAGCAGCACGTGCGCCCTGATCGCCGCCAGCGCGCGGTCCAGATCGCCGCCGAAAGCGTCGCAGCGGCTGATATCGCCGTTCTGCCACGTCCACAGTTGCGCCAGCAGGTCGTTGGCGTCACGGCGCAAGAAATTGACGTCCCAGGTCTTCGCCAGGAAATCCTCCAGCGAGGCAAAGCCCGATTGCCGCCACAGCTCGTCGCGGTAGAACGCATGCGACAGCGCCCAGCCGGCGTACACGCGGCCCATGGCGCGGTACCCCGCGCGCGGCGGCTCGGTGAAGCGGCCGTCCCTGAATGCCGGATCGGCAGTGAGCGCGGCCCTGACGCCTTCGAGGAAAACCTGGTTGAACGGGGAGCATCGCGCGCTGCCGCAGACCACGGCGATCCGCTTGACCATGTCCGCATGGCAGGCGCCCCAGTGGTAGGCCTGCATGCCGCCCATCGACCAGCCGTACACCAGGGCGATCGTCTCGATGCCGAACACCTCCTGCAGCAGCCTGCGCTGCACCGCCACGGCGTCGTGGTGGGTAACGCAGGGGTAGGCGCCCGGCGCGAACCGTGCCGCGGCATTCGACGGCGACGCCGACAGGCCGTTGCCAAACAGGTTCGGGATGATGACGAAGTAGCGTTCCGGATCCAGCACGCCGCCCGGCGCGACCAGCCATTGGGTGTCGTAGTGCTGCGCGCTGAACGAGGTCGGGTAGACGATCACGTTGTCCTTGCGGGCGTTCAGCGTGCCGAAGGTCTTGTAGGCGAGCTGCATGCCGGGGAAGGCCTGGCCGGATTGCAGCGTCACGGTGCCTGCATCGAACAGCGCGTAGTCTTTGTCGACGGTCATGTCAGCAGCTCCAGGTAGGGTTGGCGGCTATTGTGCCCGCACTCGCATCAACACACTCAAGCACCGCTCCAGGCCTCCCGGTTGATCCCCGCCACCGGCGCGCGGCGTGGCGCCTGCGTGCGCGCCAGATGCTCCAGCGCGGGTTCGATCACCTCCGCCAGTTTGTGGAAGGCCGGCGCGATCTCGTCGTCCGGCACGCAGGCATATCCCAGCAGCAAGCCCTGGTTGGTCGCCCGCGCGGGGTCCGCGAAATAGCGCGACAGCGGCCGCGTCGACAAGCCCTGCGTACGCGCCGCCATGCTGATGCCGAGGTCGTCGGCGCCCGGCGGCAGGTGGATCACCATGTGCAGCCCGGCTTCATGCGTGGAGGTGGGCCAGTCCGCGCCCAGGCGCGTGGCGATGGCCTCGCGCAGCAGCCCCTGGCGCTGCGCGTAGCGCTGCCGCATGCGGCGGATATGCGTGGCGTAATGCCCCTCCTCGATAAAGTCGGCCAGCACCGCCTGCTGCACCAGCTGCCCCTCGCGGAACAGCTCCGACAGCCCTGTTGCGAAATGCGGCGCCAGCGGCTTGGGCAGCACCATGAAGCCCATGCGCAGGCCGGGGAACAGCGTCTTGGAAAACGTGCCCATGTAGATCACGCGGTCGTGCTCATCCAGCCCCTGCAGCGAGGCAAGCGGGCGGCCCTCGAAGCGGAATTCGCTGTCGTAGTCGTCCTCCACGATCCACGCGCCGCGCTGGCGCGCATATTCCAGCAGCATGCGCCGGCGCGACAAGCTCATCACCATGCCCAGCGGATATTGGTGTGACGGCGTGGCAAAGATAAAACGCGGCGGGTTCTGCAGCGTGGCCGCATCCGGGGCAAGGCCTTCGCTATCCACCGGCACGGGGATGGTCTCGATGCCGGCGCTGTTGAGCAGGCTGCGCGTGCCCCAGTAGCCGGGGTCTTCCATCCAGGCCTTGTCGCCGACATCGCCCAGCAGCCGCGCGATGAGGTCGATGGCCTGGTGGATGCCGGTGGTCAGGATGATCTGCTCCGGCTCGCAGCGCACCGAGCGCACCAGCCGCAGGTGCTCGGCCATCACGCGGCGCAGCGGCAGGTAGCCACCGTTGTGCGCATACGTCAGAAGCTCGGGCTTGGGGGCGCGCCAGTGCTTGTTCAGCAACCGTGCCCAGACCGCGTGCGGAAACAACGAAACGTCGGGTACGCCGGAGACGAACGCACCCCATTGGCGATCCGACGCACCGGAATGCGACACCAGATGCTGCCCGCGCCGCGAAAGCGCGAAGCGGTTCGGATTTTGCTGCGCCGCGAGCACTGGCATGGTGCCATTTTTCGCTCTGATGTTGTGCAATGCACTATGGTCGGGAAAACTCTGCGACACGAAGGTGCCACTTCCGCTAGCGGCGGTGACATAGCCCTCCGCCAGCAACTGCTCAAATGCATAAAGCACGGTATTGCGGGAAACCCCTATCTCCTTCGCAAGCAGGCGCGACGCAGGCAGCTTGCTACCCGCAACCAAAGACCCAGCAAGGATTTCCTGCCGAATGATCTCGTAGAGCTGGCGGTTCATATGCGCGCCGTTTTTATCCGCAGCACCATCCGCGGGCCGCTCCAGACGCTGCAGCAGCAGCTCCGACAAAATCGTCTCTTTCAAAGTGGCCCCGCGTGAAAAGAAAAATATGGATCTATGTATGGTACCAATGATCGGCTAAGTTTCGACACATCTTGTTTCGATCGTCGTTTTTTTCAACGGCGTTTTGCCGATCAGGCCGATTCGACCCCTCAGGGCACGTTCCAACCACGCGCCCCGCACAGCCAGTGGAGCCACTTATGCAACGTCCCACCGCTACGCCCGCCAGCCCCGCGCTTTCCACCGATGCCATCGCCGCCGCCGTGCGCGCGCTCGAGCCCTACATGGTCCGTACGCTGTCGGAGTTCGTGGCGGCGCCCAGCCCTTCCGGGCAGGAACAGCCGGCCGTGGCGTTCATGGAGGGCGCGCTGCGCGAGCTGGGCCTGGAGCCGGAGCGCATCTACCTGCGCAGCGAGACGTTGAAGGACCTGCCGCTGTTCTCGCCGCCATGCTGTCCGGACGGCGGACGCTACAACTTGCTGGCCACGCATCGCCCGGCGACGAAGGGCGGCCGCTCCGTGCTGTTCAACGGCCATCTGGACGTGGTGCCCACCGGCCCGGAGTCGATGTGGCGCCAGTCGCCCTATGCGCCGTTTGTCGAGGACGGCTGGCTGTTTGGCCGCGGCGCGGGCGACATGAAGGCCGGCATCATCTGCACGCTTGCCGCCTATAAGGCGCTGAAGGATCTCGGCGTGCAGCCCGCCGGCGCGGTCGGCTTCAACGCCGTGCTCGAAGAGGAGAACACGGGGAACGGCGCGCTGGCTACCGTGGCCGCGCTCGCCAGCGCGGTGGGCGCCGGCAAGCTGGCCTCGTTCGACACCGTTGTGATTCCCGAGCCGCTGGGCGAGAGCCTGATGAGCGCGCAGATGGGCGTGTTCTGGATGTTTGTCGAACTCACCGGCCGCCCGGCGCATGCCGCCTACATGACCACCGGCGTGAACCCGGTGGAGGCCGGCATCGCGGTGATGGCCGACCTGCGCAAGCTCGAGGCCGAGTGGAACCTGCCGCAGAACCGCCCCACCGTCTATCGCGACCACGCGCACCCGATCAACTTCAACCTCGGCCAGATCCAGGGCGGCGAATGGAACTCGTCGGTGCCCTGCACCTGCACGCTCGGCATTCGCATCGGCTTCTACCCGACCATGAGCGTGACCGATGCCAAGGCGCGCGTCGAAGCCTGTGTGCGCGGCACGCTGGAGCGCCTGGCCAGCAACCTCACGCTCCAACTCCGCTACGAAGGCTTCCACGCCCCGGGCTGCGAGTTCGATCTCGATGTGCCCAGCATGCAGGCGCTCGGCGAGGCCCACCGCAAGGTAAATGGCGAAGCGGTGCGGCGCGAAGCCACCACCGCCACCACCGACGCGCGGCACTTCCGCCTGATGCTGGAAACGCCGGTGACGTGCTACGGCCCGCAGGCCCGCAACATCCATGGCATCGACGAGTCGGTTTCCATCCAGAGCATGGTGCGCGTTACGACCACGCTCGCGCAGTTCATGCACGACTGGTGCGGCGTAGAGCCGGTCAGCGCTTGAAGTCCACGCAGCAAATCGCCTTCGCGTATCCGCAGATCACGATCACCACCACAGGAAACTGACCGATGAAACACCTCACCCAACACCTGAAAAAGAGCTTTGGTAAAAGCCTGGTGTCGATGGCGCTGGCAACCGCCGGCCTGGCCCTGGCACCGGCACTATTGCCCGCGGGCAGCGCGGTCGCGCAGACCGCTGGCGGCACCTTGTCCGGCATCGTGCAACCCGAGCCGCCGATCCTGATCAGCGCGATGAACTCGCAGGCGCCCACGCAATATGTCGCCGGCAAGATCTACCAGGGCCTGCTGACCTACGGCCCGGACCTGAAGCCGCACCCGGAACTCGCCAAGTCGTGGAAGATCTCGGCCGATGGCCTGACCTACACGTTCGAGCTGCAGAGTGGCGTGAAGTGGCATGACGGCAAGCCCTTCACGTCCGCCGACGTGGTGTTCTCGATCGACAAGATGCTGCGCGAAGTGCATGTGCGTACGCGCGCCGTGCTGAACAAATACATGGAATCGATCCGCGCCGTGAATGACAGCACGGTCGAGATCAAGCTCAAGGAAGCGTTCCCGCCGTTTATCTCGATGTTCGAGACCGGCACCATGCCGATGATGCCCAAGCACATCTACGACGGCACGGATTACCGCAACAACCCGGCCAACCAGAAGCCTGTCGGCACCGGCCCCTTCATGTTCAAGGAATGGAAGAAGGGCGCCTACATCAAGCTGGCCAAGAACCCCAACTACTGGAAGAAGGGCAAGCCCTACCTGGATGAACTGGTGTTCTACGTGATCCCGGACTCGGCCTCGCGCGCGGTGGCCTTCGAGAAGGGCGACGTGCAGGTGCTGCGCGGCGGCGACGTGGACAACGTGGACGTGAAGCGCCTGCGCGCGTTGCCTAATGTGGAATACACCACCAAGGGCTGGGAGCTGTTCTCGCCGATGTCGAACCTGTTGATGAACATGCGCAAGCCGCCGTTCAACAACGTCAAGGTACGCGAGGCGGTGATGCACGCGCTCAACCGCAAGATGATCGTGGACAACATCTTCTTCGGCATGGGCAAGCCGGCGGTCAGCCCGTTCGCCTCCGCCACGCTGTTCTTCGACAAGAGCACGCCGGTCTATGACTTCAACTTGAAGAAGGCGCGCGAGCTGATCAAGGAGTCCGGCGTCAACGTGGGCCAGTACCCGGTCAAGATCCTGTCGTCATCCTATGGCGCAAACTGGGACCGGCTTGACGAGTACATGAAGCAGATGCTGGAACAGCTTGGCTTCAAGGTCAGCATCGAGTCCGCCGACGCCGGTACGTGGTCCGCCCGCGTCAGCAACTGGGACTTCGACCTGACCGCCACGTACACCTACCAGTACGGCGATCCGGCGCTGGGCGTGGAACGTCTCTACGTGACCAAGAACATCGTCAAGGGCACGCCGTTCGCCAATGTGCAGGGCTACAGCAATCCGCAGGCCGATGAACTCTGGGCCAAGGCCAGCGTCACCATGGACCCGGCCGAGCGTCAGAAGCTCTATAGCCAGGTGCAGAAGATCCTGATGACGGAAGTGGCCGCGGGCAACCTGTTCGAGCTGGAGTTCCCCACGCTGTATCGCAAGAACGTGAAGAACCTCGTGACCACCGCCATCGGACTGAACGAGTCGTTCGACAACGTTTCCATCGAGAAGAACTGAGTACGCCGGAGTACGCCGTTACCCAGGTAACAAGTAGCCAGTACGGTCACGCGCCGGGCCATCCGCCCGGCGCGCGCGTGGAGCATGCCGTGAATTTTCTCTCTTTCCTGCTATCCCGACTGTGGAAGGCCCTCGTGGTCGTCCTCGGCGTGGTCATCATCAATTTCTTCCTGATCCGCATGGCGCCTGGCGACCCCGCCACCGTGCTGGCGGGTGAGGCCGGTGCGGGCGATGCCGCCTTCGTTGGCCAGTTGCGTCAGCAGTTCGGGCTGGACCAGCCGGTGCTCACGCAGCTTGGCATCTACCTCAAGGGCGTGGCCAAGCTCGATCTCGGCTACTCGTATCGCAATCACCTGCCGGTGCTCGACCTGATCCTGGACCGGCTGCCCGCCACCATCGTGCTGATGAGCGGTGCCTTTGTCTTTTCCATCGTGCTTGGCGTGTTCCTCGGCGTGATCTCGGCGCGCACGCGCTATGAGAACAAGCGGCGCTGGATCGACAGCGCGGTGATGTCCGCGGCGCTGCTGTTGTACGCCACGCCGCTGTTCTGGCTTTCGCTGATGGCCATCATCCTGTTCTCGGTGGTGCTGGGCTGGCTGCCGGCGTTTGGCATGGAAACCATTGGCGCAGGCTATACCGGGCTGGCGCGCATCCAGGATGTGGCGCTGCACTTGATCCTGCCCACCGTCTCGCTCGGCTGCTTCTTCATGGCGGTGTACGTGCGCCTGACCCGCGCCTCGATGCTGGAAGTGATGGGCATGGACTTCGTCAAGACCGCGCGCGCCAAGGGCGTGCCCGCTGGCCGCGTGATCCGCGTGCATGTGCTGCGCAACGCGCTGCTGCCAGTCATTACCTTTGCCGGCATCCAGCTTGGCCAGATGGCCGGCGGCGCGGTGCTGACCGAGACCGTCTTCTCCTGGCCGGGCATTGGCCGGCTGATGTTCGACGCCCTGCTGCAACGCGACTACCAGCTGCTGCTCGGCATCTTCTTTGTCACCTCGGCGCTGGTTGTGTTCTTCAACCTGGTGACCGATATCGTCTACCGCTTCATCGACCCCCGCATCTCGGTGGGCGGCAAGGGAGCCACGGCATGAAAGCCTTCGCACAACGTTATTGCCGCAACTACGGCGCCGTGATCGGCCTGGTCGTGCTGCTGCTGGTGGTCGCCGTGGCGCTGCTGGCGCCGGTGCTGTACGAGGAGTCGCCCTGGCTGATGGTGGGCGATCCGCTGGTGCGTCCGTTTGCCGACGCGGCGTTTCCCTTTGGCACCGACATGCTCGGGCGCGACATCACCGCTGGCATGCTGTACGGCGCGCGCGTCTCGCTGCTGGTGGGCGTGATCTCCACCGGGGTGGCGCTGGTGTTCGGCATCCTGATCGGGTCGGTGGCCGGCTACTGCGGCGGACGCATCGACGACGCGCTGATGCGTTTTACCGAGTTCTTCCAGACCATCCCGCAACTGGCGATGGCGGTGGTGATCGTGGCGATCTTCAATCCCACCATCTACTCCATCGTGGCGGCCATCTCGGTGGTGTCCTGGCCGCCGGTGGCGCGTCTGGTGCGCGGCGAGTTCCTCACGCTCAAGCAGCGCGAGTTCGTGCAGGCTGCGGTGGTGATCGGGCAGAAACCGCTGCGCATCATCCTCACGCAGATCCTGCCCAACGCCATGTCGCCCATCATCGTGTCGGCCTCCTTCATGGTGGCTACGGCAATCCTGACGGAATCCGCGTTGTCCTTCCTGGGCCTGGGCGACCGCAACATGATGAGCTGGGGCTTCATGATCGGCGCGGCCCGCACCATGATCCGCGAAGCCTGGTGGATGAGCGTGTGGCCCGGCGTGGCCATCCTGCTGACGGTGCTGTCCATCAATCTGATCGGCGAAGGCCTGAACGACGCCATGAACCCGCAACTGCGCCGCCGTGGCGAGTAACGACAAGGAAGACGCCACCATGCAAGCACAAGACAAGCTACCGCTGCTATCCGTGCGCGACCTCACCATTGCGCTGCCTGCGGGCGGTGACCGTGCGCACGCGGTGAGGGATGTCAGCTACGACCTGCACGCCGGCGAGATTCTCTGCATCGTCGGAGAATCCGGCTCGGGCAAGTCGATGAGCGCCAACGCCATCATGGGCCTGCTGCCGCCGTACCTGAAGCCGCAGGGTGGCCAGATCCTGTTCCAGGGCAAGGACTTGCTCACGCAGGATGAGCAGACCTTGCTGTCCATGCGCGGCAAGGCCATGGCCATGGTGTTCCAGGAGCCGCTGTCGGCGCTCAACCCCGTGATGACGGTGGGCGACCAGATTGCCGAGGTCATGCGCGTGCACGACGCCTACCCCGGCGAGGCGCGGACCAAGCGCGTGCTGGAACTGCTGGAGTTCGTCGGCCTGCCCGATCCGGCCACGCTGATCCACAGCTATCCGTTCCGCCTGTCCGGCGGGCAGCGCCAGCGCGTGGTGATCGCCATGGCGCTCGCGCTGGAGCCGGCTTTGCTGATCGCCGACGAGCCGACCACTGCCCTGGACGTGACCACGCAGGCCCAGATCCTGGCGTTGATCAAGCGCATCCAGGCGGACAAGGGCATGGGCGTGATGTTTGTCACGCACGATTTCGGCGTGGTGGCGGAAATCGCCGATCGCGTCGCGGTGATGGAGAAGGGCGTGCTGGTGGAGGTAGGCCCGGTGCAGCAGGTGCTCAACCATCCGCAGCATCCCTATACCCGCCGGCTGATCAGCGCCGTGCCGCACGGGCGCGCCAAGGCGCGCGACCAGCAGGCGGCAGAGACCGTGCTGGAAGTGCGCGACCTGCGCAAGACGTATTCCTCCGGCGGCGGCCTGTTCAGCAAGAAGCGCGTGGTCAACGCCGTGGACGGCGTGAGCTTCAGCGTGCGGCGCGGGCAAACACTCGGCATCGTTGGCGAATCCGGCTCGGGCAAGTCCACCATCGGCAAATGCCTGCTGAAGCTGACCGGCATCGACGGCGGCGAGCTGCTGTTCGACGGCCAGGACATCGCCCGGCTGACGGAGCGCCAGTTCCGCCCGCTGCGCAGCGATGTGCAGATGATCTTCCAGGATCCGTTCGCCTCGCTGAACCCGCGCCATACTGTGGGCCGCATCATCACGGATGGCCCCGTGGCCAATGGCGTGCCGCTGGCGCAGGCCCAGGCGCGCGGGCGTGAGCTGCTGCAGCTGGTGGGCCTGGAGCCTTCCGCGTTCGACCGCTATCCCAACCAGTTCTCCGGCGGGCAGCGCCAGCGCATCGGCATTGCGCGCGCGCTGGCGCTGGATCCCAAGTTGCTAGTGGCCGATGAATCCGTCTCCGCGCTGGATGTCTCGGTGCAGGCGCAGGTATTGCAACTGCTGAGCGACCTGCAAAAACGGCTGAACATCGGCCTGATCTTTATCACCCACGACCTGCGCGTGGCCGCCCAGATCTGCCACCACGTGATCGTGATGCACAAGGGCCGCGTGGTGGAGTCCGGCCCGCCCGATCAGATCTTCGACGCGCCGCAGCATGCCTACACCCAGCGGCTGATCGCCGCGATTCCCGGCAAGGAGTGGGACCCGGCCCTGATCCGCGCCGCTGCCTGAGCCCAACAGCACGACCCCGACAGCACAACCGATATCAACGATGGAGCAACAGATGAAGAACGCCGAACTGGTTCGCCGCAAGGATGCCGCCACGCCCCGTGGCGTTGGCGTGATGTGCAACTTCTACGCCGAGCGCGCCGAGAATTCGGAGATTTGGGATGTGGAAGGCAAGCGCTATATCGACTTCGCCGCCGGCATCGCCGTGCTCAACACCGGCCACCGCCACCCGCGCCTGGTCGAAGCCATACAACGCCAGCTTGAGCGCTTCACGCACACCGCCTACCAGATCGTGCCGTACGCCAGCTATATCGAGCTGGCCGAGCGGATCAACCAGCGCGCGCCGGGCCGCTCGGCCAAGAAGACGGCGTTCTTCACCACCGGCGCCGAGGCTGTGGAGAACGCCATCAAGATCGCCCGCGCCGCGACCGGCCGCCCGGGCGTGATCGCCTTCTCCGGCGGCTTCCACGGCCGCACCATGATGGGCATGGCGCTGACCGGCAAGGTGGTGCCGTACAAGGTGGGCTTTGGCCCGTTCCCCGGCGAGGTCTTCCACGCGCCGTACCCGTGCGCGCTGCATGGCGTGTCGGTGGAGGACTCGCTCAAGGCGATGGAGCACCTGTTCAAGGCCGACGTGGATCCCAAGCGCGTGGCCGCCATCATCTTCGAGCCGGTGCAGGGCGAGGGTGGCTTCAACGTGGCGCCGACGGCCTTCGTCAAGGCGCTGCGCGCGATCTGCGACGAGCACGGCATCCTGCTTGTCGCCGATGAAGTGCAGACCGGCTTCGGCCGTACCGGCAAGCTCTTCGCCATGGAGCACTACGACGTGGCGCCCGACCTCACCACCATGGCCAAGAGCCTGGCCGGCGGCATGCCGCTGTCGGCGGTGTGCGGCCGTGCCGAAGTGATGGACGCCCCCGCGCCCGGCGGCCTGGGCGGTACCTATGCCGGCAATCCGCTGGCCGTGGCGTCCGCCCTGGCGGTGCTGGACGTACTGGAAGGCGAACAGTTGATCCCGCGTGGCGCGGCACTCGGCCAGCGCCTGGTCGAGCGGCTGGAAACCCTGAAAGCGCGCGTGCCGCAGATCGCCGAGATCCGCGGCCTGGGCGCGATGGTGGCGGTGGAGTTCCGCCGCGCCGACGGCGCGCCGGACGCGGAGTTCACGCGCGAGGTGCAGAACCGCGCGCTGGAGCAAGGCTTGCTGCTGCTGTCCTGCGGCGTGTACGGCAATGTGATCCGCTTCCTGTTCCCGCTGACGATTTCCGATGCGGTGATGAACGAAGGGCTGGATATCCTGGCCGATGTGCTTACGCGCTGAGCCGCGAATCCATCCACGAATCCATCCGCGAATCAATCCACGAACGGACAGAGAGTCAGAACGATCATGCAACTCAAAGACCCCACCCTGCTACGCTCGCAAGCGTTTATCGGCGGCCAGTGGCAGAACGCCGACAGCGGCGCCACCTTCCCCGTGACCAACCCCGCCGACGGTTCGCTGATCGGCACCGTGCCGCTGATGGGCGCGGCGGAAACCACCCGCGCCATCGAGGCGGCCCGCGTGGCGCAGGCCGCATGGCGCCGCAAGACGGCCCGCGAGCGTGCCCAGGTGCTGCGCGCCTGGTACGACCTGATGCTGGCCAATGCCGACGACCTGGCCATGCTGATGACCACCGAGCAAGGCAAGCCGCTGGCCGAGGCGCGCGGGGAAGCCGTCTACGCCGCCTCTTTCCTGGAATGGTTCGCCGAGGAAGCCAAGCGCGTCCACGGCGACGTGCTGGCCACGCCCGCGTCCGACAAGCGCCTGCTGGTGGTCAAGGAACCGGTTGGCGTGTGCGCGGCCATCACGCCGTGGAACTTCCCGCTGGCCATGATCACGCGCAAGGCGGGCCCGGCGCTGGCGGCGGGTTGCGCCATGGTGCTCAAGCCGGCTGAAGACACACCGCTGTCGGCGCTTGCGCTGGCGCTGCTGGCCGAACGCGCGGGCTTGCCCGCTGGCCTGCTGAGCGTGGTGACGGGCGACGCTGCCAGCTCGATCGAGATCGGCGGCGAGCTGACCGGCAGCCCGGTGGTGCGCAAGCTCAGCTTTACCGGCTCCACGGAAGTCGGCCGCATCCTGATGCGCCAGTCGGCGCCCACCATCAAGAAGCTGTCGCTGGAACTCGGCGGCAACGCGCCCTTCATCGTGTTCGACGACGCGGACCTGGACGCCGCCGTGGAAGGGGCCATGGCCTCCAAGTACCGCAACGCCGGCCAGACCTGCGTCTGCGCCAACCGCCTCTACGTGCATGACAAGGTGTACGACGCCTTCGCCGAAAAGCTGGTCGCCGCGGTGAACAAGCTCAAGGTTGGCCACGGCCTGGAACCCGGCGTACTGCAAGGCCCGCTGATCAATGAAGACGCGGTCGCCAAGGTGGAGCAGCACATTGCCGATGCACTGGGCAAAGGCGCGCGCGTACTCACGGGCGGCAAGCGCCACAGCCTGGGCGGCACGTTCTTCGAGCCCACCGTGCTGGCCGGCGTCACGCCGGACATGGTGGTGGCCAAACAGGAAACCTTCGGCCCGCTCGCGCCGCTGTTCCGCTTCACCAGCGACGAGGAAGTGGTCAACATGGCCAACGATACCGAGTTCGGCCTGGCCTCGTACTTCTTCAGCCGCGACATCGGCCGCATCTGGCGCGTGGCCGAGGCGCTGGAGTACGGCATGGTGGGCATCAATACCGGCCTGATCTCCAACGAGGTGGCGCCTTTCGGTGGCGTCAAGCAATCCGGCCTGGGCCGCGAAGGCTCCTCGTACGGCATCGAGGAATACCTGGAGGTCAAGTACCTCTGCATGGGCGGCGTGGACCGCTAAGCCCTCAGCCCAACGCAACGCGTTTTCAGGAGAAACCGCCATGAGCAGACCCCAGGCCGTACCCACCGTGCAGGTCGACAATGATCGCGTGGTCGTCACCGAGTGGCGCTTTGCGCCGGGCGCGCAGACCGGGCATCACCGCCACGGCTACGACTACGTGGTGGTGCCGATGACCACCGGCGCGCTGCGGCTGGAGACGCCGGCCGGCGAAGTCGTCAGCCAGCTCGTGGCGGGCCACGCCTATTACCGCGGCGCGGGCGTCGAGCACAACGTGATCAACGCGCACGAAGGCGACTGCGTGTTCGTGGAAATCGAGATCAAGCCAGTTGCGCCGCCTCCCGCAGCCGGGAAACCGTGAGTCTCACCAAAAGAAATCATGCGCGCCTTCTTCTCGGATGACCAACTGCTGCACCAGCCCCGCCAGTTCATGCGTGCGGGCCGCCTGTGCGAACCCACCGACGTGCCCGCCCGGGCCCACGCGCTGCAACGCGCGCTGGCCGGGCGCGGCATCACGCTGGCTGAGCCGGCCGACTTTGGCCGCGCGCCGCTGGAGGCCGTGCATAGCCCGGCGTATCTGGATTTTCTTGGCTATGCGTACGAGCGCTGGATGGCGCTGGCGCGGCCCGGGTTCGAGCCGGGCATCGAAGTGCTGCCCAATCTTTCGCCCTACTACAACGGCCGCGTGGACCAGCCGCGCCGCGTGCCATGCCCGACGGATTCCATCATTGCCCAGGCCGGCTATTACCTCGGCGACCTGAGCGCGCCGCTCGGGCCGCAGAGCTGGCGCTCCATCCTGCGCTCCGCGCACAGCGCCGTGGCGGCCGCGCAGTACGTGTGCGAGCAGCAAGACCGGCAAGGCATCGCCTACTCGCTGTCGCGCCCGTCCGGCCACCATGCGCACAGCGACCGCGCGGTGGGCTTTTGCTACGTCAACAACTCAGCCATCGCCGCAGAGACCTTGCTCAATCGCTTCAACAAGGTGGCGGTGCTCGACGTGGACGCACACCATGGCGATGGCACGCAGCAGATCTTCTACCAGCGCTCCGACGTGATGACGATCTCCCTGCACGCCGACCCGAGCGCGTACTACCCCTTCTATACCGGCTATGCCGTTGAGCGCGGCTATGGCGCGGGCTACGGCTACAACCTGAACTTTCCGTTGCCGCATGGCACCGAGGACGCCGGCTTCCTCGGCGCGCTCGACAACGCGCTCGATGCCCTGCGCGACTACCGTCCGCAGGCACTGGTGCTGGCACTGGGCTTCGACACCTACATCCACGATCCCATCAGCGTGCTGCGCGTGGGGCTGGACGCCTATCGCGGCATTGGCGAGCGCGTCAATGCGCTCGGCGTGCCCACCGTGGTGGTGCAGGAAGGCGGCTATGAGGTCGAGGCCATCGGTCCGGCGCTCGATTCCTTCTTGTCGGGCCTCGTGCCCGCCATGGCCTGAGCCACGTGCCGCAACTCTTGCGCTACCCGATTTCGCTTGAACAAGGAGAGCCGACATGACGACACTGAAGATCGATGGCGACCGCCTGTGGCAGTCGTTGATGGCATTGGCGCGCATCGGCGCCACGCCGCGCGGCGGCAATGCGCGCCTGGCGCTCACCGCGCTCGACGGCCAGGGGCGCGACCTGGTCACGGGCTGGATGCGCGACGCCGGCCTTACCGTCACGGTTGACAAGGTCGGCAATATTTTCGGCCGCCGCGCGGGGCGCAACGACAGCCTGCCGCCCGTGATGACCGGCAGTCATATCGATACGCAGCCCACGGGCGGCAAGTTCGACGGCTGCTTTGGCGTGCTGGCCGGGCTGGAAGTCATGCGTACCCTGAACGAGCAGGGCGTGCAGACCGAGGCGCCGCTGGAACTGGCAATCTGGACCAACGAGGAAGGCACGCGCTTCGTGCCGGTGATGATGGGCTCGGGCGTGTTCGCCGGCATCTTCCCGCTGCAGACCGCGCTCGATGCGACCGACACCGACGGCAAGCGCGTGGACGATGAACTGCGTGCCATCGGCTACGCCGGCAGCGCCGAAGTGGGCGGTCGCGAGATTGGCGCGTATTTCGAGGCGCATATCGAGCAGGGCCCGGTGCTGGAGGACGCCGAAAACGTGATCGGCGTGGTGACCGGCTCGCTTGGCCTGCGCTGGTACGACGTGACCGTGACCGGCATGGAGGCCCATGCCGGCCCCACACCGATGCCGCTGCGCCGGGATGCGCTGTATGGCGCGTCATTCATCCTGCAGGAGGTGGTGCGCATTGCGCACGATTTCGCGCCGCACGGGCGCGGCACGGTCGGCGTGCTCGATGTCCATCCGGCCTCGCGCAATGTGATTCCCGGCACGGTGAAGTTCACGGTGGACCTGCGCCACCAGGACGCCGGCAAGCTGGCCGAGATGGACGCCCGCCTGCGCGCGGCCTGCGACGCGCTCGCGCAAGGCAAGACCACCGGCAACCCGCTCGGCGTGCGGATCGAAGACGTGCAGTATTTCCCGCCCACGCCGTTCGCGCCGGAACTGGTGGGCCACGTGCGCCAGCAGGCGGCGGCGCTAGGCTACACACACCAGGACATCGTCACCGGCGCCGGACATGACGCGGTGTACATCGCCACGGTGGCCCCCACCGCCATGATCTTTGTCCCTTGCAAGGACGGCATCAGCCACAACGAAGTGGAAGACGCCAAGCCCGAGCACCTGGAAGCCGGCGCCAATGTGCTGCTGGGCGCGATGGTGGCACAGGCTGGTGGCGTGAGCGGCTGAGCGCCCGAGCACCCGATTGGCGACGGTTCTGGCGCCGCGCCGGGTCAGTCCAAACCAGTGCGCCGCGCAAGCAGGATGCACCGCGGCGCGAAGCGCGGCCAACCATCGTGGTGCGCTAGCCAACCCAACACCACCGTAACGGCGGGGGCTGCCCCGTCGCGTCCGCGCGCACCCGGATGCCGTCGCGGGCCAGATGGCACAGCACTTGCAATTCAAGCGCATCGCCCGTCGCTGCCACCACGACGGTTCACTTCTTCACTTCTTCATTTCCAGAAGCAAGGAATCCCATGTCCTTCCGTTTGCTCCAACACCGCACCGGCGCCATCGCGCTGGCGGCCATGCTGGCCACCGGCCTGGTTGCCGCTTCCCCTGCATCGGCGCAAGCCACGCACGACTGGCCCACCCAACCCGTGCGCATCGTCGTGCCGTTCCAGGCCGGCTCCGCCACCGATCTCATCACGCGCCAGCTCGGCATCGGGCTGGGCCGCGAGTACGGCCAGACCTTCGTCGTGGAAAACCGGCCAGGCGCCGCGGCCATGATCGGCAGCGAGGCAGCCGCGCGCGCGCCTGGAGACGGCTACACCTTGCTGATGTCGGGACCCGCTTCCATGGTGACCAACCGCTTCCTCTACAAGAAGCTCAGCTACGATCCAGACGCCTTCGAGAAGGTCGCGGTGGTGGCCATCACGCCGAACATCCTGCTGGCCAGCCCTGGCCTGCCCTTCAAGACGCTGCCGGAAATGATCGCTTACGCCAAGGCCAATCCAGGCAAGCTGACCTATGCGTCGTTTGGCGCGGGCACCACGTCGCATATGGCAGGCGAGATGCTCAAGGCGCTGGCCGGCATCGATATCGTCCATGTGCCGTACAAAGGCGCGGGCGAAGCGATTCCCGCTTTGCTGTCCGGGCAGGTGTCGATGTACTTCGACACCATCATGACGGGCTTGCCGTATGTGAAGGCGGGCAAGCTGCGCGCGCTGGGTGTTTCCAATGCCAGGCGCTCGCCGATGGCGCCGGATATTCCCACGATTGCCGAGCAGGGCTATCCGGGCTTCGATATTGCGCCCTGGTACGGGATTGTCGCGCCGAAAGGCACGCCGGCCGAGGTGGTGGCCAAGTTGAATGTCTCGATCAACAAACTGCTCAAGGACCAGGGGTTTCGCGAGAAGCTCGCCGCAACCGGCGCGGAACCGCGCGGCGGTTCGGTGGCCGATTTCAACGCCATGGTAGGCGCGGAAATCCCGCGCACGGAGAAGCTGGTGAAGCAGTCGGGGATCAGCCTGCAGTAAGGCCAGTGGGGCAGCCAGCGCAAGGCAAGAAAGCACCCGGCGAACCGGGTGCTTCAATTCGCCGACAAAGCCGGATCTGCGTTGTTGTGCTCTCCTTTCCCACGCGGCGCCTGCGTGCTGGACAACACCACGGGCTTCGCTTCAAAGTGGCTCCTAGCTGATGGCGAGCGGATTTGGCCCGTCCGGCGGCTTCGGCCCGCTACATCATGTGGCGTGAAAAGCGCCCGTGTTCGGCGCCGACCATCAGGTCCGCGAACTGTTCGCTGCTCATGTGCACGAGTTGCTGGTGATCGCCAGCTTCGAAGAACACTTCGGGCTGGGCCAGCAGGGCTTCGTCGAGGTAGGTGTGCATGCCGTAGGCCATGGCTACCGGCGGGATGGCGCCCAGGTCGCAATCCTTGAAGACTTCGCGGATCTCGTCTTCGTGGGCCAGCACCAGCGTGCGGCCGGATTGCGCGCAGATGGCTGCCAGGTTCAGGTGATGGCTGGACGGGATCACGGCGGCTACGTAGCCGATGTCATCCTCCAGCAACAGGGTCTTGGCCAGGCGATCTCCGGGAACGTGCGCTGCCTCCGCAGTGGCCATGCTGCTGAGGGTGTAGGGATGGCGGATGGTGTCGAAACGGCTGTTCCTGCTGTTGAGGCAATTTGCCAGGGTGGTAGCCAAGGCCATGATGCGTCTCCTTCGCTGTACGTTGCGCTCAGGGCCGCGACGGACCCTTGCGCTTCCTACTATAGACGGTGCCCCTGGCGCCGGGGTGCCATGCGTAGCGCGTCATGCCTCGTCGTGCGCATCCATGGGGGGTACCCGGCGCGGTTGTGGCCACAGGGCCTGCAGCTCGGTCTTGAGGAAGTTCAGCAGGTAGCGCGTGGCCATGGTCTGGTAGCGGTTGGGCATGGTCAGCATATAGAGGCGGCTGCCGAACACGCTGATGTGGTAATCCGCCAGCACGGGCAGCAGGGTGCCAGCGTCGAGTTCCGCGCCGATGGCATAGAGCGGGAAGATGCCCAGGCCCAGGTCGCCCAGCACGCCGTCCTTCAGGAAGGCGAAATTCTCCGAGCTCAGCGTGGGTTCCAGCGCCACTTGCTCGCGCACGGCGTCGCTGCCCGTGCCGCGCGTGCCGAAGGCCTTGAGCTTCTGGCCGATGGGCGAGGCGCAGACGATGGCGTGGTCCTTGAGATCGGCCAGGTCGCGCAGGGGCGGCTGCGTGGCCAGGTAGCCGGGAGACCCGCACACCACCCACTCGACCGCGCCGATCTCGGTCGCCACCACCGAGTCCGGCGGCGTGGAGATGATGCGCAGCGCCACCTCCACGTCTTCGGACACCAGGTTGTGGATGCGGTTGTCGAACACCACATCGAGGGTGATGTCGGGGTAACGGTGCTTGAACTTCACCAGCAGCGGCGAGAGCATCGAGTGCCCCAGCCCGGTAGGCACCGACAAGCGCACATGGCCTTGCAGGCTCTTGCCCATGCTGTTGATCAGCGCGTTGGCCGCCGCCACTTCACCGAGGATGTTGCGCCCGTGCTCGTAGAGGCCGGCGCCCACCGGCGTGGGCTCGACGTGCCGGGTGGTCCGGCGCAGCAGCTGCACGCCCAGCGCTTCTTCCAGCGCCTTCAGGTGGTAGCTCACATTGGCGCGGGTCATCTTGAGCTTGCGGGCGGCAGCCGAGAGGTTGCCGGCGTCGACGATGTCCACGAACAGGCGTAAGGCGTTCAGGTCCATTTGGTGGCTTGGTCTTGTCCGGGTGAAAGCGTGCTGGGGTTGACGGGCATGGCGAACAGTTTATCAAGCCGCCGCGCGTCCATTGCGTGAACCAGCAATGCTGGCCGTTCCTGGTGGGCACGCCATCTAAAGACGGACAAGCCAAGACAACGGGTTTGCGTCAAAGGTCAATGCGCAAAGGATCGCGCCGAGGCATTCTACTTACGTCCCCGTATGCCCCTGATGTCCTCTTATGCCCCCTTATGTCGAGATGATGATTTTCGTAAGAGCGGCTTTATCCAGTCCGGGGCAAGCGGATTGCCACTACGGTTCAGCGCGTAAAGCGCGATGCCTGCCGCCAGCAAGGCGCGGCGCGTGGGCGCATAGCCCGCGTGCGCGGCGCTCACATCGGTGGCCGCCAACGACCTGGCGCACCACCGGGCCGCCGGCAAGCACATCGAGATCGCTGAAATCCGCCGCCGAAGCGGCGGAACTCGCGCGGTGCTATCGGCGTCTCAGCCATTGCCTCCGGACTGTGCGACATAGCGTTTCCCCCGATATTGGCGTCGCCAGCTCTCTTTGGAATGGCGCGCTTTGCACGGTATCACCGGCCCGGTCCGTCGGGAAAGGAGAAATCCATACGGTCTTTCCGTGCAATGCGGTCCGGCGCCTATTGGAATGACAGTGAACAGTTAACACTTGATTCCGCAAGCGCGAATGCAGCGTATCAAACGCCGTGCCGGAGCCGGTCCGCCGGGGCTTGCATCGCGCTAGCGGATTGCCATTTCCTGTTTTTGAATGATGGATGGGGCTTGAATGCCAGGCATCAAGGTCAGGATCGAGTCTAGGCGTGGATGCATGCGAGCTTGCGCCAAAAAGTGGATATTGCTTAGCTTTCGGCCTATGCGTTTATCTGGTTCGGGGGCAGCTACGGGAAAGCCGGGCGCGCTCTGACAGGCTTTTTTATCACATTGTCTGTACATTTTTCGTGGCAGAACGGGAATTGCGGCTTCCATGCATGCGGGGTGATGTCCTTTCAGGAACCTTTCGGGACGTGGTTCTATTGCGTCATCGCACTGCCGGGTGAATGCGCCGTTAGGGCGCATACCAATGGGGGGATCCAATGGCGTCGATGTGGCATGGCAGAGAAAACCGGCATATAGGGTAATACCTGAACCCGCATTGCGATCCGGAATGCGGACGCTCTGGCGTCCAATCGCACCCGCATTGGGCGTGTCCACGGCGTTTTCAATTCTTGTGCAAATTTGGTCGGTTGTATCAACTTCTTACGCGATTGGATTTTCTTTAATCAAACGTGGTAGGCTATGCCAGCAAATTTTCCCCTATCATTGAATTAACACCGCTCCAGGAGAATCAAAATGGCAACTTACAAGCAGCTGATTGCAGAGAAGGAAGCGCTCGAAGCAAAGCTGGCCGAGATGCGTGCCAGCGAAGTGGCGGGCGTTATTGCGCAGATCCAGGGCCTGATGGCGGAATATGAGCTGACGGCCGACGACATCGCCCCGAAGCGCCGCCGGGGCCGCCCGGCTGCCAGCGCGAATGGCGCCGCGGCCAAGCCCAAGTCCAGCCTGCCCGCGAAGTATCGCGATCCCAAGACTGGCGCCACCTGGACCGGCCGTGGCCGCGCACCGGGTTGGCTGGGTAAGAACCGTGCCCGCTTCCTGATCGCCGAAGCCTGATCGCATTGCTGTCTCATTGACGCAGTGGCGCCGGCCCCGCCGGCGCTAGCTTCCCCTTTGCGGGCACTGCGGTAAGCCATTGGCCGAGCCTTGCGCCAGGCCAATGGCGCCCCTCACCAAATTCCCCCCCCAGCCCCGATATGAAAAAAGCGCTGCTTTCCGCGTTGCTGCTTTGCTCGTCTTTTGCCGCGCAGGCGGATGAGAAATTGTTGTCAAAGCAATACGGGGCCTGCATGGATCGTCCGGATGTCACTACCGCCGGCATGCACGACTGCATCGCGGCGGAGACGGCGCGGCAGGATAAATCGCTGAATGCCGCTTATAAAAGCCTTCAACAGGCATTGTCGCCCGCCAGGAAAGCAAAATTGCTCGACGCCCAGCGCGCTTGGCTGAAGTTCCGGGACGCCAATTGCAGCTTCCAGGCCGATCCCGATGGCGGCACGATCGCCGGTGTCAACGCCTCCGCCTGCTTGATGCAGATGACGGCGGACCGGGCGCGGGAGCTTAGCGATTTCGCCGCCGAAGCGGCAGGGCGCTAGCCGGCAGGAGGCCAGCGGCACCCAGGAATATGCCTTTTTGTGCTCTTATCCAGATTGTCAAAAAGAATTATCCATTCTGTTAAAAACATGTGGGATTGTCAAAACCAGGTGACGGCGTACCATGTCGGGCACATCGTTGCTTGGTTTGACCGGAGATCCCCATGAGCCTGGATGCAGAATCCTTTTCGCTGCTGCGCGCGTCGGTGCAGCGTTTCATCGACGAACGCCTGAAGCCGGCGGAAGACACGCTCGAGGAAACCGACGATGTGCCGGCGGACATCGTTGCCGACATGAAGGAGATGGGCCTGTTCGGGATTTCCATCCCTGAGAACTACGGTGGCATCGGCCTGTCGATGTCGCAGGAATGCGACGTGGTGTACGACCTTGGCCACACAGCCTTTGCCTTCCGCTCGGTCTTCGGCACCAATGTCGGCATCGGCTCGCAGGGCATCCTGATGGACGGCACCGAGGCGCAAAAGCAGGAATACCTGCCGAAGATCGCCAGCGGCGAACTGGTGATCTCGTTCGCGCTGACCGAGCCCAATGCCGGCTCCGATGCGGCTTCGCTGCAGACCAAGGCCGAGCTCGACGGCGATCACTACATCATCAACGGCACCAAGCGCTTCATCACCAACGCACCGCGCGCGGGCGCCTTCACGCTGATGGCGCGCACCGGCGGTGCCGGCGCTTCGGGCATCTCCTCGTTCATCGTGCCGGCCAACACCCCGGGCATTTCGCTTGGCAAGCCGGACAAGAAGATGGGCCAGCGCGGCACCAAGACCTGCGACGTGGTGCTGGAAAACGTGCGCGTGCCGGCGGCCAACATCATCGGCGGCGTGCCCGGCGTTGGCTTCAAGACTGCCATGAAGGTGCTCGACCGCGGTCGCCTGCACATCTCGGCGCTGGCCTGCGGCATGGCGCACCGCCTGATTACCGATGCCGTGGCCTATGCCAAGGAGCGCAAGCAGTTCGGCCAGCCGATCGGCGATTTCCAGCTGATCCAGGCCATGCTGGCCGATAGCCAGGCCGAACTGTACGCCGGCTTGTCGATGGTGCGCGATTGCGCCCAGCGCTACGACGCCAAGACGCCGGGCAAGAGCGATCCGGAAGTCAGCATGCTGGCCTCCTGCACCAAGATGTTCTGCACCGAGATGGTGGGCCGCGTGGCCGACCGCGCCGTGCAGATCCATGGCGGCGCCGGTTATATCGCTGAGTACAAGGCAGAGCGTTTCTATCGCGACGTGCGCCTGCTGCGCCTGTATGAAGGCACCACGCAGATCCAGCAGCTGATCATCGCCAAGCAGCTGCTGCGCGACTGATCGGAGGGCGCGGATGCCTGCCGGCACGGCCGGCGGGCTCCGCGAGAGGGCCCGTGCCGCATTAGTGCCACTTGTGGGCAGCGTGCATCGGCCCGGCCAATGGACGCGCGCAACGCAATGTCCTGTTGTCTCAACGGAGGCTGCCCCGATGGCTATTGCCGCTCTCAAGGTTCCCGTTCGCTACGCCGGTTTTCCGTCCATGCGTGCCCCTTGCCGCCTCGACGCCGCACCCTCGCAAGCGGCGCCCGGCAACGACCACGCGGGCCCGGATAGCACCGCTCCTTGCTACCCGATCATCGAAGCGCTGATGGCCCGCGCCGCGCGGCCCGCCTACACGCCGCTGGACTGCATCCGCCTGGCGCTCGATGCCGCCAGCGCGCTGGGCCGCGACGATCCGGTTTCCTCGGTCCAGCCAACCCGCCTGCAAAGCTTCGATGGCGCGCTGTATCGCACCGGCACGGGCGCCTGGACCATTCTCTATAGCGATAGCCTGGCAGCGCCGGATGTGCGCTTCATGATTGCGTACCTGCTAGGCCGCCAGCTTCTGGGTGGCAGCGAGCTGGACTACGTGGAATGCACCAATGCCGAGCTGATGGCCATGCCGGACGACGAATCGGCCGGCGGGCTCGCCTATGCCCTTGCCAGCCGGCTGCTGATGCCGCTCAATGCCTGCCGCCTGGCCTTGCCCGGCGCGGTGGACCTCGACGTGCTGGACGCGCTGGCCGAGCGCCTCTGCCTGCCGGTGCATCACGTGGCGCGGCGCTGGCTGTCCTATACCTCGCACAAGGCCGTGCTGACGCTCAAGCGCGATGGCGCTGTGTTGGGCATGTGGGCGAGCGAGACGGCGTTCGGGCTGCGGGCCGATGACCTCGGCGGTGGCGCGGGCGTGCGCACGGCGTCGCAAGCACTGTTGCTTGGCGACGGCGTGGGCATCGAGCTGGCCGTGGGCCCCAGGCACGTGGCAAGCCGGGCGGCCGCGCGCCAGCGCGCTGCCTTTCCCATCTGACGCGTTGGCGCGTCAGTGCTCGTGGTGCAGGTACTTGGCCTGCCGCGGCAGCCGGAAGCTGACCAGGAACACGATCACCATCATAGCCGTCACGTACCAGTAGAAGCTGGATTCGTGGCCCAGCGATTTCAGGTCCAGCGCGACATATTCGGCCGAGCCGCCAAAGATCGCATTGGCCACGGCATAGGCCAGCCCCACCCCCAGCGCCCGGATCTCGGTCGGGAACATCTCGGCCTTCACGATGCCGCTGATGGAGGTGTAGAGGCTCACGATGGCCAGCGCCAGGGAGATCAGCACGAAGGCGACAAAGGGGCTCTTCACGCTCCCGAGCGTCGTCAGGATCGGAACCGTGCCCAGCGCGCCGAGCGCGCCGAACAGCAGCATATTGTTGCGCCGCCCGATGCGGTCCGACAGCGCGCCAAAGAACGGCTGCATGCACATGTAGAGGAACAGGCAGCCAGTCATCACGTAGCTGGCTGTCTTGATCGACATGCCGGCCGAGTTGACCAGGTACTTCTGCATATACGTGGTGAAGGTATAAAAGATCAGCGAGCCGCCCGCGGTGTAGCCAAGCACGGTGAAGAAGGCTGCCTTGTGGTTGCGGAACAGCTCCGTCAGCGTGCCGGCCTCCTTGCTCGCCCGGGTGGCGGCGGAGGTCGTTTCATGCAGGGTGCGGCGCAGGAACAGCGCCACGACCGCCGTGACGGCGCCGATCACGAACGGGATGCGCCAGCCCCACGCTTTGAGCTCAGCCTCGTCGAGGAACTGCTGCAGCACCACCACCACGAGCACTGCCAGCAACTGGCCGCCGATCAGCGTGACATACTGGAACGAGGAGAAAAATCCCCGCTGGCCCTTGAGCGCCACCTCGCTCATATAGGTGGCGGTGGTGCCGTATTCGCCGCCGACGGACAGTCCCTGCAGCAGCCGCGCGACCAGCAGCAGCGCCGGCGCCCAGGCGCCAATGCTGTTGTAGGTAGGCAGGCTGGCGATCAGCAGCGAGCCGCAGCACATCATCGTCACCGAGATCAGCAGCGAATTCTTGCGGCCATGCCGGTCGGCAAGCCGCCCGAACAGCCACCCGCCAATCGGCCGCATCAGGAAGCCCGCGGCAAATACGCCGGCGGTGTTCAGCAATTGCGCAGTGGGATCGGATTTGGGGAAGAAGGACCCCGCGAAGTAAATGGCGCAGAACGCGTAGACGTAAAAGTCGAACCACTCGACGAGATTGCCGGAAGACGCGGCCACGATCGCGTAGATGCGCTTGCGCTTTTCCTCGGCGCTCGGCGGCGCATCGACAAGGGGGGCGGACAGGTCGGTCATGGTTTGTCTCTTCCTTTCGGCATGTCGCCCACGCTAACAGGCCGTGGTGCGAGATCGGCACGCAGGATTCCAGTGTAGTGCGGTTGCGCCGTGATGACGGCACAGGGTGACCTGCCTTGCACTACTTGGGGGGGGCGGAAGGGAATGGCTGGCGAGGAGGTTCGCTGCCCGTACCGGCGGGTGCCGGCCGAAAAACGCGTCTGGCCGCATCGCGCGGCAGGGCTGGCGCCGTGGGTCGCGGCAGCGGCGAGGCGATTGGCCAGGTCCGCTGCGTTTGACGTGAATAACGCCTATTACTGTGTCTTGCTGGGTATTGCCACGTTTTGTCTGCGTTACTGCGCTTCTTGCGGCCAGACTCCGTCCACATCCCTTAACAGATGGCCTGCCAGGATGTAGTCGCCCAGTCGGGTCGCCTTGGCTTCGAGATCGAGCAGTTCATGGTCGGCAAGCGTGCCGAGATCAAACTGGCAATACAGATTGCGCTGCCTGAAGGTGGTCTTGGTCTTAGCCAGCCCTTCGATCAGGGCTTCGCGCGAATGGACAGCAATGCTCTCCTGTCCGCGGTATTGCACTTTGATGCCGCGTTTCTCTCCGAGCCGGCCGAGTTCGACGGCGTCCTGCCATCCGGTTTCATAGTCCAGCTCAAGCGCCAGCACATCTTTCGATGCGAGAAGCCGAAGCGCTTCTGCTTTGCTGCTAGCTCGCACTATTGACATCCACACCTCTTATATCGTCTTATACTGTACGAATATACAGTCAACGCGTCATTGCGGCAAGGGGTTGCCCCCAAGCCGATGGGACTACTGCGCCAGCGGCGTCTTGCACCGCCCTGCGCCGCCACTATTTTCCTCCAGTATTGCCCTTTAGGGGACGGCCACGGCATCGTTTGCCTGCCTGCCCGCCTTTATCGTCGCCTTTATCGTTGTTATCGTCGCCCCGGCATCTTGCGCTGCCGTGACAGAAAAATCTCCCGCATACACATGCACCACCCGCGCCGGATCCAGGTGCTTGCGGATGGCCGCGTTGACCTGTTCGACGGACGCCGTGGCGATACCTTGCTCGTATTCCGTGACAAAGCGCATCGTGCGTCCCAGAAATAGCTGGCTGGCAAGCGTGCCGGCCAACGTGGAATCGCTGGTGCGGGCCAGCGTGCCTTGCTGCAGCAGCCCACTCCTGGCTTGTGCCAGCTCCTCCGGCGTGATGCCGGCGGCTGCCAGCCGCGACAGTTCTTCTTCCACGCCACGCTTTAGCTTGCCCAGGTTCTGCGGCGCATAAAGCGCTTGCATGCCGAAGCGCCCGTTGGTGTCGAGCGCGCCCACCTGAACGAAACTGCCGACACTGTAACTGATGCCGTCGTGTTGGCGCAGGCGATCCGCCAGCCGGCTCTTGAGCGCGCTTCCGCCGAACACGCGATTGGCGATCACCAGGGCCGGATATTCCGGTGCGTCGCTGGTCAGCGCGACCGGCAGCGCGGCCAGGTAGATGGCATTGGCCTTGTCCGGTGTCTGGCGGGCCAGGCGGGCCGGTGCCAGCGGCACAAAGGGGCGTTCGATGCGGGCATAGGGCACCTGGGCTTGCCAGTCGCCGAACAGCGTGGCCAGTTGCGCCTGCACCGCCTGGCGGTCGAAGTCGCCGACCAGCGCGGCCTGGCCGTGGCTCGCGCCGTAGAAGCGTGTGTGGAAGGCGCGCAGGTCGGCCAGTTGCACTTGCCGCAGCGCCGCGATGTCCTCCTGCGGGGTGCCGACATAGCGCGGATCCCCCGATGGGTAGGGATTGCCGTAACGGCCGAGCACATTCGACGCGATCGCCTCGGGCTGGCCCAGGCCGCTCTCGATGCCGGCGATGGCGTTGGCGCGCAGCGTCTCGAACTCTGCGGCGGGCAGGCTGGGCTCGCGCAGGATGTCGCGCAGCAGCGCGAGCGTGTCGGCCAGCGTTTCGCGGCGCGCTTCAAAGCGCACAGTGACCGCCTCGGCATCGCCCTGGACCGACACCACGGCCTTGAGCGCGGACAGGCGGTCGGCGATTTGCTGCCGCTCAAGGCGGACGGTGCCGCGCATCAGCATGGCGGCGGTGAGGCTGCCCACGGCGTCCTGGCCTTGCAGGCTGGTGACGTCGCCCATGCGCAGGATCAGCGTGCCGTTGACGGTCTGCCCGCGGCTGGGCTTGGGCAGCAGGGCGAACTGCATGCCGTTGGCCAGCATGCCGCGCAGCGTGTGCGCCTCGATATTGTCCGGGCTGGGATCAAAGGCTGCCACCGCGGCCTTGGGCGGCTTGCCCTGGTAGGCCGCCACCAGCGCGGCGACGTCCGGCGCCGCGGGCATGGTGGCCCGGGCCAGCGTCTCGGCCGGCGTGTCGCCGGGCATGTCGATGGGAATGAAGCGGCCGAGCGTGCGGTTGCTGGCGCGCAGGTAGTTCTGCGCGACCCGTTGCAGGTCCGCCAGCGTGAC
The DNA here is from genome assembly GCF_052113425.1 of Cupriavidus sp. YAF13. NCBI lineage: Bacteria > Pseudomonadati > Pseudomonadota > Betaproteobacteria > Burkholderiales > Burkholderiaceae > Cupriavidus > Cupriavidus sp. YAF13. Next base: position 253,808 of record NZ_JBFRDD010000007.1, read on the forward strand.
GCGCTCGGCCTGCTGGCGTGCCACCAGCAGCAGGCGCCAGTCACCCTTGGCGATGGCCTCGGACAAGGCGATGGCGTAGCCGGAAGGATTCTCCAGCAGGCGCTCGTAGCTGTTGAGCAGGCGCGTGCGGGCGCGGTCCAGTTCCACCTGCGTCACTGGCCGGGCGGCAAAGCCCTCCACCTGCGCCACCAGCACCTGGCGCGCGGCTTCGAGATCCTGCGTCTTGCTCAGCCCGGCGGCGAACAGCACCGAGCCGGGATCCTTCATGCCCGATACCGAGCCAGACTGCCAACTGGCTTTGCCGCTCTCGACCAGCGCCTTGTACAGGCGGCCGCCCGAGCCATCGGTCAGGATATCGGCGAGCAGCTGCAGGGCCACCGTATCCGGATGCGCGCCCGGCGTGATGTGATACTGCACCGCGACCAGTTGCGAGTCGCCGACACGGCGCAGCGTGACCTCGCGCGCGCCCTCCTGCGGCGGCTCCACGGTGTACTGGACCGGCAGCGCACGCGTGGGCCGGGGGATCGCACCGAAGTATTTGCCGATGCGAGCGAGCGTGGCGGCCGCGTCGAACTTGCCCGCCACCACCAGCACCGCGTTATCGGGCTGGTAATAGCGGCGGTAGAAGTCCTGCAGGTTGCCGATGGCGACGTGCTCCACATCGCTGCGCGCGCCGATCGGCGCCTTGCCGTAGTTGTGCCAGCGGTAGGCGGCCGAGCGCATCTGCTGCATCAGCATGCCACCGGGATTGTTCTCGGCGCGCTCCATCTCGTTGCGCACCACCGTCATCTCGCTGTCGAGCGCCTCACGGGCGATAAAGCTGTTGACCATGCGGTCCGCTTCCATCTTCAACGCCCAGTCGAGATTTTCCTCGCTGGCCGTGAAGCTCTCGTAGTAGTTGGTGCGGTCGAAAGCGGTGGTGCCGTTGAACTGCATGCCGCGGCGCGTGAGCTCCTGCGCAATGGTGTTGCCCGGCAGTGCCGGCGTGCCCTTGAACAGCAGATGCTCGAGCAAGTGCGCCATGCCGGTCTCGCCATAGTTCTCATGGCGGCTGCCGACCAGGTAGGTCATGTTGACGGTGGTGACGGGCTGCGCAGCATCGGGCGCAAGCAGCACGCGCAGGCCGTTGGGCAGCCGGTACTCGGTAATGCCCTCCACACTGACGACTTCCGCCGGCGCCGCGCCGGGCAGCCTCGCGGCGGCGGGCGCCGGCGCCTGGGCCACGCCGGGCGCGGCGCTTGCGGATACGCTGAAAGCCAGGGCTAGCAGGAAGGAAAGGCGCTTGATGATGAGACGCATGCGAAATTCGAAGTCTGGATTAGCTCCCTTGTCGCGGAGATCTGAGCGATTCTGCGGGGCGCGGCAAGGCAGCGGTAAGGCTGGCCCGGTAGCCGATTCTAGCTGTTGCCGGGCCCGTAGCGGCATGTTGCTGCGCTTTTCAACCGGTGCACAGTGAATTTGGGAATTTTCCGCACCCTTCAAGCTGTGGCAGCCCACTTGCATCATCCATCGCCACTCTCGCCCTCCGGCTCATCCATCGCGGCGGCCAGTTCGCTCAACACCAGCGTCTCGTGCGCAAGCACGGCCACCAGCGAAAGCAGATGGGCCTGGGTCTCTTCACCAAGGTTGCAGAAGGTGCCGCCCGCCGCGTTCTCGACGGCAACCGACAACAACGCATTGAGCTGCGCGGTTTTTTCGGCAGCAAGGCTTAGCGGGCTTTCGGATGGAGCATGCGCGGTCAGGAAGGTATCGCGGCCTGTGCGTTGCGCGGTGATGTTGTAGCGCGGGTAGTTATACATCGAGCATCCTCCATTGGGGTGCGCGCACGCGCTGGCAGATGATGGGGAGCTTGGGGGATGCGATTTGCCCGGAATGGGCGAATGAAGACTGGGGCATGGAGGTGCCTCCTCTGTCGGCGTACTTTGACACCGCTCCCCGCTGCTAATCGGGGTGGGCGGGCGCAAGGCGGGGTTAGCAGACCGGGACAGAGAACCGGCGAGCCCGAAGGCTCCCCCGCCTAGGCCCGCCCATAAGGACGTGCAGAGGCACGACGGACGCAAAAACGCCGCCTGGTGGCGGCTGTCCGCCTCTGTCATCCGGGCTGCTAAACCCGGCCGCTGTGGTTGCAGCGACGAGCGAAGTATAGCGTCGCGCAATGCAGCCTAACCCAGCCGCAACAAAAAGTCACATCCACTACACCATTCAAGAAATATCCATCGCAGATTGAGATTTGTCTCATTGATTCCGATGAGGAATTACGCGCAAATGGGGGGCGAATTTGCGCACAAGACCAACTCGACGGTAACAATTTTTATAGCCGGTTCTAGCCGAAATTCGTACTTGTCCGATTTCAATCGCCGCCCTCCGTTGCTACGCTGCGCAGCTTGATATCCGTTGCAGGCAGCGTAACGCGCCACGGCGAAATCGCAAACGGCCAGATCCGATATCGCTGCTCGAAAGCCGCCCTCCGTTGCAACGTCTTTTCGCATTGGCGCGCTCACAACGGAACGTGAATATCCGCGACTTCCGCGTTAATGCCCCGCGCGGGGTGAGCGCATTCCGGCTTCGCCGGAATTTCCGTCCAACCAAGACAACAATCGAGCCGATTGCATGGGTCTATGCCTTGCTCTGTTTCTGCGCCGCGCTGTTCCCGCTTCCGTTAGCTTGTTGATGGCGGGTGGCGCGTTGGCGCAGGGTTTGCGGGATGTTGACGAGGCATTGCGCCGCACGCGGCAGGAACAGAATCAGCAACTGCAGCGCGAGCGCAATATCGAACAGGCTGAGCAGCGCGCCCGGCAGATGCAGGCGCCGAGTGTTTCCCTGGACGGCGGGCAGGCGTCGAGCGTTTCCCTGTCCACCTCGCTGCCGGTGGAAGCCCCTTGCTTCACCGTCGACAGGGTCCTGCTGGACGTGCCGCCAGAACTCCCCGAAGTGGTTCGACGGCATGGCGCCAGCGCGCTCCCGCTGGACACATTTCGATTCGCCCAGGCGTACCTGGATCAGTACGCAAATCAATGCGTTGGCCGCGAGGGCATCAATATCATCGTGCGCCGCCTGGGTGCGCAGATCCTGTCGCGCGGCTACACGACGACACGCGTCGCCGTGCCGCAGCAGGATCTGTCCGGCGGCACGCTTCGTCTGTCGCTGATTCCCGGTGTCATCCGGCAGATCCGCTTTGCCGATGAGGCCCTGCGCGGTTCGTGGCGGTCCGCGTTTCCGGCCCGGCCTGGTGATCTCCTGAACATTCGCGAGCTTGAGCAGGGCCTGGAGCAGATGAAACGCGTGCCGAGCCAGGACGTCGACATGCAGATCGTGCCGGGGGAAATGCCCGGTGAGTCCGATGTGGTGATCTCAGTCAAGCGGACCAAGCCCTGGAGGCTCGTCCTCAGCCTGGACGACAGCGGCAGCGCCGGCACGGGGCAACTGCAGGCCAACGTATCGCTGGGCTTCGACAACCCGCTCGGGCTGAATGACCTGTTCAACATTGGCGTCAGCCACGACGCCAATATCACGCAGAGCGATCGGGGAACCCGGGGTGCCAACGCTTACTACGCTGCGCCGTGGGGAAACTGGACGCTCGGCGCTGCGGCCAGTACATACAACTATCACCAGCGCATTGCCGGAGTGAACCAGGTCTTCGCGTCAAGCGGGGACTCCAAGGCAGCGGAGTTCAAGGCCCAGTACCTGTTTCAACGCGACCAGTTCCAGAAGAACACGCTGCAGTTCCGTCTTGGACACCGCTGGAGTCACGCGTACATCGAGGATACGCAGATCCGCAACCAGCAGCGCAGCACGACCTTTGCGGAAGTCGGCTGGCTGCATCGCCACTACCTGGGCGAGTCGCAGTTCGACTTCGCGCTTGCGTATCGCGCTGGCGTGCCCTGGCTCAATGGGCAAACCGAGATTCGCACGATCGCGCCCAATCCACCCAGCCAGCGCGACAAGTTCCTCTATCGACTCGCCGCGCTCGATGCCACGCTGGTGGTCCCATTCTCGGTGCCCGGCGGGGCAGGTGGCAGCCGGATGCCGATGCGCTACATCGCCACGGTGCACGGGCAGTACACCGGCCAGGCCTTGCTGGCGAGCGAGTTCATCTCGATGGGCAGCCGTTGGACCGTGCGCGGCTTCGACGGGGACGTGACACTCGCTGCCGAGCGTGGCGCGTACTGGCGCAACGATCTGGAGATCCCGCTCGGCGCCACCGCGCAGAGCGTCTACGTGGGCCTTGATGCCGGCACCGTTGGCGGCCGAAGCGCCAGCTATCTGGCTGGCCGCACCCTGGCCGGCGTCGCGGCAGGCCTGCGCGGCAGCCCTGCGAAAGGTCTGTACTACGACGCCTTCCTCGCCTGGGGTCTCGTCAAGCCCGCCAATTTCCCCACACGCTCGCCGGCAGGCGGGTTTTCGGTGTCTTTCCAATACTAGGAGAACAAGGATGCAAAAGCAGATTAAACCCGCGATGGCCGCGATGGCCGTGACGACCTTCATGCTCGCCGCCTGCGGTGGTGGATCGGATGGCAGTAGCGGGACAAAGACCAATGAAGCGCCGGCCGTCACCGATAGCGCAGCAACACCCGTGCCGGTGAGCGCAGCCCCGCTCGATGCGGCCTGCCTGGCGGCGCCCGCCGCCGGACAGAAGCTCACCGCGACGCTGAACTTCGGACCCGTGAGCGAGGTGGCAACCTTTGATGCCACAGCCATTGGCACCACGGTCTTCGACGGCGGCAGCTACGACACGCTCGAGGTCAAGCTGGTCAATGGCCTCTTCAATGGCCACGGTACAAACGCTCGGCTCTATATCGATCCGGCCTCCGCGATCTTTCCAATCGGCGTAACCGATTACGGTGACCTCGATCAGGGCGCGTACAACAAGTACACCAAGTATCGTCGTTTCACCTTCAAGGACAACGTGTCGGGACAGACAGGCACACCAAACCTGGTTGGCATGAAGCCAAACGAGACGCGCAGCTTCACCATGTCGGAAGCAAACGCCGGGGACCTGGCGACCAAGCCGCAACCCGCCCTCAAGCCTATCGGCCGGATCGTCAACGTTGCCGTGCAATACATCGGCCGCGAAGACGTGACGGCCAAGGGCTTGACGTACAAGGGCGCTTGCAAGCTGGCGCTGCATTACGACCGCAAGTATCCCGGCAGCCTGTTCCCGCTGCCCGTGCTGGAAGGGACCGCCTGGCTGGCTCCGGGCGCCGGCATCGTCAAGCTCTCCGGCGCGCCGCTGGTGGGCGTGGCCACCGTAACGGCCGAAACGACTGGCATCGTGGCCGCCAACTAGTGCCCTGACAACTAGTGCGCTGAATCCGAAAGCGCAATACGGCTGGCTGCCGCACCTCCCTGTTTGTGACCTGTTTGTGACCTGTTTGTGACGCCTTGACGCCTGGACGCAATGAACAACAATCGCTATCGCCTGGTTTTCAACATGACTCGCGGCATGCGGATGGTTGTCGCCGCATGCTTCACTGTCGCGCACAAAGCGGCGGCGGGCGCATGCCCGGGTACGCTGATCGGCCGCGCACCGGGGGTGGTGGCAACCCTGCGGTCGATCGCCTGCACGGTACTGCTGGCGCTGGGCATGGTGCAGGCAGGCGGCGCGCAGATCGTGCCGGACGGCGCCACCGGGCGCGGCCCTGGCGTGGCTGCGGCGCCCAACGGCACGCCGATGGTCAACATCAACACGCCCTCCGGGGCTGGCGTGTCGCATAACCAGTACCAGCAGTTCTCGGTCGACGGGCGTGGCGCCATCCTGAACAACGCCACGGCTATCACGCAGACGCAGCTTGGTGGCTATGTGCCCGGCAACGCGAACCTGGGCGCAAGCGGCCCTGCGCGCATCATCCTGAACGAGGTCACGGGCGCGGCGCCAAGCCGGTTGAATGGATACATCGAGGTTGCCGGGCAGCGCGCGGACGTCATCATTTCCAACGGTTCGGGCATTTCGGTCAACGGTGGCGGCTTTATCAATGCCAACCGCGCCATGCTGACAACCGGCGCGCTGGTGTTCGGCGGCGACGGCAGCCTGGCGGCATTCCGCGTGATCCACGGCGGTATCCAGGTCGAGGGCCAGGGCTTCAACGGCACCAGTCTCGATCAGGTCGACCTGATCGCCCGCTCGGTGGCCATCAACGGCAAGCTGTGGGCCAACGCCGTCAACGTCATCACCGGCACCAACCAGGTCGACTACGCCACGCTCGGCGTCCACGTGATCCCCGGCGATGCCAATCGCCCCACCGTTGGCATCGACGTGTCGAACCTTGGCGGGATGTACGCGAACCGCATCCGCCTGATCGGCACGGAGGCGGGCGTCGGAGTGCGCAGCGCCGGCACGCTGGCCGCGCAGGCAGGCGACTTCACGCTCGATAGCGCGGGACATGTCGCGCTATCGGGAACCACCTCCGCCACTGGCGCGTTCGCCATGCACGGGGCGCAAGGCATCGGGAACACTGGCACCACCGCGGCTGGCGGCAGCCTGTCCGCCACCAGCGAGGGGACCATCAGCAACGCTGGCGCCCTGATCGCCGCCCAGGACCTGACGGTGGCCGGCCGCTCGGTACAGTCCAGCGGAACGCTGGCCGCCGGCATTGATGCCAACGGCAATACGACCCGGCCGGGCAGCCTGACCGTGCGTGGCACGCAGTCCGTGGCTTCCACCGGGCAGAACCTCGCTGGAACTCGCCTGGACGTGAGCGGCGGCGCCCTGAGCCTGGCCGGCAGCCAGGCGCGCGCCAACGGCGACGTCGTTCTCGCGGCGCAGTCGGGGGATCTCGATCTGTCCGGCGCCACGCTGGCGGCGGGGCAGGCGCTCACCGCCAATGCCGCCGCCACGCTGCGCACCGACGGTGCCCGGCTGACGGCAAACCGGATCGATGCGTCGGCGCAGACGCTGTCGAATCGCGCGGGCACGCTGTACGCGCGGAACGGGGCCGGTATCGCGATCCAAGCCGACGCCGACAACACGAGTGGCGCCATCCTGACCGACGCGGGCGACCTTGGCGTTTTGGCCGGCGGCACCTTGGCCAACGCGGACGGGCGCATCACCAATGCCGGCACGGGGCAGACCTCCGTGCAGGCGGCCCGGCTGGAGAACAGCAACCGCGGCGGCGCCACCGGCGCGGGCATCATCGGCGGTAACGGCGCGCTGATACTCACGGCGGGCCAGTTGGCCAACACCGGCGGCGGCCAACTCATCGCCGGGACCGATCTCACACTGCACCTGCGCGGATCGGCAGACAACACGCGTGGCCAGATTCACGCCGGCCAGCGCCTGCATGTCGACGGCAGCCAGGTCGCCTGGCGCAATGACGGCGGCACGATCTCAGGGCAGTCGATCCAATTTGCGGGTGCCTCGCTGTCGAACCGGCAGGGCACGGTGCTGGCCAATGGCGCCTTGACGGCCAACCTCAACGGTGACGTGGACAATACCGGCGGCAACTTGCAGGCGGGCGACACGCTCTCCCTGACCGCAGGCGGCACCGTCACCAACGACAACGGCCAGATCGCCAATACTGGAACGGGCAGCACGCGTATCACCGCCTCTGCCATCGACAACATCCACGGCGCCACCCTTGGCGGCAACGGCGACGTTCAGCTCCAGGTGCGGCAACTGGACAACACCGTGGGCGCGCAGCTGGTCTCGGGCAAGAACCTGCAACTCGACATCGGCGAGTCGTTCAGCAACGCCGGCGGCAAGGCCTATGGCGCAACGGGGCTGACCGTGACGGCCCAGACCGGCAGCATCCGTAACGAGGGCGGCAGCCTCGCGTCGGGTGGCAATGCGTCCATTCAGGCTGCGAAGATGCACAACGCCGCCGGCAAGGTCGTCGCCGATGGCGATATCGGGCTGACCGCCGCCAGCCTCACCGGCGCCGGTACCCTGCACGCCGGGCAGGATCTGGCGGTGGCCACGCAGGGCGACTATGTCAATGCCGCCGGCAGCCGCCTCAAGGCGGAGCGCGACCTCTCCTTCGGCACGACCGGCGTCTTCACCAACCAGGGCAGGTTCGAGGCCGTCAATATCCTGGACCTGTCGTCCGGCCGCATCGTCAACGAGGCCGGGGGCACCATCAACGCCGCCACCACGAAGCTGGCCGCCGCAGGTGAGATTGCCAACGCCGGCCGGCTGGAGGGCAACACGCTCACCACCAGCAGCGACACGCTCAACAACACCGGGACCATGATTGGTGGCATGTTGACCACCAACGCCCGGGCAGTGCACAACATCGGCGCGGCCGCCGTCATGGCGGCCACCGACACGCTGAATGTCTACGCCCGGCAGCAGGTCACCAATACCGGGAGCGCCACGCTTTACAGCCTGGGCGACCTCCATATCGCGGCCAACGGTGAGCGGGATGATCGCGGCCTGCTCAAGAACCGCACTGGTCAGGTATTCAACGACAGCAGCACCATCGAAGGCGGCAGCAGCTACGGCGTGCTTGAGATCGCCGCGCAGGACCTCATCAACCAGCGTCCGGCGCCGCCAGTCGCCATCGACACCACCGTTGACACGAAGCACGAGCGCAAGCGCGAGAAATACATTGCGTGCGCCACGACCAACCCCTATCCGAAAAAGGGCTGCACGCGGGCCGTCTGGGCCGGTCCTTACAAGACGCCAGTCGATGCGTCATTCACGGGCTCCCAGATTCTCGCGCGCGATGACGCCAGGAAACGCCTGGTTGCCGACATCAACGGGGTCGCCACCCAGATCGACTACAACACGCTGACGGAAAGCGGCGGGGTCTTGCTGGTCAATTACTGGGATGGCTACAACCGCGATGTCCACTACGACCCGGCCACCGAGTACGCGAGCCGCAATGACGGACATCGCGGCTGGCAGCGCGTCGAGATCGCGCGCGACACGACCACGACAACCGCCACCGAGCGAGATGCCAACCCCGGCCAGCCGGGCGCCAGCCTGATCTCGGGCGGCGACATGATCCTCGCCAACGTCGGCAACCTCACCAACCGGTACAGCACAGTGGCCGCCGGCGGCGGCATGCAGATCGGCGACCAGCACCAGGGCGGCGAGGTGGCCTCTGGCCAGTACGGCACCACCACGGTCGCCAATATCGGCCAGACCCTGTACCGGCGCACCACGCAGGGCATTGTTTCCACCTACGCCTGGAACAAGGACCCCAGCCAGGACGTAGGCCAGGTCGTGCAGCCGGGCGTGGTGCTGACGCCAGTTGCGGTGGGCACCATTGGCGGCGCCATCACCGCCGGCAAGCGGCTGACCATCTACGGCGGCAATGTCCAGAACGAGGATGTCGGCAAGAGCGACCCGATGGCCGGCACCGGCAGCACCACGCTGACCGGCGCCACGGCGGCCGCACGGCGCGTGGCCAACGTGTCGCTCGCCAACACGCCGATCAAGCTGCCATCCAACGGGCTCTTCACGTATCGCACCGAGCCGGGCTACACCTACCTGGTCGAGACCGACCCGCGCTTCACCCGGTACGGCAACTTCCTGTCGTCGGACTACATGCTGGGGCTGCTCGGCATCGATCCGGCCATGACGCAGAAACGACTCGGCGATGGCTTCTACGAGCAGAAGCTGCTGCGCGACCAGGTGACCCGGCTCACCGGAAGCACCTACCTTGCCGGCTACGACAGCGCCGAAGAGCAATACAAGGCCCTGATGGCCGCCGGGGTCCGCGCCGCAAAACCGTTCAACATGCTGCCCGGCATGACTCTGACCGCCGCGCAGATGGATGCACTCACCACCGACATCGTCTGGCTGGTGTCCGAGACGGTCACCTTGCCTGACGGCAGCACCCGCAGCGTGCTGGTGCCGCGCATCTACCTGGCCCGCACCCGCACCGGCGACCTGCAGGCCAACGGTGCGCTGCTGGCGGCGGATAACATCGAACTGCACGCGAGCGGCACCATGAAGAACAGCGGCGTGCTCGATGCCGGCAGCCGGCTCTCGATCGCGGCAACGGACGACGTGATCAACCGCGGCGGCGCGATGCGCACCCAGGGCGTCACCGCCATCTCGGCGGGTCGGGACATCCTGAACCAGTCCGGCCAGATCAGCGGCGACAAGGTCGGCCTGGCGGCCGGGCGGGACATCCGCAACGTGACGCTGTTCGACCAGCAAGGCGTGCAGTCATCGGCGGGCAACGCGAAGGCGTCGACCAGCCTCTATGGCCAGCAGGCCCGCATCACGTCGCATGGCGACATGCTGCTCTCGGCCGGCCGCGATGTGACGGCGACCGGCTCGACCCTCTCGGCTGGTGGCGATGCGGCGGTGATCGCGGGCCGCAACCTCACCTTCGACACCCTGGAAGGCAAGACCCGGCAGTCGCTCTACCACAGCGACAAGCACCACGGGGAGGACAGCCGCACCGCGCACGCCGTCAGCACGGTCAAGGCGGGCGGCAGCCTCACGGCCACCAGCGGCGGCGACACGGCACTGAAGGGCACCCAGGTTAAGGCCGGCACGGACCTGACCCTGATCGCGGGCGGCAACCTGAGCGCCACCGCGGTCACCAACGAGGCCACCCATGACAATGTGGCGCGCCAGAGAAGGAGCCGCCAGCAGGAGGAGCACAGCCGCGACCAGTCTACCGTTGGCGTAAGCCTGTCAGCCGGCGGCAATGCCACCCTGGCGGCGGTCAAGGCAGCCGACCAGGGCGGCGGGACCGGCCGCCCCGACGGCAAGGGCAACGTGACCCTCACCGGCGCCAGCGTGCAAGCCGGCGCCAACGGCCAGGGCGGCGGCGCGCTGACGGTGGTGGCGGACCGCAACGTGACGGTTGTCGAAGCACGCGAACTGCACGACAGCAGCCTCGACGTGCAGCGCAGGGGCGGCAGCGTCATCCGGCGCACTTCCAGCAGCCTGCAGGCCAGCAGCCACGAAGACCTGGGTGTGGGCAGCACGCTGGCGGGCGATGCGATCAAAGTCCAGGCCGGCAACGACCTCACGGTGCGCCAGAGCGCCATTGCCGGCGCCAGCGGCGTGGCCTTGACGGCCACGCGCGGCAACGTCCTGATTACCGCCGGCGAGAACATCCGGGAAGAAAGCGCCTCCCGCCAGGAGAAGACGTCCGGGCTCTCCGCCTTCGCAGGCAAGGGGGGCGTCGGCGTGTCGGTGGGCAGCAACAGCGCCAGCGGCGCCAGCCACACCCGCTCGGTCACCCAGAGCGATGCCCGCAGCCTGGTTGGCGCCAGCAACGGCAACGTCACCATCACTGCGGGCAAGGATGCCGGCATCATCGGCAGCGACCTGGTGGCCGGCCGCAAGAGCGGGAATGCCGATCTCGCCGCCGGCAACATCGACATCCTGGCCAAGAACGTGACGATCGCCGAAGGCGTGGATCGCATCGATCAGGATGCCAGCCAGCGCAACAGCGCCAGCGGCCTGTCGGTGGCCCTGGCCGGCACACCGCTGGATACGCTCAAGAACCTGCAGGCCGTACAGAAGGACCCCAGCGCCGTGTCGCGCGTCACGGGGACGTTGAAGGAACTGGGCGCCTCCGCCTTGACGATGCCGCAGGTTGACGTGCGGATCGGCAACCAGAAAGGCAGCGCCCAGTCCACCAGTGTCGCCGCCATCAGCAGCGGCAGCAGGCTCAGCGGCGCGGGCAACGTCCGCGTGCGCGCCACCGGCAACGGCGAGACCGATGCCAACGGCAAGGCCGTGGACGGCAACGTCCTGGTGTCGGGCAGCACGATGAGCGCGGGCAATGCCGCCGTCCTGGATGCCGCGCGCGATGTCACGCTGCGCGCCTCCACGGACAGCTATCAGGCAACGCGCGGCGCCAGCAGCAGTGGCTGGACGCTCAGCAACGCGCTGCCCAGCCTCGGCGACGTGGCTCGCCACATCGGCGGTGGCCCCAATCACAGCGGCGTGGGCATGTTGCCCTACGGCAGCCAGAAAGCCGACGCCAGCGGGGAGCTCGCGAGCAGCAAGCAGAGCGCCAGCGTGATCACTGCCAACACCGTGGCAATCAAGGCGCACACCGGCGACATCACCATCGCCGGCAGCGGCATCGCCGCCGGGAACGACGTCATGCTCTCCGCGGCCAAGGGCAAGATCGACATCCTGTCCGGGCAGGACACGCTGTCGCAGCGCGCGGACAATGCCAGCCGGCAGATCGGCGACCTGGGTGGCACCGGGTACTCGGGCACGGTAGGCGTACGCAGCGAGTCGCACCACACCGACGGCACGCGGGCCACCCAGAACACCATCCGCAGCCAGGTGGCCAGCCGCAGCGGCAACGTCACGATGGCGGCCGGCGAGAACATCACCGCGCGCGGCGCGGATATCACCGCCGGCAAGGACGTGACGCTGATCGGCAAGAACGTCATCCTCGATCCGGGCACCGACGCGGCCAGCCAGAACGAGCGCCACCGGGTGAGCCAGTACGGATCGACCCTGGCGCTCTCCGGCTACGCAGTCAGCGCCGTGCAGGCCGTGGAGAACGCCGCCCGGGCCGTGGAAGCCAAAAAAGACGGCCGCGTGGCCACGCTCTACGGCGTGCAAGCTGCGCTGGCGGTTGCCAATGGCATCCAGGGCATCCAGGCCGTGACCAGCGGCGGCACCAGCGCCACCGCCGCGCTCAAGGTCACCGCCAGCATCGGCGGCGGCACCAGCGAAAGCCAATTGCACAGCCTGGCGAGCACGAACCAGGGCACCACGGTCGGGGCCGGCAACGCCGTGACGATCGTCGCGACCGGCTCGGGCCAGAAGGATGCCGAAGGCTTTGCCACCGATGGCGACATCAGCGGCCGCGGCGCGCAGATCCAAGGCAAGACCGTCAGCCTGAGCGCATCCCGCGACGTGAACCTGGAAAGCGCCCAGGACCACACCAGCATGGACAGCCGAAGCAGCGGCAGCAATGCGAGCATCGGCGTGGGCTTTGGCATCGGCGGCCAGCAAAACGGCTTCACGCTGGAGCTGGCCGCCAGCCAGAACAAGGCCAACGCCAACGGCCAATCGGTGACCAACCAGAACGCGCACGTGGCCGGCACCGACAAGGTCACCGTCACCAGCGGGCGCGACACCAACCTGAAGGGCGCGCAACTGATCGGCGACACCGTGGAAGCGACGGTGGGCCGCGACCTGAATATCGAGAGCCGCCCGGACACGGACACCTATCACGCCAGGGAATCGTCCTCAGGTGCCCAGGCCAGCCTCTGCGTGCCGCCGTTCTGCTACGGCACCACGGCACACGCCAGCGCAAGCCTCACGCAGGGCAACACCGACAGCACCTACAGCTCGGTCAGGGAGCAGAGCGGCATCTACGCCGGCAAAGGCGGCTTCGATGTCAACGTCAAGGGCAACACCGACCTGAAAGGCGGGATCCTGGCCAGCACGGCAGCGCCAGCCAGGAACAGCCTGACCACCGGCACGCTGACCCAGAGCGACATCCAGAACAAGGCGGAGTACAGCAGCAGCACCTCGACCATCGCGGGCAGTTACAGCGGTGGCAGCAGCGTGAAGGCTAGCGATCCGAACCTCGGGCCGGTGCAGCCGGCGCACGTGGACTGGGGCAATGCCAATGTGCTGCAGAGTGCGGCCAACAGTCTGGCCGCCACGGCGGCGGGCAACGCGCAAAAGCCGATTGCAGGCAGTGCCGCAGGCGTGACCAAGAGCGCGGTTGCGGCAGGCACGGTCACTATTGCCGACGGTGCGGCCCAGCAGGCCAGGACCGGCAAGACGGCGGAAGACACGGTTGCATCCCTGAATCGCGATACGGAGAACGCCAACCAGGGCATCGACAAGATTTTCGATGCGCAGAAGGTCAAGGACCAGCAGGAGTTGAACCAGCTGAAGAATCAGGTGGCGCAGCAGGCTGCGCCGTTGATCTATCAAAAGGTTGGCGACGTGCTGGTGGGTTCCTCGCCCGAGACCAAGGCAGCAGTGCATGCGCTGGTGGGTGGTCTGATGTCGCGGGCGTTGGGCGGAAGCTTTGCGGCAGGCGCTGCGGGTGGGGCCGCAGCGTCGTTGGCGATGGAGGCTTTTGGTAAGGCGCTGCTAGAGCAGAAGGATCTGTCTCCGGATGACCGCAAGGCGCTGGCGCAACTCGCTGGATTGATAGTGGGAGGTGCGGCGGGGGGCGCGGCAGATGGGGCTGTTGCTGATGTTGCAGCGGGCGCGAACATTGGGAAGGTGGCGACGGAGAATAACTATCTTAGTCACATCCAGAAACGCGATCGCGCTGAGGCACTTGCTGCTTGCAAGCACGATTTGTGCAGAAGACAGGTGCAGGCCGAGTATGCGGCTGAGTGGGAGAAAAATCGCGCGAGCGTTGAGAATTGCTCTAGTCAATCAGAATGTCTGGCCGTCGCGCAAGCGCTACGCACGGAGCAACAAGAGCAAGGACAGCGGATTGCTGAACTGCAGGCCAAGGGAGCGTCGAACTGGACGAATGCAGAGCGCATGGAGTATGCCGACCTGCGTCTGGGCGACACCAGCCTGAATCAGATGCGCAGTGTTGCCCTAGGCAACGCCGCCAAGCTAGCCGGTGGCAATGCGCTGCGCGAGCAAGAAGTAGCGAATCTGATAGCCGATGTCGGGGTCGGTGCGGCATCCGGCTTCGGCGCGACGATAGGGAGGTACTCGCCGAACGCGGGTGCAGTGGGCAATATGAAACAGTATCTGTCTAGTGACGGATTTGGTTCAGAGCTAAATAAATCGATTAGAAAGACATCTCAGCAATATCAAGGGCAAAGCGTCTACAAGGCAACGGAAGATGTCGGATCGCACGTGAGAAAGGGGGATCAACTATACTTGGATGGAGCACACAAGGATCATCTCGAAATTTTTGACAGGAGCGGAAATTTTAAATGGGTTTTAAATCTAGATGGATCTATAAATTCCGCGAAAACAGATGCAGCCCGAGGTAGAAAGATAAAATGATTGGCATTTTCAATAAAATCAAGGATTCCATGTGGAATCTCGCAAGGTCCCGTGGCGTGGCGGAGCGTACGATCCACGAAGACTGGAGTTTGAATTACAAGCGGGATATTGATTTGACGTTTGCATCTGATATTTTGACGCTGTCTGAGCTGGTTCGTATACATCGCGAAGCCATTGAAAAGGGCGACCTAACAACGGCACGCTGTGCTCTGATAGAGGCACAGGGTTTTGCGCACAATCTTAGTAGTTTATTCTGGTCGATAAAGGAAGATTTGCTTCGTGGAAGTGATAAAGAACTGAATGTATCCGGAAATCCAGGTCTTGACTGGCCGGCATTGCCGGAGCGATATGAATACCCAAATGAATATCGGTACCACGATCCGAGTAAGCTAGTGACAATGGATAGTGATAAATACAAATGGAATGCCGACATCAGGTGTTGGGAGCGGGTTGTCGACTGACCAGGAACCATGAATCCGAGCAAAGAACAGTTACTTCACGCTTATCAATGGGATATGAAATTCATGTCGATAGATGACATCCCGTTGGCAAACTTGCTGGCGTCTATCGAGAGTATGTACCCAGAGCCCGCTCGAGGCCGATGGCAGGCCGCGCTCGATTGCATCTATCGCCTCATTACGTGCGAGCTTGCGGACATCACTTGGGTTGGGGAAATTGAAGAGAATTTGACGATCCTATTTGAGTCACTCGCAACATACCCGCCCTTGCAGCTAGAACCAGGCTACTGGTTGGAGCTCCAGATGTATGGAACGGAGAAATGCGTTGACCTGATCAATCGCCATCATATCGATTGGGATAGCGATCTGAACCCCGCATTCGCTCAGGAGCTTGAGCAGATATTTGATCGCTATGGAGTTGGCCTCGATAAATCTCCCTTGACTCCGATTCGATCCTAGATTTCAACTCTGAAGAGAAACTGATCTCGATTCCGCTCCGAGGGATTAGGGGCGATTTTCAACTCGGGGCAGAAAGGCAATCAGGGCGCCGGAACGTCACCAACGAAGGTGGGGAGTCCTTCTGGTGCCATAAACACGGCAGCGGGTGCGGATAATGCGACAAACGTTGCAACCTACGGATCACTGAAGGACCAACTTGCCAGGGAGAATCTGGCCAACATCGGTGCGCAGGACTCACGGTTTGGCTGCAGCAGTACTAGGAAGCGGTACACGGAATCCGAATTTCTCTATTGGAACTGGAACTGCAGCCGATGCAGATAGATTGGGGAAAGTGTGGGTTGGAGATGGCGCTCGACCTATGAATGGCGTAGCCGGTGGTTTAGTGAGTGCGGATGGAAATCGCGTGTACCGACCGCCTGCTGTGAAACCCAATACATGCACACAGTTTGTGCCGACGGGCGCTCAAGCTAGTTTCCAACGGTTAGAGAGTGGTGTCGTTACTAGTAATGGCCATTTGAATATTGCGAAGCCATGAAAGCGATTGTTAAAGGAATAGATATCGGTGGCCACATTGGTTTCGACCAATATTGGCCAGAAGATCCATCGTGCTTTGGTCTATGGCTAACCGTGCAGGTCGGGCCGGACGACGAAGAAGGAGGGCATCTGTACCAAATACTGGCGTGTACGCCGGCCTGGATAACCAGGGAATATGGTCAGACGGGAGCGATATGGGGGCGCCATATGCTAATTGTTTTTGACTTCGATCCTGAACGTATAAAGAGCGAAATCACTCGGTATGTAAACGGCTGCACAGGGAAGGATTTTTGGGAAGTGGCTCAGAAAGTAGCCAGGATTGGTGCATGGGAGTTCGAGGACTATCAAACTTGATCTAGCTATTGTAAGCAGCCCTTCTTTGCCACCCGGGTTCAAGGTGGACCAGAAATGAATGAGGAACTGAAGGACAAGTGGTTCGGTGAGAGCATCAAAGATCGTATTTCGAAAATTCACCTTGAACTTGAAGACGATGCTGTTGGGTTATGGCAAATTATTCCTTTTGGAAGGCAAGGCTATGGCTTGGCTGGCGAGGACTTGGTTGAGTATGTTCGTCGATCGCTCCTGGCACTTTTTGCCCACGGAGCCATTCCAGTACAAGGGGCCATAGATGGAATCCACTACTGGGAGCCGGTAGATCGATTTGGCGCAGATCCCCAATTGATGGTCCAGGGCGTAATCGATGAATGGTTGGCATCGAGCGAAGATCCCGATCCCGGTGGACTTTGGTTTGCCATGCCAAGTAGTTGTGAGATCCTCAAGGCAGATCACCCAGAGTGATGCGGAGGCCGAAGTTCTGTTCAACGTGCTGTGACGAGCGACCTCAAGAATATCGGAGAATCACTACCTCAAGGGCAGTACACAGGCACCGTCGTTGTGAGTGGAACAACTTTCAACTACAGTGCCTACAAGCTTCCAAACGGCACGATTAACGTTGGACGTATTACGCCACCGAGATGAGTATGGGCATTGTGAGAGGGTTGAAAGACGACGAGCGGACTCTGTTAGCCAAGTTAATTGCCGGTAAGCCCCAAGAAATGCGTCTCCTTGGTTCTCTTGCTGACGCACTCGTTGAAGAAATGGACGATGGTGGAATGGGAAGCCTGCGCTTCTATGCTTCGGATGCGCGGTCGCGTCGCCTCGGCGAACAATTGGCCAAAAGGGAGTTCGTCGATATCGACGGCATACCGGTTATGGTTGCAATCAATTTGGACGACCACGGAGACCTCTATGAGCTTGATATCTGGAAGGTTGATTTCTCGCCATTTAATCGGTTCCCGATCATGGCGTCATAGCGATTAGGATATTGGATTCATTATGCAGAACGTCGTTTCACGCGTTCTTCATACGAGCTCTATGGTGCTCAATGATGATGAGGTAAAGCGTCTCGTTTCATGGACTAATGAATTGTCAGGCGGTGAGCTGCTTATCTCAGAAGATGCGCTATGCAAGTATGTAGAAAGAATACAGTCCGGGGATTTAAAAATTTTTGCGATAGAGCCTTCATGGGGTGCCGAGGTGGTATGCGTTTATGAAGGTGAGGTAAGCGAGGGGGCGGAATTTATACAGCAAAGGCAATGAGAGAAATTTTCAAAGTAAAAGATGTTGTGGGGAACATTGATATCGATCAATATTCTTTTCAAGAAAATATGTCGCGCTTTGTCCCGTGATATACCGTTAATGATATGAGAGATTTTCAGATTGTTTTTGTCAGTGACGTAGATCACGAGCATCTGATGGCGGAAATATCCTATCGGAAGCAGCGTTTGTGCCTGATAAGCAAAGAGGGTGGAAACGAAAAAATGGAAATAGAATTTCTAACGGAAATTTTTATTATCGAGGATAGCGTGGTGATGAAATTTCCACTTGTTGAATTTGTAGACGTAATCAAGCAAGCGGAGGCGGAGCTACGGCGGTGCATTTGAATGCGCGGGATATGGTGCCACTGCTTGCTGCCCCCACTCGACCAGGATGGAAGTAATGAGCGACCAGTATCTGACAGTGGAGCAGGCGTATCGTGCAATGTTTTATTTTTTGGAGCACGAATATGATCTGACAAAAGCCGATGAGATTGGAGGGCTTCTGAGTTCGCTCTCATGGGAGATCACTCAGCGACATGGTCCTGCTGATGCGGCTGCATGGCAAGATTGGCGGGATGCTGTTCGAAAGGCTTTAACGATTTCGGACAATGCATCGCCGTGAAAGCAAGAGTGAACCAGCATGACGTCGCTTCGCTTGCCGTATGTTCGAACTCTAATACCTGGGATTAGGGTTTCCAAGGCTGTTTGAGCCCGCGTGGGATGAACGGCCCGGCCGTGAGTGCCAGGCGCGATAGCGCCTTCGGTTTTGGGGTTGGCCGCTGGCGGAGCGGGTTTCATCCATTCGGTGGCAGCCTTGACGCGCAATCGCGGCACGGCTGTGCTGGCAGTCCTTGTCGGCAGCCAGGCGGTGACGATACGAGTAGGTCGTGATGCCCTGACCTTCGAATCAGCTCGGCAACAACCTTCGCGCGCTTCCGCAGAGCCAGAAAATCTCGTCAGGAAAAGTCACTAAGACTGCTGCGACAATGTAAGCCAATAATTTAAGGGCGGTGCCGAAGGCTTCATTGCAGCTCCTGGTACTTACGGAGTTGGTTGCACCCAATCACCGATTAGCTCCTCTGCCCCGCGCTTGTCTACGCGGTAGACTTTTCCGTCTCGAACTAACTCGGCATAACCTCTAAAAAAATAACCTCGCTTGTCATAGCGAGGAGGAATTATTACATTGCCAGATTTATCAATGAACCCCCACTTGCCATCTATCGCCACGGTAAAAAGATTGTCATTGAGCCACTTCCCGGACCACACATTAAAAGCAATTTGGTCGTAGTTTAATTCTAGTAATTTATTGCCTTTCAGGTCGTATAGCATTCCATCGCGTCTAGCTTTAAAGCCAATTATAAAACCATCACCCTCATACTCGACAATCTTTGGGCTGTCTTTAAGTGTCGGCGCAATTATTTCACGCCCCGCCATATCGATAACCCCCCACCCGCTCGCTCTTTCTACCGCTGCAATGCCTGCTATGTCGCTGAAATAATTTATCTTTTTATATGTAAGGGGAATGACCACATTCCCCCTTGTATCAAGATACCCGCAATTACCTTCAGCGCAGACGCCAATGAGTCCATTTTTCAAGCCCAAGACTTCGTCATACTCAAAGGGTATAGCGACCCTTCCGTTTTCATCGATATAACCGATCTTTTTACCTAGCCTTGCGGCACTTATGCCCTCCTTAAAGTGCAAGGAATTGTTGTAGATTGGCGGAATGACAATCACGCCATTCTTGTCTTTAGCTCCCCAGAGTCCATTCAGATTAAAAGTGATTGGATAGCCATCCATATCATTATTTTCAGCGGATACATTGGCAGAAGACATTCCGAGAATTAAGAGGCACAAGCTCCGAACCAATAGTCGGGTAACCATAAATATAATTTCTCTCCAAAATTACCTGCGATTGTAGTACTAGTGACATCTTAAACTTTAACATCCCGTCATGGCTTTGCTTCGTCCGCGCAGAGATAAGCCTTTCCTTGCCGAGGCATCTTAGGCGCACGTGTCATCGACGGTGCGGGTGTGAGGGTTGGGGGTCGTAATTGGCTGGCGCGGCGTCATTCAGCGCTGGACCGCTTCAACGGCGTTGCCCAAGCGGCTGGCGCAGGTTGCGGCTGACGGCCGGCAGGATCGATCCGGTTCTTGCGGCCGTTGGCTAGCGTAGCGGATGTGACTTTTTGTTGCGGCTGGGTTCGGCTGCATGGCCCCACGATATACTCCGCTCGTTGCTGCAACCACAGCGGCCGGGTTTGACAGCCCGACGACAAAACACGCTGTCAAACTTGCTCGCAAAGGAGGCACTCCCATGCCCCAGTCTTCATTCGCCCATTCCGGGCAAATCGCTTCCCTCAAGCTTCCCGTCATCTGCCAGCGCCTGCGCGCCTCCCAACGGAGGGCGCTCGATGTATAACTACCCGCGCTACAACATCACCGCCCAACGCACAGGCCGCGATACCTTCCTGACCGCGCATGCTCCATCCGAAAGCCCACTAAGCCTCGCTGCCGAAAAAACCGCGCAGCTCAATGCGTTGTTGTCGGTTGCCGTCGAGAACGCGGCGGGCGGCACCTTCTGCAACCTCGGTGAAGAAACCCAGGCCCATCTGCTTTCGCTGGTGGCCGTGCTTGCGCATGAGACGCTGGTGTTGAGCGAATTGGCCGCCGCGATGGATGAGCCGGAGGGCGAGGGTGACGATGGATGACGCGAGCGCGCTGCCGTGCTGCCGCTGTGCCGGAGGTCTTCGTGTCGCAGTGGCGGGTCAAAACACGCCGCCGAGGCAAATGTCCGAATCCAGCTAGTTCTGCCCTCGCAACGGAGTAGCATGCTGGCTATGAAACTCGATCCGGATACCTGCTACAAGGCCGTGGCTTCGCACGACCGCCGCTTCGACGGGCGCTTCTTTGTGGGCGTGTCGTCCACCGGCGTCTACTGCCGGCCGATCTGCGCAGTGCGCACGCCCAAGCGCGAGAACTGCACGTTTTACGACAGTGCCGCCGCGGCCGAGAAGCAAGGCTTCCGGCCCTGCCTGCGCTGCCGGCCGGAGCTGGCGCCGGGACACGGGCTGGCTGACCTGTCGGGGCGCCTGGCCCAGGCCGCGGCCACGCTGATCGACGAGGGCTTCATGGTGGATGCTGGCGTGGCCGGGCTGGCCGCGCGCATCGGCATTACCGAGCGCCACCTGCGCCGGCTGTTCGATGCGCAGTTCGGCGTCTCGGTGCTGGAGTATGCGCAGACGCAGAGGTTGCTGCTGGCCAAGCGTTTGCTGACCGATACGGGGCTGACCGTGACCGACGTGGCGCACGCCGCCGGCTTTGGCAGCGTGCGGCGCTTCAACGATGTGCTCAAGACGCGCTACGGGCTGACGCCTATGGCCATGCGCAAGCGCGCCGCCGACAACGTGGCCGACGAGCTGGTGTTCGAGCTGGGCTACCGCCCGCCGATGGCGTGGGCCGCGTTCCTGCAATTCCTGGGCGTGCGCGCGGTGGATGGCATCGAGCAGCTTGGCGATGGCACCTATGCGCGCACGCTGGCGATCGAGAGCGGCGGCCGCACCCATCTGGGCTGGCTGCGGCTGGAGCACGTTGCACGCCGCCATGTGATCAAGGTGACGTTGTCCGGTTCGCTGGCGCACGTGATTCCGCAAGCGCTGGGCCGCGTGCGGCGGTTGTGCGACCTGGGCTGCCGGCCCGATGTGGTCGATCAGCATCTGGGCCCGCGGCTGCCGAAGCGCCCGGCATGCGTTTGCCGGGCGCGGTGGATGGCTTTGAGATCGCCGTGCGCGCGGTGGTGGGCCAGGTGATCTCGGTGAAGCACGCGCGCACGCTGCTGGCGCGGCTGGCCGAGTGCCACGGTCTGCCGCTGGCGCAGCCCACGCCGGCGCTGCGGGTGACGTTCCCCGGCGCGGCTGCGCTGGCTGGCGTGCCGCCCGAGGCCTTGCGTGAGATCGGCATCCCGCTGGGCAAGGGCCGGGCCATCCATGCCATCGCTGCCCGCGTGGCGTCGGGCGAGCTCAGGCTGGAGCCCAACGCCGCGCCGGAAGACACCGTGGCGCGCCTGCGCGAGGTCGACGGCGTGGGCGACTGGACCGCGCAATACGTGGCCATGCGCGCGCTGGGCTGGCCGGATGCCTTCCCTGGCACCGACTATGTCTTGCGCAAGGTGCTCGGCATCGCTACCGTGCGAGGCATGAACCAGCATGTCGCGCAGTGGGCGCCGTGGCGCGCCTACGCCGCCATCCACCTGTGGCGGCGCTACGAGGACCACAAGTTGGACAAGTTGGACAAGCCGGACAAGTCGGTACGAGACGACAAGGCAAGGGACACATCAAGGAACGCACCATGATTGCATACCGCATCGTCGCCAGCCCGTTGGGCGAAGTGTTGCTGCGCGTCGACGGCGCGCGCTTGAGCGGGCTGTTCTTCTCGGGGCAGAAGTACTACCCGGCGGCGGCCACGCCGGACACCAACGTGCCCGCCGCCGCGAAGCCTGTCTTCGAGCAGGCCGCCGATGAACTGGCCGACTACTTCGCCGAGCGCCTGCAGGTCTTCACCGTCCCCATGGTGCTGGGCGGCAGCCCGTTCCAGCATGCGGTGTGGCAGGCACTGTGCGAGATCCCGTTCGGCGAGACCACGTCATATGGCGAACTGGGCGCCGGGCTGGGCCTCGCCCCCACCCATGCGCGCGCGATCGGCGGGGCGGTGGGGCGCAATCCTTTGTCGGTGATCGTGCCTTGCCATCGCGTGCTGGGCGCCAGCGGCGACCTCACCGGCTATGCCGGTGGCACCGACCGCAAGCGCGCGCTGCTCCGGCTCGAAGGCACGGCCGCGGCTATGGCACTGCCTATACTGCGTCAGTCGGCGTTGGCATTTTGAGCAAGCGGCATCGCACCGCCGTGCGTGACCGTCCGCGCCAGGCCGTTACGGGAGGTGAGACCGATGGCGCGTTTGTTCGTGGCGATTGAGGTTCCGCCGGCGCTGGCGGCATCGTTGCTGGCTCGCGTGCCGCGCGTGGCGGGCATCCGGGCGGCGGCGCCGCATCAGGTCCATCTCACGCTGCACTTCCTCGGCGAGCAGGACGACGCCACGGCGGCATGTATCGAGCGGGCGCTTGACGGTGTCTGCGGCGCGGCCTTTGCGCTCACGGTGAAAGAGGCTGGCTATTTTCGGGGCCGGCGGGCGAGCGTGCTGTGGGCGGGCGTGGCGCCCAATGCGGCGCTGGACAGCCTGCATGGGGAGATGGCGCAGGCGCTTGCCGGATGCGGGAGCGCGCTGTTGGCGGACGCTGACGCACCGGCGCGTGCGCGCTTCCATCCCCACATCACGTTGGCGCGCTGCGGGCCTGCCGTGGCGGATACCGCGCTGCAGGCATGGCGCGACGCGCAGGCCATGCTGGTGTGCGAGCCGTTCCCTGTGGAGCGCTTCATCCTGTACCAAAGCCATCTGCGCGCGGGCGGCGCGCAGCATGCGTGCCGGCACGCGTATGGGCTGGATCCGGCGGCACGCTGATGCCGCCGGCAACGGCCAGCGTCATGCCAGGTTGCCCAGGCCAAGCGCCACCCCCAGCGCCAGCAACACCGAACCGATCACCCGATCCAGCCAGCGCTGGCGCCGCAGCATGGCGGCGCGCAACGCGGGCGTGGAAAAGCAGCACGCAATCAGGCCGAACCAGGCCAGGTGCGCCAGCGACATGAACAGGCCATAGCTGAACTGCACTGCCAGCGGCGTTTGCGCATTCACCACCTGCGTATAGGTGCTGACCACGAACAACGTGGTCTTGGGATTGAGCGCATTGGTGAGAAAGCCCATCTTGAGCGCGCCGAGCGCTGTCAGCGCAGGTGTGCCAGCATCCGTAGCATCCGCACCGAGCGGCGGCGCGTTCGGGTCCGGCGCGCGCTTGCGCAAAGTCTGGATGCCGATCCAGATCAGGTAGGCCGCGCCGAGCAGCTTCACCACCGTCAACAGCTTGTGCGCGTGCTCCATCAACAACGCCACGCCAAACATCGTGTAGAACACGTGCACCTGCACGCCAAGGGCGATGCCGAGCGCGCACAGCAGCCCGGCCTTGCGGCCATGCACGAAGCTGTTGCGCATCACCATGGCGAAGTCGGGGCCTGGGCTGATCACGGCTAGCACGGTGATGGTGGCGACGGCCAGCAGTTCAGTGAGAGAGTGCATATCGTGTGAGTATCCTTGACGGGATAGAGGCGGTGTCCCAAGCATTCTCTGCATTCTCTGTGTTGATAGGTAGCGCCACAACCGATTTATACTCGTGCAAATCCGTGAGAAAAACTGACACATCAAGGCAAGCATGCACTGGCTGGGCGGGATCCGTTTCTTCGAGGCCGCGGCGCGGCACCAGAGCTTCATGCGGGCTGCGGACGAACTGCACCTGACCCACGGCGCGGTCAGCCGCCAGATTCGCCAGCTGGAGGAGGCGCTTGGCGTGGCGCTGTTCGAGCGCCGCAACCGGGCCGTGTTCCTGACCGAGGCGGGGCACATCCTGCATGCCGCCGCCACGCAGTCGCTGGAAGTGCTGGGCGCGGCCGCGCAGCGCATCCGCGCGCATGCCCAGCCCAGGGCGCTGGTCTTGTCGTGCGAGCCCACCATTGCCATGCGCTGGCTGATTCCCCGCCTGCCGCGCTTTAGCGCGGCGCATCCGGAGGTGACGCTGCACCTGATGGCCGCTGGCGGTCCGGTGGACTTCGCGCGCAGCGGCGTGGACCTGGCGCTGCGCCGCAACGATTTTCATGTGGGGCCGGAGCTGCATGCCCATGAAGTTGCCGAGGAATGGGTGGGCGTGGTCTGCCGCGCCGGGGCTAGCGTCGGGGCGTCGTCCCACCGGCTGCACACGCGCTCGCGCCCGGATGCCTGGCAGCGCTGGGCCAAGGCTGCCGGCGGTGCGCAGCGCTTTGGCGCCGATGCCTGGTACGAGCATTTCTACCTGACCATCCAGGCTGCCGCGGCCGGGCTTGGCTGCGCGATCGCGTCGCGCCTGATGGTGGCCGACGAGCTCGCCGACGGCCGCATCGCCGCGCCGCGGGGCTTCGTGCGCGACGGATCTTGCTATCAGTTGCTCTCGCCCGTGGCGTTCGAGCACGATGCGCGGCGTCGGGCGGTAAGGGACTGGCTATGCCAGGAGGCGCAAGCATCGCTCGGCGCGGATCCGGCCCAGGTGGCCGCATCGCCACATCCAGCGCGCGGGGCCAAGGGCGCGGCAAAACGACGTGGGCGTGAAGACGGCAAATGAGGCGCAAACCCGCCCCGGTGGGCTACCCCACGGAAGTCTGGCTCAAGTTTTGCCACACTTCGCCGTTGTTCAAACAAGAGCTTGCGCAGCAGCAGGCGCCGCGCTTAACATGCGGCGCTAGCCGCTCGCCCCCGCTTGCATCCGGGTACGCGGGCAGCCCGAATTCCCCCGTCGCAAGCCAGTCTGGCGCGACGCAGGCCTCTCTCAGACGTTTGCGTGATTTTCATGAGTCTCCAAGATTCCCCGGAGCAATCCGAGCTTGACGCCGGCGCGTTGCCAGACGACCGCTATCGCCTTACCCATTCCTCGCAGATCGGCACCGTGCTGCGCGACCTCGCCTGGCAGAAGTGCATCCTGAACGTGCGCGCGCGTAGCGCTCACGAGATGGTCACGTCCGTGCTGCATGTGGATCCGGCCAGCCGCACCTTTGTCTTCGACTGGTGCTCCACCGAGCCCGAGCGACAGGCGCTGCTGGCCTCCAACGAAAATGCCTTCTCGGCATCGCTGCGCGGGGTGCCCGTGAACTTCATGATCGGCACGCCCGGGATCACCCAGTTCCAGGGTGGCCCGGCATTTTCCGCGCCGTTCCCGGAGAAGCTCTATCACTTCCAGCGCCGCCGTCATTTCCGCGCGCGCACGCTGGTCACCAAGGGCTATGTCTGCACCATCAAGATGAGCGACGGCACCGTGCTCAAGCTCGACATTGCAGATCTCTCGCTCTCGGGCGTCGGGTTGCGCTCCAAGACCGTGGACGCCACGCAGTTGCCGGTGGGCACCACCATCTCCGGCGTGCATCTGGATTTTGGTGCGCTGGGCAAGCTGGACCTCAGCCTGCAAGTGGTGGGCCACTGGCTGGCCGGGCGCGATGACAGCGCCATCCATCATTTCGGCTGTGCGTTCTCCAACCTCGATGGCCGCATGGAGAATTTCCTGCAGCGCCTGGTGTTTGCGCTGGAGCTTGCCAGCCGCGGCTAAGCGCATCTGGCTGTTGTTCATGTCGTTTCCGCTCAGCCCGTGCTGATGCGGATCCGGTTGCGGCCGGCCCGCTTGGCTTCGTAAAGCGCGCGGTCCGTGTGCGCCAGCCATTCGTGGTGGCCCGCCATGCCGGCATCGACGGCGGCGACGCCAAGGCTGGCGGTGTGGCCGCGCCGGAAGCCGCGCCCGGCTGCAGCGAGCGCGAAAGCCGCTCGGCCATTTCCACCGCCTGCGTCAGGCTCGCGCCACTGAGCAGCACGCCAAACTCCTCGCCGCCGTATCGCTCCACCAGGCATTGCCGCGCTTCGCCTCGGGCCGCCGGGCCGTGCTGCGCGGCGTGCCCGCCTCCAGCATGGCCGCCGCCACCGCAAAGAACCCGATCGCCAGGCCGATGGCGCGCATGGCGTAGAGCCGCCGGACGAAACGCATGCCCTTGCCTGCCGTCGGGTTAAGGGGGCTTTGCGCCATGAATCCGCGGTTCCCTGTCGATCTTGATTTCGGGCGGCTCAGGCGGCGATCAGCTTGCCGATCGCCACTGCTGCTTCGCGCATTGGCGGCAGCAGGCGCGAAATCATCTCCGCTTCCGATACCTGCGCCGCGCGCACGCTGACGCTGATGCCCGCCATGACACTGCCCGAGATGCCGCGCACCGGCACCGCGATGGCGCGCAGGCCGGGCTCCAGCTCTTCGTCGATCAGCACATAGTCCAGCTCGCGCGCATGCGCAAAGCTGGCCTCCAGCTCGGGCCGCGAGATCTTGGTCTGCAGTGTGCGCGGGCGCAGGTCGACGTGATCGAAGAAGTCTTCCAGCGCCGGCTCGGCCAGGTGGGCCAGCAGCATGCGGCCAATCGACGTGCAGTACGCCGGCAGCCGGCTGCCCATGCCGAGCGAATAAGTGAGCACCCGCTGCACTTCCGAGCGCACCAGGTAAAGGATGTCGGTGTCGTCCAGGATGGCCAGTGCCGAGGTCTGCTGGATGCGCGTGCTCAGCGCGTCGAGGATCGGCTGGGCCAGCGATACCAGCGACGTCGACGAGAAATACGCGTGGCCCAGGTGCAACACGCGCGGGCGCAGCGCGAACTGGCCGCCTTGCTGGCTCACGTAGCCAAGCTGCTCCAGCGTGTACAGGCAGCGCCGTACCGATGCGCGCGAGAGCTGGGTGCGCTGCGCCACCTGGGAAATGGTGAGCGGGCGCTTACGCTCCGAGAAGGCTTCGAGCACGCTCAAGCCGCGCGCCAGCGACAGCATGAAATTCGGGTCGCCGGCAAAACTGTTGAGAAGGTCGGCCTGGGGGCGGGCGACGCGGACAGTGGCGGCCGTTGCCTGGCCAGGGCTGCTGGGAATGGGGGCTTCCATGTGGGCGAGTGCGCGCGGGTTGTTCGATAATCGCGCATCTTAAACCGGCTGGGCGCCTCGGGCCAGCGCTTTTGTTGCGGCCGATCCCCGTTTTGGTGCGGGGATAGGGCCGGCCGCAAAAAAACGTCGCCGTCTCAAGGGCACGGCGACTGGAAGGGTGTGTCATCAAGACGGGGGTCCCGGCGACACGTCCAGCATAGGAGGCGGTGGTCAGACATTAAATACAACTTCCGAGGGGATTCATGTCTCGCCATGTCTGCGCAGTCGGGCGCGCGTGGCACCTGGCGCCCCCCGCCGCGGCGAGGCGGGTAAAATCGCGCCCTTGATGCCGCCGCCGTCCCGGTCCGCCCCCGCCAAGCATTGCGTGGCGGCCAGGCCAGCGCCCGCAGCCCACCGCGCAGCCCCGAATTGAAGCCAGCCATGACCCATCAGCCTGAACTCTCCCCCGAAGCCGACGACCCGGACGCCGCCGGGGACAACGCAGAAAAGATCCAGGAGCCGCGCCTGTGGCGTGCCGACGGCTGGACCGCCCGCGTGATCAAGAACGAGGACGACGACGGCTGGGCCGTTGCCATGATCAAGGACGGCGAGCCCGAACCCGCGCTGGTTGGCCCCTGGACCATGGGCCGCGACAAGAAAAATCCCAAGCCGCTGGACACCAACGCCTTCTCGACCCTGGTCAAGACCGCCTCCGAAGTGCTGCGCCGGCACGAGCAGCAACTGCACGCCATGCTGCACAAGAGCGTGATCGTCGACACGGATACGGCGCGCATCAGCGTGACGCTCGACATCGTGCCCGACGAAGACAACCCATTCGCGGTGCTGCGCGCCACCGACGAGCTCGGCGACGAACTGGCCCAGGTGCGCGTGTCGCCGGGCTTCAAGCTGAGCAAGGCCAGCGCCGCGGACTGGATCGAGAACGAGTACCGCAAGCCGCGCTGAGCGGCCAGGAACCGCCGCCCGGACTGTGCCATGGCGGACGCCCCGCGGAGCTAGTACGACGCCAAGCCTGCCGGCCGCCTCAGGCCAGCAGCACCAGTGCGATGGCGATCGCCGCCGGCAAGCCCTGTACCCACAGGATCTTGCGGCTGGCCGTGCAGGCGCCGAAGATGCCGGCCACCAGCACGCAGCACAGGAAGAACAACTGCACCGGCACCGCGGCGGTGGCCAGGCCCCACAGCAGGCCGGCCGCGAGAAAGCCGTTGTACAGCCCCTGGTTGGCCGCCAACGCCTTGGTGGCGACGGCGAACTCGTGCGTCAGCCCGAAGGCCCGCATGCCCTTGGGCTTATCCCACAGGAACATCTCCAGCACCATGATGTAGACATGTTCCAGCGCTACCAGCGCCACAGCGGCAAGGGACAACCATTTCATGGCAGGGATCTCGGAAAGAGCAAAGACGGGAAGGGGTTTGGGCGGTCTGGCGTTTTAGCGCATCAGCGCATCAGTGTTGTGGCGCAGGGGCGAGCCGCGCGATCAGTGCGGCATGGCGCGGGTGCGATGCCAGCAGGCTGCCGGCATCGGCCAGCTCGAACTCGCTGAACTCAAAGCCCGGCGCCACGGTGCAGCCGACCAGCGAGAAGCCATCCGGATCGCTGCGTTCGGCGGCGAACCAGCAGCCAGCCCTGACCACCGCCTGGAACACCGCATCGTCATCGGCGAGCGCGTTGCCCAGCCGGTGCGTGGTGAGGCTGCCGTCTTGCTCCAGTACATGCACGTTGAGCGGGCAGCCCGCGTAGAAGTGCCACACCTCGTCGGAGCGGATGCGGTGCCAGGCGGAGTAAGCGCTGTCGCACAGCAGGTAGTAGATCGCGGTGGAGGCGGCATGTGTGGCGGGATTGCCTGCCCCTTCACGCGACAGATGCGACACACGCGACACGCGCGCGCCGTCGCGATGGGTCTCGCGGTAGTAGCCGCCTTCCGGATGCGGCTGCAGGCCGAAGCGCTGGATCAGCTGGTCTTTGTCTTTGTCTTGGTGTTGCGAGTCAGGTTGGGCAGGCATGCGCGGCGCTCCGGGATCGGTAGCCGCCATCATGCCCGCTTGCCGGCGCGGTAAGCAACCAGCAACCACGCGAAAGCTACTCCGCAGGCTCAGCGCATCGCGTTATCCGCCTGCGGACCGATCCACGCGCGCACGGCACGCACCGCGTCGTCGTCGCGCCGGTGTGCCGGGTAGACCAGGTAATAGCCGTCGCCCTCGATGGCCGGGCCGCAGGGCTGCACCAGCGCGCCGCTGCGCAATTCTTCCGCCACCAGTGTCAGGCTCAGCAAGGCTACGCCCTGGCCGCCAAGCGCCGCGAGGATGGCGTGGGTCTCGTCGGAAAAAACGGGGCCGCTGGCCGCATCCAGCCGGTCCAGGCCGGCCTCCTGCTGCCACAGGGCCCAGGTTATGGGGCGGCGCGCGTGGCTGCGCCATTGGTGGTGCAGCAAGGTCTGGCGGCGCAGCCCCGCGGCGCTCTTCACGCCTAGCAGCGGGCTGCAGACCGGGGCAAAGCGCTCACGCCATAGCAGCTCGGCGTCCAGCCCGCGCCATTTGCCGCTGCCGTAGCGGATGGCGGCGTCGGCGTGGCCCGCATGCAGGTCCACGGCATCCAGCGAGGCATGCACATGCAGGTCGAACTCCGGCGCCACGGCCCGCAGCCTCGGTGCGCGCGGCAGCAGCCAGCGTGCGGCGAAGGCCGGTGTGGCCGATACCGTGAGCGTCTTGCGCGATGGCGGCGCGCGCAGCTTACCCACGGCCCGCTCCAGCGCATCAAAGCCCTCCCGCGTGCCCGGGTACAGTGCGGCGCCGTGCGCGCTCAGCACCAGCCGGCGCGGCAGGCGCTCAAACAGTGTCACGCCAAGCACCTGTTCCAGCAGCCGCAGCTGATGGCTCACCGCCGTCGGCGTGACCGACAGCTCTTGTGCGGCGTGCTTGACGCTCAGGTGCCGCGCGGTGGCTTCGAACGCGCGTAGCGCGGTGAGCGGCGGCAGGCGGCGGGGTGTGGTTTCAGATGAGAAATCTTCAGCCATGAGGCGGAGAAAGGATCGGTTGTGAGCAGACTATGGCGAGTCTACATTGCCATCACCCTCAACCGCATGTGCTGACCCATGAGAACGGCTCAGGCATGACCAACCGCAAATGAGAACAACATGGCTCACCTCCTGCATATCGACGCCAGCGCCCGCCCGGGACGCTCCGGCACCGACGCCCACGGCTCGCACACGCGCCGTCTCTCGCACCGTTTCGTCAGCCTCTGGCAAGCGGCGCGTCCCGCGGACACGCTGACTTACCGCGATGTGGGCCAGCAACCGCCCGCGCCGGTCAACGCTGACTGGATCCGCAGCGCCTTCACGCCGAGCGCGCGGCGCGAGCGGTGGATGGATGCGGTGCTGGCCGAAAGCGATCGCCTGGTTGCGGAAATCGAGCACGCCGACGTGCTGGTGATCGGCGTGCCGATGTACAACTTTGGCGTGCCTGCGCAGCTCAAGGCGTATATCGACAATATCGTGCGCGTGGGCAAGACCTTCGGCTTTGATCGAGAGCGCGCGGGCGAGCCTTACTGGCCGATGCTGGCGGGACGCGGCAAGCAACTGGTGCTGCTGACCGCGCGCGGCGACTATGGCTACGGTGGCCGCCTGGCCCGGCTCGACCATGTCACCCCGGCGTTGCGTGCGGCGTTCGGCTACATCGGTATCGATGACGCGTTGGAGGTCGCTATCGAGTATGACGAGTTCGGCGGCGAGCGGCTGGCTACCTCGATTGCGCAGGCCGAGGTGCAGGTGGAAGCCGCAGTTGCCACGGCGATGCGGCGAATGACCTGCGAGGCCGCGGCCATGCAGCCCTGAGCCCCGTGTGGTCTTTGCGCGCGGCTCGCACGCATCCAGTGTGTGCATCCACAGCGCGCTTCGCCGCGTATCTGGTTTAACCGCGCGATTCACGTGTGGCCGGACCAGCGCAAGGCGCTGCTCCCCTGCAAGCCAGCCGCGATCCGCCGATCGCCCAGAAGGAGATTGCCATGACCCGCCATTTCTTCAAGTCGTTGATGACTTCGGCCGCACTTGCCGGCATTGCCGCCACGGCGGTTCCGGCGCAAGCCGCTGGCCCCAAGGACAGTGCCGTGTCCGGGGACCGCTACGGCTACGTCTTCCATGCGTCGCGTTTCGATGTCTATAGCGATGGCGCTCGCCTGGACCCGGCCGCCGCGCCGGCGATGGGCGCGGACGCCAGCCGCCTGCGCAAGCCGGATCCGTTCTCGGACGGGGCGCAAAAGCTGGCTGGCATGGACCGCGGCGGCGTTTCAGCGGACCCGGCGCGCACGGTCGATCCGTTCCAGGACGGGGCGCAGAAGCTGGCCGGCATGGACCGCAGCGGCCCTTCCGCGGATCCGGCGCGTAGGTTCGACACCTATCAGGACGGCGCGCATGCCTGACCATCGGAGCGATAACCGGGGTGATCGCCAGGGTGATAGCCGAAGTGCTGGCCTGCAGCCTCGCAGGCGCCTCGTTCAGGGTTTTTGACGTTCGCATGCAAGTCAATGCACTGCACCGCGCCGCCTTGGTGGCACACTACTGCCTATGCCCGCCGGCGCGAGCATCCTCGCTCGCGCCGATTACCTTGAAGGGGCGAAAACGGCCATAGTGCGGAGACCGGTGTGGGTGAATTGCAGTCCTTGCTGGAGAGCCACGGCGTGATGCTGGTGTTTCTCAATGTGCTGGCCGAGCAGGCCGGGCTGCCGGTGCCGGCCGTTCCCATGCTGTTCGTTGCCGGCGCGCTCGGCATGCGCGAGAGCGGCCCTGCGCTGGGAGCCGTGCTGGCGGCCGTTATCCTGGCCTGCCTGATTGCCGACACGGCCTGGTACTTCGCCGGCAAGCGGCTCGGGCAACCCATGCTGCGCACCATCTGCCGCGTTTCCATCTCGCCCGACAGCTGCATCCGCCAGACCCAGTCGCTGTACCTGCGCGTGGGCCCGCGCTCGCTGGTGTTCGCCAAGCTGCTGCCAGGCGCGGGCGCATTGTCCACCGCCATGGCCGGCATGACCTCCACGCCGTTCGCGGTGTTCCTGTTCTACGACGCCATCGGGGCGCTGGTGTGGGCCGGCGGCGCGCTGCTGGTTGGCGTGGTGTTCACCGATTTTGTCGAAGTCATCCTGAACGCCTTCAGCACTTATGGCCCGGTGGCCGTCATGGTGGTGTTGGGCGCATTCGCCGCTTTCGTCGCGTGGAAGTTCTGGCGGCGCGTGCGCCTGTTGCGCCGCACCCGGCGTGTGCCCCGCATGTCGGTGGGGGAACTGGAAGCGCGCCGGCTAGGCGATCGCTTCCCGCTGGTGCTCGACGTGCGCAGCGACGCGGTGGAGCGGATCCCCGGCGCGATGATCATCGACCTGAATGCGCCGCTGGAATTACTCTCCGAGCATCCGACCAGCATCGACATCGTGGTTTACTGCGCCTGCCCGCATGAGGTGTCGGCAGCGGTGCTGGCGGAACGCCTGAAGGCGGCCGGCTACGCCAATACCTGGGCGCTGGCCGGCGGCTTCGACGAATGGAAGCGCCTGCATGGCGAGGCATCGCAGGCCGCTGCCATCGAGGACGATGCCGCAGCGGCGCTTGCGCCACACACGGGTGGTCCCGGCGCGCTGCGCTAGCGCCGCACGACGGGGTCAGCAGCCGACCCAGTAGGCGTAGCCCACCAGCCGGTCGCCGAGGAAATACAGGCGGTACTGGTCGCCGTCGCCGTCCAGCGTGTAGAGCGTGGTGTAGGCGAGCTGTTCGAGCGGGTCGCCCTCGTCGCGGTCGGACGGGCTGCGTACCTTGCCTGGCGCCTCCGCCATCTTCCAGCGCGGGTTCTTGCGCATGGCCGTGTTGAGCTGCGCCAGCGTGGAGGCCGCGGTAATGTCCTGGCTTTCCAGCTTGAGCGTCAGCCCGGCCGGGATGCCGTGCAGCGCGCGGATCACGGCGTCGCCGCTGCGGCCCACTTCGATCAGCGCATCGGGGTAGTGGTAGTGCATCAGGTGCTCTTCGTCGAGCGCCGTGCCGCATTCATCCTGGTTGGGCGTGATGTCCGGCGGCTTGCCCCACGCCGCCTGCACGTCCGCCATGCTGGTCAGCCCGCGCAGCGCGACCAGCGGGCGGGCCAGCGGCGCGGGCGCAAAGCTGGGCCCGTCGTCCGGCTGGGCAGCATCGTCGGCGCGCGTTGCCTGCGCATCCGATGCGGCGGCGGCGGCGGATGAGGATGTGGCGGAGGTGGCCGGCGCCGGTTCATTGCGTTCGCAGCCAGGCAGCGCGGCTAGCGCGGCGCAGGCGGCGAGGGTGGACAGGCAGCGGGACAGCGCGGGGCTGTCGGTGTCGTTCAGGCGGAGCATGTTGCAAGAATAGCCGCTAAGGCGGCGACTACGTCAGGAGCGCAACCATACACTGAAGCGCGCCCGCTGAGAATGCCCGCGTGTGGCTTGCCGCACGTCCGGGCACCGCCGCGCCTGGTTTCAGTGCGCCGCGCCGGCGCGCTGGAAACCTGTCATGTCGGGATAGATCGCGCGGATCTTGCCCCATTCCACCACGTTGAAGAACTGGCACTTGCCCGCGCCGAAGCGCTTGGCCACTTCCACGCAGAAGCGCACCGCTTCGGCGATGTCGATCTCGTGGTTGGCGCTGGTGGCGCTGCCCGAGACCACCGACTGCGCCGTCAGCGCCACGCCTACCACCGGGGCGGCGGTGGCCACATGCGGCTGCATGATGCTGTTGAAGTGGTACAGGCCGTTGTGATAGGGCGTGATGTCCTGCTGCGAGATCGGGAAGGTCACTGCCGGGCAACCGGTGGTGGATTCCATCGCCGCCACCAGGTCCGGGCTCACGCGCAGGATATAGCCCTGCATGGCGGTGGGCGAGATCGCAAAGCCGCGGTGCTTGATGATGCTGTTGCCCTTGGAGGCATCGAGCGACAGGATCGCGTCCATCTCGGGCAGCACCTGGTACGCGTTCATGGTGTCCGACGACACCGGCATGCCCATGAACGGCACCGGATCGTGCGGCTGCATCGACACGTTGGTGGACAAGTGCGTGGTCACGATGACGTCGCCGGCCAGGTGGTCGCCCTTGTGCTTCATCGGCGCCAGCTTGAGCGCCACGGCCAGGCTGCCGATCGGGCCGTCCGCATCGGACACCAGGCCTACCAGCTCCGGGCGCTGACGACGTCTACCGTTACGCCGGCGGCGGTGTAGGCGTCGAACAGTTCGCGGACAACTGCGCCGTTGGCGTTAGGGCTGTCCAGGGCTTCGTGGATGACCAGGGTTTGTTGCAGGGGCATGGGGTTCTCCTTGGATTGGGTGGGTTGAAGCGAACTTCAAAGTCAACTTCAAAGGCCTAAGGTCGAAGGCTTAAAGTCAAAGGCTTAGAGTCAAAGGCAGTTTCACCACCTCTGCGGGGCGGCGACCTACTTTCTTGTCTTGCCAAGAAAGTAGGCAAAGAAGGCGCGCCGGATGGGGCGACTACCCCCTCGGGCTTCGACGAAAAGAGCGGCCGGGACCCAAACTCGTATCGCCTTAGGGCGATACTCAGACATGGGT